>CAIYOY010000277.1 GCA_903927905.1 uncultured Verrucomicrobiales bacterium | reverse complement strand
AGACGTGTGCTCTTCCGATCTGTTTCGCTCGCTGGCCAAATCTCCCCAATTCGCAATCTCCTGAGCCGCTACGCCGACGCGCCGATGGACTTCGCGGACGCTTGCGTTGTTCGTCTGGCAGAGATTCACCTTGATGTCACGGTCTGCACCACAGATCGCGACTTTCTCTTCTATCGCAAGAACAGACAGGAACCGATCCCGCTGCTGGCCCCATTTACCGCGTAGCAGGATGATTTCTAGGTTCGCGGAAACGCTTCCGCGATCAACGCATCCAACACCTCTTTGGGCGTCCGTTGCAACCGCACACTCCGTTGCTCTTCCGACCGGGCGGCCAATTTGCGGAATATCCGCTGATACGGATGCGGCGTGAAGAAATGTTTGAACCCCGTGTGGCCGCGCAGAATTTTCGCAACCCGTTCATAATTGGCCGGCATTTCACATTCTTTGGCCGAGGGTGGCGTCACATCGGATTTTTGAAAGATCGCCCAGATATTCCCGCCGTCCGTCGAAGTGTCATGACTCGACACCGTAAATCCCGCTTTCCGCCCCATCATCTGCAAGGTCGCTTGATTGAAATGATGCAAGTGACCGCGATGAAATTGCGTGTGCGGCTGCTGGCAAACGGCTTCCACGTTGGGGATTTCCACCAAAAAATAACCGCCCGGCTTCAACCAACGCCGCAGACATTTCATCACGTCGTACGGATCTTCCATGTGTTCCAGCACATGGTACAGCGTGATCATGTCCAGCGACTCCGGCGGGACGGAAGTGTCCTGATAAAAACCCTGGGTCACCTTCACGCCGAGAATATCCGAGGCATACTTGGCATAACCTTCATTCGGTTCAAAACCGGAAACATCGCAACCCAACGCCTGCAACACATAAACCACCTCGCCGCTGCCGGCTCCGACATCCATTATCTTCATGCCCGGCTTGAGCATCGGCTTCAGCCGACGGCAACGATTGACCGCGACCTTGCCCGAACGATAGGTGTGCTTGGGTTGAGGTTGATAAACTCCTTTATAATTCATCCGATATTCATGCGCATAAAATTCGCGCACCTGCTCCGGCGTCGGGCGCGGATCGCTCCAAACCAACCCGCAATGGCGACAGATGACCGTGCGCAAATACCCGCCGTGCCGGTCTTTGTTTCTGATTTCGTGACCATCAGTTGAACCGCACAGATTGCAGGGAATAAATATCTTATCGGGAGCGATCGCAGCCGGGCTGGCCTCCGGCGCGTCCTTTTCCCCACGGTTTGGATTCATCATCAAAATAAGTTATGAACCAGGTGGATATTCGATGTCAATGAACGAATAAGAATGTGGCGTCGGGCGTCTCGCCGGACGTAGAGGGCGTGCGTCCCGCCGCCCGGAATAGCGTTACCCTGTGCAAAAGACGACAATCACAAAGACATGGCGCGAGTGCCAAGTGCCCACCTGTGACCCTGCCCCGACTTAAATATCGCACTCCTCTTTTTATGAGCTAACCTTCCCCTATGCGCACAAAATTGATCTTCACAGTTTCGTTCCTGGCGGCGGCCCTATCGCTGGTTGCGCAAACCAATTCGACCGCTGAATCATCACGTTATACCTATCAGAAAGAACACGACCCAAACGGAATCGGAAAATTTTACCAAGGCCGCGAAATCGCGCACGTCATGGGCCACGAAGGCGCGGATTGGCTGGAACGTCCAGAACGCATGGAAGAGGAACGCCCGGATTTATTGATGACCGCCTTGAAGTTGCATCCCGGGGACTCCGTCGCGGATATTGGCGCTGGCACCGGATATTTCACTTGGCGCATGGCCAAGGTGATTGGCAACACCGGCAAAGCCTACGCCGTGGAGATTCAACAGGAGATGTTAGACATCCTGGCCAAGAAAATGGTCGAACATGAAACCACGAATTTTGTTTCCGTCCTCGGCACCATCACCGACACCAAACTCCCGGCCAAATCCCTTGATCTCGTCCTCATGGTGGATGTCTATCATGAATTCGATCATCCCTACGAAATGATGGATTCCATCTGCCGCGCGTTAAAACCCGGCGGTCGCGTCGTCTGGGTGGAATATCGCAAGGAAGATCCCAACGTGCCGATCAAATTGCTCCATAAAATGTCCGAAGCACAGGTTCGCAAAGAAGCTGCTATGTTGCCGTTGCAATGGGTGGAAACCCTCGAACCCCTGCCCCGTCAGCATATTATTGTTTTTAAACGGAAATAACGACCTAAAACAAGGATTGCCAATTCTTGTTTAAAGCCTTATATTCCTGGCATGGCAACAAAAACGATGAACATCTCTTTGCCCGGAGAATTAAAGTCATACATTGACGATCGAGTCCGCTCGGGCTTCTACGGCAATGCCAGCGATGTGATCCGTGCCGGACTCCGCGCCCTGACCCGTGAGGAAATGGGGGCCAATCTCCGCGAATATCAGGAAATCGTTGCCAAGCTGCCGAGCGATCTAATCACGCCGGAAATCGAGCAGGAAATCGTGGAATCCGTGCGCCGGGGCCGGGCGGAGGACAAGGCCAGGGAAAAAGCCAAGGCTCGCAAGTGATTCTGGCCGTCTTTGACTGCAATGTAATTATCTCCGGGATCGGCTGGGGCGGCAATCCGCGCTCCTGCCTGAACCTGTTTGCCGCCCGTCAAGTCACACTCTGCATCACGCCCGAAATTTGGATGGAATACGACCAACGCGTTCCAGAAGTTTTGGCCGAAAAAAAGCCCGGCGTGGACGCGAGGCCTATGTTGGATTTTATTTTGCGCACGGCCAGAATGGTGGAACCGGCCCCGCTGGGCAAGCAACGCAGCCGCGATCTCACAGACGACCGTTACCTGGCCTGTGCATTGAGTGCGGGAGCAACGTTGATTGTCACCATTGACCGTGATTTGCTGGATCTGGAAAAACCTTTTGGTGTCCAAATGGTGACGCCGGTGGAATTTATCCTCCACGTCAGAAATCAAACTGGTCAATAGACATTAGTCTCTTATTGCAACCCTTGCCACCCAGGCCCTCTCACCACCCGTCCCGGTTTCGCTCCAGTATGTTCGCCGTTTTTCAAAACCTGCACGCCATTGACAAATACATCCACCATACCAGTGGCGTATTGATGCGGCTTCTCGAAGGTCGCGTGATCCTGAACTTTGGCCGGATCAAACACCACCACGTCGGCAAAGAAATCTTTTTTCAACTGGCCACGCCTTTTAATTTTCAAATTTTCAGCAGGCAATGCGCTTAACCGGCGGACAGCCTGCTCCAACGGAATAAGCTTTTCATCCCGGGAATATTTTCCGAGGACTCGTGCGAAGTTGCCGTACGCGCGCGGGTGGGGATTCGATTTTAGAAAAACACCTTCTGGAGCCATAGTGCCAGCGTCCGAGCCAAAACTGACCCACGGCAGCTTCAATTCTTTTCGGACATTTTCTTCGCTCATCAGAAAATAGACAGTCTCCACGCGGTTTTCATCCTCGATGACCAGGTCCATGGCCGTTTCCTCCGGGGATGTGCGGCGCATTTTAGCGATTTCGGCAAGGGTTTTGCCGGTGAGCGGTTTTAGTTTTTCGCTTTTGAAACCGCTGGGAATGATTTTATCCGGGGAACCGGCGGCGAGGAAAAAATTTTCCCACTTGTCGCTCGAGGTGTCCATTTCGGTTTTGACACGCTGACGAATGGCGGGGTCTTTCAAACGCTTGATCCATTCATACAGGCCGCCTTCCTGCACCCACGGCGGCATGGCGGCATCAAGACCGGTTTCTGCGGCAGTGTAGGTGTACATGTTGGCCGTGATGTGCAACCCCTGCCGACGTGCATCGGCAATCTTGGTGATGAGCGGCCCAAGCTTTTCCCAGTTCGGCTTGCCCGCCGCTTTCAAATGATAAAACTCTGCTGGAATTTTGGCTTCGCGCGAAATTTTAATAAGTTCATCGGCCGCTTCGAGCAAACGATTTCCCTCGCTGCGAATATGCGAAATATACATCCCATGATATTCCGAAGCGACCTTGCAAAGCTCTATCAACTCATCGGTCTTGGCATAAAATGCCGGCGCATAAATCAACGACGATCCCACCCCCATCGCCCCCTCCTTCATCGCCTGACGCACCAATTCCCGCATCCGATCCAATTCCACCGGAGTGGGAGGACGGTCGGCATAGCCGATGACGTTTTCGCGGATGGTGGTGGCCCCGACAAAGGAGGCGATATTTGGCGCCACGCCACGCTTGACAAGATAATCAAGATACTCACCCAAGGTGGTCCATTCGACGGGATATTTAATATCGCCTTGCTCCGCGACCTGGGCCTTTTTCATTTTATCGTTGAACGGCCCCATCGAATCCCCTTCGCCCATGACTTCGAGGGTGACACCCTGCCGGATGTCGCTTTGCGAAAGACCGTCGTGCATGAGCGGTTCATCCGCCCAACTGAGCATATTGATAAAACCCGGCGCCACCGCCATTCCTTTGGCCTCAATCTCCGTCTTGCCATGACCATCAAATTTACCCATGGCCGCAATAAAATCGCCGGTGATCGCCACATCACCCACCACGGGCTTCTTTCCGCTGCCGTCATAGATCGTCCCATGCCGGATCACCACGTCAAATTCCTTCGCCCCCGCCTGCCAACCAAGCAGGCCGGCTATCACCGCCATCGCGTAAATCGTAAATCGCATCTCGTAAATCTCAGTTGCTTCTTACACCGACATGAGGAAAGGTTATCCCGTATGAAAATGAAAGCCATTCTTTTGACACTATTGCTCGCCCTCGGCCTCTCCGCCAATGCCCAAGACTGGGCCAAGACCAAACTCGACAAATCCCCGCGCCACGGCGAATGGGCCGACATCAAACACGGCTCCCGCATCGTCCATTGCTTCGTCGTCTATCCCGAAGTCAAAGATGCCGCCACCACCGTCATCGTCATCCATGAAAACAAAGGCCTGACCGATTGGGCCCGCAGTGCCGCCGATGAATTTGCCGCCGCCGGTTACATCGCCATCGCGCCCGATCTCCTGTCCGGCACCGGCCCAAACAGCGGCAACACCGACGCCTACGCCAGCGTAGATGACGCCACCAAGGGGATTTACAAACTGAACGCCAACCAGGTCACCGCCGATCTCAATGCCGTGGCCGATTACGCCAAAAAACTTCCCGCCGCCAACGGCAAACTCGCCGTGGCCGGTTTTTGCTGGGGCGGTTCGCAATCCTTCCGCTTCGCCGTCAACCGTCCTGAATTGAAAGCCGCCTTCGTCTTCTATGGCACCGGTCCGGAAGACGCCAAAGACATCGCCAAAATCAAATGCCCGGTCTATGGCTTCTACGGCGGCAACGACAACCGCGTGGACTCCACCATTCCCAAATCGGAAACCATGATGAAAGCCGCCGGCAAAACCTACGAGCCTGTCAAATACGAAGGCGCCGGCCACGGCTTCATGCGCGCCGGTGAAGAACCCACTCCCGACGCCGCCAACAAAAAAGCCCGCGACGAAAGCTGGGAACGGTTGAAGACTATTTTGAAGGGAATTTGATCCAGCCTATTCAAAGACATTCAAACTAAACAGTGGCCTTCGGCTCGCACGCAACCCCAGCTTGTCCGACCAATCCCTCAACCCATCCCAGCAACAAATTGTGCCATCTGCCCCCAACGAATAAATCTGTCGCTCGGGCTTCTCGTAATGATCAACCGCCAGCCAGCCTTTGTATCTGCTGGCAACCCATTCACCTTCGGTGTTAAAGACTGCCAGCGAACCGTCATGGCGGATCACTGCGTTTGCACACGAGGCTCTGAAGGAAATTCCCGAACTCACATTTCTGCCGCCGAGCCAATTTCCATCATCCAGGTAACCATCCACCCATCGAGTCCCATCCGGGCGACTTCCCACAATTATCCCTCGACCGCCGCTCAGTGATACCCAATTTGTTCCCTTCAATTCACAACGAACCAGTTCCGCAATACCCCGAGGCAGAGGCGAGTTGTCCCACGCCCAAACCGTTCCGTCCCTTTTTGCCGCGAACCATCCTGTCTCGCAGGCGAAAGCTGAAATCCAATCAGTATCGGTTCCGATGCGGGTCGGACTTTTTACATTTTTTCCGAGATCAGGCCACAACTGCTTTTTCTTATTGCTGCCCCAACCCCATAAACTGCCGTCAGTTTTCAAAGCCAAAACGTGAAACGAGGACTCTTCCGACGTCATGCCCGATACCGATTTCCAATCCTTATCCTGCCCGAGCTGGATGACCTGGTATTCATTTGGATGATTCGTGTTTATGTCGATATTCCACAGCGTTCCATCCACCTGAACTCCGATTTCCATCCCGTGATCGGGCACGGCCAGCGAAACCCAATTCGATTGGCTTAAAAGAATTCCATGCGGCGCAACAGTTGAATTGGAGTTCAGAATCGGCGCCATCCACAGTCGTCCATCCGGCAGCAATGCGGCCAATAATTGCGAACGCCGCCAGATTTGCGAATTAACTGGACCTTTCAAAACATCCGCGCGATGCGGCGCTTCCCAGCCCGTGACATATTCCCAGATTCGATTGTAAGCCAAGCTGCCCAGCACGATGACAATCAACCAGACCTGAATAAATCGGATCACATTTCGTAAAATGACCTTCCAGGTGAAATGGATTTGGTGAAAATTGTCATACGCCATCCAGATCAAATTTACACCCAAGACCGGTAAATATATATTCTCAACCATTCGTTGGCTGAAAAAATAACCACGCGTCAAAAAATTCCACCATTCGGCAAAAATCAATGGCAACAGAATGGCGAAACCCAACGCCAGCATCGTGCTCTGCGCCAGGCTGGAGGCGTAAAGACAAATCACCGCAACGATCATCACCTTCAAAATCGAGAACTCACTGGCAAATTCCGAAGCGGCTTGGTTCCCATGGCCCAAAGCATTAGCCACTTTACCCAGCACGAGAGGCATGCCCATACCCAAGACCAGCGCTACCCCCAAAACCACCGCTAGTTTGACAAAAAATTGCATCCGAACGGAGACCGGCAAACATAATGACCCTGTCAACACTTTCAACTTCCGCTCTTCCGCAATCGCCACGCAGCCCACCACAGCCGGAGTAACCCACCGCCACAAAACCTCCATCGCCACCGCCATCGTATCGCCAGCCTGATCGTTGGGATTCGCCACCATCGCTGCTCGTAGGAAGGAAAGCAAATGGAGAAGCAGCAAGCCGCCCGTCAAAAGGATGGTGGCTTGCTGCAACCCCAATTCCTTGCGGAACAGGGCCAATACCGGATGAGTCCGAGCCGAGCCAAACTTTAACCGGTCCAACCACCCGGACACCGAAACTTCTCCCCCCATCCATCCCACCACTTGCGCCCGGTTAAAATACCAGCATGCCCACAAGAATCCTGTGGCGGAATATACGATCATTGCCGTTTCGACCGTCTGAGTTGATGACTCACGGGCGGAAATCAACACGATGCAAATCACCACTGGTGCGAGTAACGTGACCCATAACGCCGAAATCACTTGCCTGAAAACCAAAACGGTCCAAAGACCGCCGGACATCGCCAGAATTGCCAAAATCGCACTCAGATGGACTTTCTTCGCATAAAAGTCAGTGGAGACAGAATGGGCCAATGCATTAATGCGAAGGTGCCAGCATCCGACGTAAAATAGCCACAGGGTTGACAGTGCCACGAAAGTCAACCCCACCTTTGTCCACCATAACACCGACCGCGATCGCGGCTGAACCAAGAGCATTGACCAGGTTCCCAAATTGATTTCTTGCCCGAGTGGGACCAAGCTAATCAATAAAGCTCCAGCCCCAAAACTACACAGCGCCCAACCTTCGAACATATTATCATCGCTCTGCAAGACCGACAATATGACCGCAGCCAATGCCCCGGCCCATGCTGGGAATAGCAGTCGAATTTCTTTGCGAAGCAATGCGCTCATAACGTTTTTTGGGCCAAAGTTTTCGACGCGATGAAAATTTCCTCCAAAGTCAGCGATTCACACCGCAGATCTTCCGGATGATATGAGCGGAGAATTTCCTGCAGCTCCTCGCTGTTCCCGTTGCCGATCAATTCCAGTTCGCGCCCCGACTGCCGGACATCCAGTGCGCCGGGCAGCTTGATCGGCGGCGGCGAATGGGCGAAACGCGCGCGGATTTTCTTGAAGTGATCCCGCGCCCCGTCCGCTTCCATCGAAAGAATTTCCTTCCCCTCGTCAATGATGGTGAATTCATCGATCAACCCCTCAAATTCAGAAATCAAATGCGTCGAAACAAAGACCGTCCGGTTTCCATCCCCGCCCGATTGATACGCGCCGATCACCGTCTCGATAAATTCCCGTCGCACGATCGGATCCAGTCCAGAAGTCGGTTCGTCCAGCACCAGCAATTCCGGCTCCGGACAAATCGCGCTGATCAACGCCAGTTGCGTCCGCTGCCCCTTGGATAGCGATGAAGTTTTCTTCTTCTCGTCCAAACCAAAACGCGAGAGCAAATCCGCCTCGATGGCTCCATTCCATTCCGCCCGAAACGACGCCAGATAATTCAACGTGTCCCGCACCGTCATCCAAGGATAAAACGCCACCGCATCCGGCACATAAGCCAGGCGCGATTTCACCGCGACCTCCTCCTTCTGCGGATCGAGCCCGAATACTCGTACCGTTCCATTCGTTGGCTGGAGCAGATTGAGCAAACATTTGATCGTGGTCGTCTTTCCCGCGCCATTGCGTCCAAAAAAACCATAACACTTGCCCGGCTTGACCGAGAGGCTCAAGCCATTGACGGCGTCGAGCTTTCCGTACCGGCGGGTTAGTTTTTTAAGTTCGATTGCTGGAGTTTGATTATTCATAACTTTCCTTAGTTCAATGTTCAATCTCGTCTAATTGTAGTAAGCCCCTTTAAAACCGAGGGCATAAATATGCCAAGCGCTGGATGCGATTCTCCCTCTCCTTGGAGGAGGGCCGGGGTGAGGTCGAGCTTTTCACTAACTTCTCTGCGCCTTTTGATTGTTCGTTTTTCATTTCCCCTCCTTGCTATTTGCGTTTTTACTGCTGAAATAATCCACGCGCTCCTGCACGAGCGCGAGAAAAGCCTTGTTATCCACCTGCAACTGATGGGCCGTGACCAGTGCCTGATCAATCTCTTTGGTCAAAATCGCATGCCGCGCCTGCTTGGTAAATTGGCTTTGGTTCTCCTTTAAAAAACATCCCTTCCCTGGAATCGTCTCGATCACTCCCTGGCTTTCCAATTCTGTATAAGCCTTCGCAACCGTGTTCCGATTCAACCGCAATTCTTCCGCCAGCGGACGGATCGAAGGCAACGGCTCACCCGGACGCAACGCCCCCGACGCGGCGGCATACCGGATCTGATCCACCAGTTGCAAATAAACCGCCTTGCCCGATTTAAAATCTATGCGAAACGTCGTCATCTGTCATAGGACAGTATGACAGTTGATGATTGGTGTCAACCGGAATTTTAAAATTATTTTATGAACGGAGCGCGCCTCTGTGAGGCGCAGCACGT
>CAIYOY010000276.1 GCA_903927905.1 uncultured Verrucomicrobiales bacterium | reverse complement strand
TTTCAATCAAGCGATGAGCCAGATGGGCCATCCTTTAGATTGTAGCAGTCGAGGTAACGAGACTCTAACTCGATCGGAAACAAGACAAAAATTAGAGTCTCGTCACCTCGTCTCCTACAAAGGCAAGAAACCGCTCTCCCGCTTTGACGTCCTCGCCACCTTCACCGAATTCACCGCCCGTTCCGTGGCCTTGAATTTCCGATTGCACCTTCGTTCCGTGCCCGAAAAAATCATCCTGGTCGGCGGCGGTGCGGCCAATCCAGTTCTGGTCAAAGCCATCGCCCGGCAATTCCCTGAAAGCAAAGTGATCTCCAGCGTTACCCTTGGCTGGCCGGTCCAAGCCATCGAACCCGCCGCCTTTGCCTTGCTGGCCTATTTGCGGATGACGGGGAAGCCTGGAAATCTGCCGCGCACCACTGGAGCGCGCCGTGCGGCCCTGTTGGGCCAAGTGGCGCAATATTGATGGGGAAAAGCCCAGAAAGAAAACAAATGGTGGGTTGGCGGGGACTCGAACCCCGGACCAATGCCTTAAAAGGGCACTGCTCTACCAACTGAGCTACCAACCCACCCAATTGAGCCGCGAAACGTATCGACGAATTGCTCCGCACGCAAGAGTTAAATTAAATAAAGTGCGTTCCCCATCGGTAGGATTGGCGGAGCGCGGGTCTGTGACCCGCAGCGGGTTGATTTTCAAAGACGCGCCGATTAACGCAAACGCCTCTTGCCAAGCGATCTGCTGCGGGTCACAGACCCGCGCTCCGTTCCCTCAATCACGCGAACCGCCGGATTTGCCCTATGACGTAGTCCACCTGCTCATCCGTCAACTCCGGATACATCGGCAATGGCAGGATTTTCTTCGCAATTGCCTCGGCCACAGGGAAATCCCCATGCTTCCAACCTTGGTCTGCATATACTTTCTGCAAGTGCAACGGTTCGGGATAGTAAATGATGGTCGGCACCCCATTATCAGCCAAAAATTTCTGCAACGCGTCCCGTTGCTCCGTCAAAATCGCATAGACATGAAAGACATGCACGTTCCCGGCGGCGGTTTTCGGCAATTGCATGGGCAAACCCCTCAAACCGGCATCATAGCGGGCGGCGATGGCGGCGCGACGGTCATTCCAGCTTTTCAGATGCGGCAGTTTCACCCGCAAAATCGCCGCTTGCAGTTCATCCAGCCGGCTGTTGTAACCGTGCAGATCATGGAAATAACGCTTCTCGATTCCATGCACGCGTAACATCTTTAACTTCTTGGCTAGTGCTTCCTCGTTCGTCACCACCATGCCGCCGTCGCCGTCGGCCCCAAGATTTTTGGTTGGATAAAAACTGAAACAGCCCAACCGGCCGAAACCGCCGACCGGCTTGCCTTGGTACGATGCCCCGATAGCCTGCGCGCAATCTTCGATGATGTGAATGCCGTGTTTGGTCGTGAGCTCCTGGATCTCTCCCAGGGCCGATGCCTGGCCAAACAGGTGTACGGGAATGATGGCCTTGGTTTTGGCCGTAATTTTTTTGGCGACTTGCGCAGGATCGAGTTGAAACGTGTCCGGCAAAATATCCGCAAAAACGATTTTCGCGCCAACCTGATAGATGGATTCCGCCGGCGCGATATAGGTGAACGGTGTTGTGATCACTTCATCGCCGGGACCAATGTCGAGGGCGCGCAGGGCAAGCGTCAACGCGTCAGAGCCTGAATTGACCCCAAGACCAAACTTCGTGCCGGTATAAGCCGCCACTTCCTGTTCGAGCGCGGTCACATTCGGGCCAAGGATATAGTGCCCGCTGACCAAAGCTTTTTCCACGGCGGGCAATAATTCTTTTTGCAACGCCTGATATTGGGCCGCTAAATTCAAAAAAGGTACATTCATTTGCTCCGACAGCATGGCAACACACCCGCGCAAATA
>CAIYOY010000275.1 GCA_903927905.1 uncultured Verrucomicrobiales bacterium | reverse complement strand
GCCAAGCCCAGAAAATGGAGGCGATCGGGCAGTTGGCCGGGGGCGTGGCTCATGACTTCAATAATTTGCTCACCATCATGGGCGGCAATGTGGAAATGCTGTTGTGGGAGGAAAAAAGTCTTTCCGCTGACGGCAAAGGTTATCTGAACGACATCGCCGCGGCGGCCGGGCGCGCGGCGGCTTTGACCCGGCAACTGCTGACCTTCAGCCGCCAGCAGGCCATGCACGTGCATCCGCTGGATCTGAATGAAACGATTGGCGGCCTGACGAAAATGTTGCAGCGCATCCTGGGCGAACACGTCCAGATCCAGGCTAATTTTGCGCCGAATCTGCCCCGAATCAATGGAGATACTGGTATGATTGAACAGGTGGTGATGAATCTGGTGATCAACGCGCGTGATGCCATGCCCAAAGGCGGAACCCTGACGTTAACCACTAAAATGGAAACCGTGGATCAGGCGCATACCGAACGACAGGCCGGAGCGAGGGAAGGCCGTTTTGTCACTTTGCTGGTGCAGGATTCGGGCAGTGGCATCAAACCGGAAATTTTGCCGCGCATTTTTGAACCGTTTTTCACGACGAAAGATGTGGGCAAGGGGACGGGGCTCGGCCTGGCCACGGTTTATGGCATCATTGAGCAGCACAAAGGTTGGGTTGAGGTTCGGAGTGAACTCGGCCAGGGTACGGCCTTTCAGATTTTCTTTCCCGGATCAGAGGAGCCTAAGAAGGTGGAAACGGAGACAGTCACTGCGCCCTTGCATCCCGGGCACGAGACGGTTTTGCTGGTGGAGGATGAACCCAGCGTGCGCGATATTTGTCAGCGGGCGCTGGAATTTTATGGCTACACCATCTTCAGCGCTGAATCGGGCCAATCCGCTTTGAAAGTATGGGAAGAGCACCATAAAAAAATCGACCTGCTGTTGACCGACATGGTGATGCCCGGCGGGATGAACGGCCTGGAATTGGCGGAAGCAGTCCGTCAACGGAAACCGGATTTGAAGATCATCATCATGAGCGGTTACAGCGCGCAATTGGTCAGCACCGATATGGTGGCCAAGTCCATCACTTTCCTGCAAAAACCGTTTCTGCCCAAGCTTGTGGCGGAAGTGGTGCGCAATTGCCTGGATGGGAAGTAGTCTTGGCCTTTGGAAATCTCATTAACACCGGGTTTCAACCCGGTGAAGGCGGGCGAAGATGAGATTTTAACGGTTTTAACTGTTTGCCAATGCGCTCCAAACCGTTGAAACGGTTTTTTCATACCACGCCCGCCTAGCCACCGGGTTGAAACCCGGTGTTAATGAGAGGCGCTCAAAAACTAAGCTGCGCCCAATTGTATTTTGCGGCCATGAAGTTCGTTGACGAAATTCATCCGATGTGTTTTATCCATGCGGCAAGAATATGATGTCCGACACGCCCCCGCCGACTTCCTCGACTGCCGCCAGCGGTTCCGCTCCGCGCCTCCGCCGCGTGCTGGGTATGCGTGACCTTATTCTCTACGGCATCGTGCTGATCCAGCCGGTCGGCGCGGTGGGCATATTTGGAATATCAGACCAAAAATCGTTCGGTCACGTGACGACGACAATTCTTTTTGCCCTGGTGGCCATGATGCTGACGGCGGTCAGTTATGGCCGCATGGCCGGTTTGTATCCGGAGGCGGGCTCGGCCTATACTTACGTTGGCCGGGGGTTGAATCCGTACCTCGGTTTTATCGCGGGGTGGGCGATGTTTCTGGATTATCTGGTCATCCCCATTGTCAGTGTGGTTTACGGGGCCATCAGCATGCACCAATTCGTGGACGGTTTTTTTCCGGGATGGAGCACTAATGTGGCGAATTCGCTGGGCGTTCACTTCGCCACGGAATTGCAGGCGTCGTTCATTTGGATCGTATTATTTGCTGTGCTGGCGACTTTTCTGAATCTGCGCGGAATCAAATGGACCGCGAGCGCCAATGTGATTTTGACGGTTATCATGTTCGCGGTCATCGCGGTTTTCGTGGTGGATGCCATCCGATACTTGTGGACGAACCAGGGCTGGGCCGGGTTGCTGTCAATTGAACCAATTTATAATCCCAAAACCTTTGATTTCCACGCGACTTGCACGGCCACATCGCTGGCGGCCCTCACCTACATCGGTTTTGATGGCATCACCACGTTGTCTGAGGACGTCAAGGATCCCAAGCGCACCGTGCCGCCGGCCATCGTGCTGGTCTGTTTGATCATTGGTTTATGCGTGGCTTTGCAGACCTATCTGGCCCAGCGCGTCTGGCCGGACTATACCAAATTCACTGATCCGGATGCTGCTTTCTTTGATGTCTGCAAGTTGATCGGCGGGAAATTTCTGTTTCCCGCGTTCACTCTGACCATGGCTATTGCCTGCCTTGGCAGTGCCCTGACAGGGCAGGTTGGGGCGGCGCGGATTTTATTCGGCATGGGGCGGGACAGTGCGCTGCCCAGGTTTTTCGCCAAGCTGGACCAGCACAATAATCCGGTCAGGAATATCTGGCTGATCGGGATCATCTCGCTGACCGGCGCGCTTTCGCTCAATTACGAAAAAGCGGCGTCGCTGGTCAATTTTGGCGCGTTCATCGCTTTCATGGGGGTGAATGCCGCTGTGATCCGTGAGTTTTTCTTCCGTCCGCCTGCCGGTCATAAACGGAACTGGTTTTTGGATATTATTTTGCCGGGGCTGGCTTTTGTATTTTGTCTCTCACTTTGGATCAGCCTGCCAACTCCGGCCAAGGTGGTCGGCGGCATCTGGTGTCTCGCTGGCATCATCTATACCGGCTGGAAGACAAACTTTTTTAGAAAAACACCAGTGATGATGGATTTGAGCGGGGGGTAGAAATAATACGTGTAGGTATTAATTTGTTTGCCAAAATTGCGCGGACGGGCGAAGGTAATGTTTAGCGGAGAATGTTTCTTCGCGACAAGATGAGTGCTACTATTGTGCAACCCGCGCCGCCGATGGAAAAGCAGACCACGGTCGGCAATTATTTCGTCTCGAATTATCCGCCCTTTTCCTTCTGGAAACCGGAGTTGGCCGACGAGGTCTTGGCGGCGATGGAGCGGCCACCCAAACCGAACACGCCACTAGGGGTTTATCTGCATATCCCTTTTTGCCGCAAGCGTTGTCATTTCTGTTATTTCAAGGTTTATACGGACAAGGATTCGACGGCGATCCGTGGATATATTGATGCGGCGTTGAAGGAAATGGCGCTGTATGCGGGCAAGCCGGTGATCGGCGGGCGCAAGGCGAGTTTTGTTTATTTTGGCGGCGGGACACCGTCGTACCTGTCGGTGGATCAGTTGAAGTATTTGACTGATGGGATGAAGAAGCTGATTTCCTGGGAAGGCGTGGAGGAGGTCACTTTCGAATGTGAGCCGGGGACGTTGACCTGTCATAAGCTGGCGGCCATCCGGGAGATGGGGGTGACGCGGTTGAGTCTTGGGGTGGAGAATTTTGATGATCATATTTTGGAGATCAATGGCCGGGCGCATCACAGCAAGGAGATTGCGCGGGCTTATCATTATGCGCGGGAGTTGGGCTTTCCACAGATCAATATTGATCTGATCGCCGGGATGGTGGAGGAAACGGACGCCAATTGGAAAGAATGTGTGCGCAAGACGATCGAGATGTCGCCGGACAGTGTAACGATTTATCAGATGGAGATTCCGTATAACACCGGCATTTACAAAGAAATGAAGGCTGCGGGAAAACTGGTTGCGCCGGTGGCGGATTGGGAAGTGAAACGGGCTTGGGTGGCGTATGCGTTTGGAGAATTGGAGAAGGCCGGCTACACCGTGGGAAGCGCTTACACGGCGGTGAAGAGCAAAGAGAAGACAAAGTTTGTTTATCGCGATCGGTTATGGGCGGGTGCGGATTTGTTGGGGTTGGGCGTGGCCTCGTTCGGACACATTCAGGGAACGCATTATCAGAACCAGCATGATTTTGAGACGTACGTGAAGGCGATTCACGAGGGGAAACTGCCGGTCTTTCGGGCATTGACGCCGACGGAGGATGAACGGTTGATTCGTGAATTTGTGCTGCAACTGAAATTGGGGCAAGTCAGTTGCGATTATTTTCAGAAGAAATTCGGGGTGGATGTGCGGGTGCGTTTTGCCGAGCCATTGCGCACGCTGCATGACTGGGGATTTGGCGAGGTGGAAGGGGACAAAGTTAAACTGAATCGCGATGGCCTGCTGCAAGTAGATCGCTTGCTGCACGAATTTTTCCTGCCGGAACACAAGAACGCGCGTTATGCCTGAGAGTGCCATTCATCCGGTCTTAAGCCCGTTCGCCCCGCGCCCGGCGTTTTCCGATATCTATCCGCTGGACGAATTTTATGCGGCGCGAAAGTTGCCGTTGCCGGCGATTGGCCGAATCGAAGCGGATGAAGTCCCTGCGCCTTATCATTCATTGCTGGTCCACCGATCGGACATGACTTCGACGCTGGAAAAGTTCCACGGCAGCAAAATTCACATCGAAGCATTGGCCCTGCACACGACGGACAATGAATATTTTCGCGAGGTGGTGCTGGTGTTGGACGGGTCACTCAAGCCGGTGGAATTCGGCGCGATTAAAATCATTCTCGATCTGTTTCCGCAGGAGGCGCAGCAGGAGATTTTAAATGAACGCAGTCCGTTGGGGCGAATCTTGAGCGAGCATAAGGTGACTTTTTCCAGCCGTCCCAGCGCGTATTTGCGGGTAGAATCGGATGCAGTGATTGGCGCTGCTTTGAAACTTAGTGGCACTCATTTTCTGTTTGGCCGACGGAATACGCTGGTGGATCAATGGGATCGGCCGTTGGCGGAAATTGTAGAAATTCTTCCTCCTTGATATTTAATGAAAAACGAAACCAACCCTGATGTTTTAATTATCGGCGCCGGACCGGCGGGATCGTCCGCTGCGGCTGTTTTGGCGGAATACGGACATAATGTCACCGTGCTGGAGCGCGAAAAATTTCCCCGTTATCACATCGGCGAATCGCTGCTGCCGTTTACCTTTCAGCCGTTGCAGAGGTTGGGTTTGATTGACAAGATGCGGAAGTCGGCCTTCGTCAAAAAATACAGTGTCCAATTCGTTTCACCATCGGGCCGGGCCAGTCAGCCGTTTTATTTCTTCGACCGTTACGACAAGGAGACCGTGGCGCAGACGTGGCAGGTGTTGCGCTCCGAGTTCGACCAGATGCTGATGGACAATGCCCGCGCAAAAGGGGCGAACATCATCGAGGAGACCACGGTTAAAGAATTGATTTGGGAAGGTAATAAAGTAGTCGGAGCGCGAGCCCAGACCAACGGCGGAGATGTGAAAGAATATCGCGCCCCGATCACGCTGGATTGCACCGGCAAGGAAGCCTTCACCGCCGTGCGTAACAATTGGCGCGTGAAAGATCCCTACCTAAATAAAATCGCCGTCTGGACTTATTACAAAGGCGCACAACGCGATCAGGGAATTGAAGAAGGCGCGACCACCGTGGCTTACGTTCCCGAAAAAGGTTGGTTCTGGTACATCCCGCAGCACAACGACATGATCAGCGTCGGCGTGGTGGCAGAAGGAAAATATCTGACACGCGACGGCGTCAAAGCGCCCGAAGCCATCTTCAAGCGTGAGATCGAACAGAACCAGTGGATTAAACAACACCTGGCCATCGGCCAGTCCACCGGCCAATATTATCTGACCAGTGAATATACACATCACTCGAAGCATTGCGGCACCAATGGGTTGTTGCTGGTGGGCGATGCCTTTGCTTTTCTCGATCCGGTATTTTCCTCCGGCGTCATGCTGGCGTTGAAAAGTGGAGTGACGGCGGGAGATTTGGTGCATGAGGCTCTTGTGAAAAAGGATTTCTCATCTGCGCAATTTACCGAATATGGCCGCTATATGCGTGAAGGCGTGGAGAACATGCGCAAACTGGTCTATGCCTTTTACGATCCTAAATTCAGCTTTCGCGAGTTGACCAACAAATATCCGGACGCCGTTGGTTCAGTGACGGATTGTTTGAGTGGCGATGTGAACAAGGATTTTTCCGTGTTATGGAAACAAATCCGGGAATTTGTGCCACTGCCCGACGATTTGCCGTTAGGCGAGCCTTTGTTGCAGAGTTGAACGGAAGTACATGGCGTGTTACCTCTGACGCACGACGCAATGAACATCATTCAAATCACACCCGGTGCCGGAAAGATGTTTTGCGGGGCGTGCATGCGCGATAACGCGCTGGTGGCGGACTTGCGCAAGTTGGGCCACGACGTCCTGATGATTCCGCTTTACCTGCCGTTGACGTTGGACGAAGAAGATCAGAGCGCCGGGACGCCGAATTTTTTCAGCGGCATCAATGTCTATCTGCAACAGAAATTACCGATCTTCCGCAAATCACCCGACTGGCTCCGCAATTTGCTGGCCTCGCCCAAGCTCCTGAATCTGGCCGCCGGTTCCGCCGGGAAAACGCGCGCGCAAGATCTGGGCGACATGACGCTTTCGATTTTGCGGGGAGAGCAGGGGAATCAGGCGCGGGAATTGGAGGAGTTGATCGTCTGGCTGAAAACGCAAAAGCCGGACTTGATCTGTCTGTCCAATGCGTTGTTGACAGGGATGGCACGTCGGCTCAAATCGGAATTGCACGTTCCAGTGGTTTGCTCGCTCCAGGGTGAGGATTGGTTTTTGGACAGTCTGACGGAAGATTGCCGCGCCCTGGCCTGGCAAACCCTTTCCGAGCGGGCTGCCGAGGTGGATATGTTTATTGCGCCGAGTCATTATTTTGGCGAGCTGATGCGAAAGCGGTTAAGTTTTTCAGCGGATAAATTGCGAGTGGTGCCGAATGGAATCCACCTGAATGGGTATGAGTTAGTTCAAGGTTCAAAGTTCAAAGTTCAAAGCCCGCCGGTGCTCGGCTATTTTGCGCGGATGTGTCCGGAAAAGGGGCTGAATGATTTGGTCGAGGCTTACCTGTTGCTTCGGGAACGCGGACGGAATCTAAAATTAAAGATCGGCGGCAGTTGCGGCCCGGCGGATGAACCGGTGGTCAATGTGTTGAAACAACGACTCGAAGCGCGAAAAGTTTTAGGCGACGTCGAGTTTCATCCCAATACCGATCGCGCGGAAAAAATCGAATTTCTGAAATCCCTGACCGTTTTTTCTGCCCCGGCGCTTTATGGCGAAGCGTTCGGATTGTATGTCATTGAAGCGATGGCGGCGGGTGTTCCCGTGGTTCAGCCCGATACCGCCGGTTTTCCCGAACTCTTGGCCAGCACCGGCGGCGGCGTGCTGTGCCAGCCCGGCGACCCGGTCGCGCTGGCGGATGCCATTGAAAAATTGCTGGCTGACCCGGCCCATGCCCGCGCCTTGGGTGAAGCAGGCCAGAAAGCCGTCTTTGCCCGATTCAACGCCAAGACCATGGCTGAACAAATCGCCAACGTTTATTCCGCAGCCGTGCAAAACTTTAAGCTCGTCAATCGTAAATCGTAAACCGTAAATTCCTCCCATGTCTTACGAATTCAAAGCCATCCGCCGCGTGGAATTCTCCGATACGGACATGGCCGGCATCATGCACTATTCGAATTTTTTCCGGTACATGGAAACGGCTGAGCACGCCTATTTCCGTTCGCTGGGCCTGTCCATCGCCCGGGACAAGAACGATCCCTCCGTCGGCTGGCCGCGTGTTCATGCCGAGTGTGATTTTAAATTGCCCCTGCGCTTCGAAGACGAAGTGGAAATCCATCTCTTGGTCAGTGAGAAGCGGTCGAAATCCATTTCCTACCTCTTTAAATTCAGCAAACTCAACGCCACTCCGGTCATGGAAGTGGCGCGTGGGAAATTAACGGTCGTCAGTGTGGCGATGGGGGAAGATGGAAAAATGAGCGCCTGTTCCATTCCGCCAAGCATTGCGGATAAAATTCAAGTGGCACCAGCGGAGTTACTGGTGTGATTTGTCGGAGTGCGACTGTCCTCAGTCGCAGCAGCGTGACAAGCGATCCGCCGTTAGAATTTACCAAGGATAATCTTCCGAACGAGCCGCTTTGAATTTTTCACGTCTTTCGTCCGCGCAACCTTGCTGCGACTGGGGACAGTCGCACTCCGCGGTAATCAATTCCCCGGCCTCGGCATCGTCCGCCACGTCGCCACCTTGCCATCCGTAAAATTCACCTCCATGCCGACGTAACTCTGCGGGTAATATTCCCGCGCCAGATAGCGTCGGTGGATGACTTGCACTTCCTGCACAAATTCTCCCATGTAAATCCACGTCGTTTGCAGACCGGCGCCGGTTTGACTTTGCACAATCTGATCGGGCCGACCGATGGCGATGTAAACGGCGTCTTCCGTCATGCCGATGCGGATCTGTCCGGCGTTGACCAATTGCTGTTGTTCCGGCGGCAGCGTGTTGAAAGCAGAGAGGCGTTCCTTCTTGCGCGATTCGATGTTGGAAGTGGCGCAGCCGGTGACAAGCACCACCGCAAAAAGAATGTAAATGATATGTCGCACAATATTTAGACGTACCAACCTACCGTAAAATTCGTTTTAAACAAACAGGCAAAGCCTGCGCCAAATACGGTTAAGACACATTCATGGCCAGCCAAAAAAGGTCAGGAGGCGGCATATACATACTTGGGGTGGAAAAAGCCGTCAGGCCGTAAGGAACCGCATAAACATTGGGTTTTATTGAGGTCGGACCCGTAAGGTTACCCGTCAGGTGGCGTAAGGCAGCCGTCAGGTTGATATAGGAGGTGTGTGAAATTCACGCACTTTTCACGGTGGGGGTGGCAGTTGCCCTCTTCAGAATGAAAATCATAAAGCATTGAATTGCCTTTCGCTCATGGCTAAGCTGCGTGGTCTTTTAATTATATTAATTATGAACTGGCTAATATTTGCGCTGATGACCGTCGTTTCGTGGGGTGTGTATGGGGCTTTCCTTCATACCGGACAAATGGGCATGGCCGATCCCGTGAACGGGCGGTACAAGGCTTTCCTTTTCGTCGGTCTGGCCTATTTCTTGACGGCTGTCCTGGCCCCGCTGGCCATGCTCCTGCTCAAAGGGGCCACGATGCAATTTCCAGCTAAAGGCATCGCCTGGTCGCTCATCGCCGGAATCATGGGCGCGGCTGGAGCTTTTTGCGTGCTGTTGGCTTTTGGAGCGAAAGGCGTCCCGCCCGTTGTCATGTCCATTGTTTTTGCCGGAGCACCGGTGATCAGCGCTCTTTATTCCATCTGGATGCATCCCCCTGAAGGTGGTGTTTCGAGCATCAACCCGTTGTTCTTTGTGGGGATTCTCCTCGCGGCCACCGGCGGCTGCCTTGTTTCATTATACAACCCGTCTAGCCCGGCCAAAAAAGCTCCAGTGGTTCAAGTCGCTGCTCCGGACAAACCCGTGCAGCCATAATGGCCACCCGCGAAGTTATCGAGTCGCAGCAACTCGCGCAGTTGCGCCGATTGCTCGCCGCGATTTTGCCGGCCAACCGGTTCTATCAACAAAAACTTGCCGGCATCAACCCGGCCATCGCCAGCTTGGAAGATTTTTCCAAACGCTTTCCCTTTACCACCAAGCAGGAACTCGTCGCCGATCAGCAGCAGCATCCGCCCTTTGGCACCAACCTGACGTTCGCGCTCGATCAATACACCCGCTTCCACCAAACCAGCGGCACCACCAGCAAACCGTTGCGCTGGCTCGACACGCCCGAGAGTTGGGGGGCTATGATCGAAAGCTGGAAACAAGTCTATCTCGCCGCTGGAGTGGGGCGGGGTGATCGCGTTTATTTCGCTTTTTCGTTCGGGCCGTTCATCGGTTTTTGGCTGGCCTTCGATGCCGCGCAACAACTCGGCTGCCTCTGCCTGCCGGGCGGCGGACTTGGCACTGAGGCCCGACTGCGCGCGATCGTAGATAACGAAGTGACCGTGCTCTGTTGCACGCCGAGTTACGCCTTGCGCCTCGCCGAAGTCGCCACCAAAGAGAAAACACAACTTCACCCCGGCAAGATAAAAACCATCATCGTCGCGGGCGAACCCGGCGGCAGTATTCCCGCCACGCGCGAACGCCTGGAAAAACTGTGGCCCGGCACCAGAATTTTCGATCACCACGGCATGACCGAAACCGGCCCGGTGACCCACGAATGTCCTGATCAACCCGGCGTCCTGCAAATCATGGAATCCGCCTATTACGCCGAAGTCATTGACTCAAGCGGCGCTCCCGTAAAATCCGGCGAAACCGGCGAACTGATCCTGACCACATTGAACCGCACCGGCTCGCCTTTGTTGCGTTACCGCACCGGCGACCTGGTCCGCCCATTTCACTCTCCACTCTCCACTCATCACTCATCACTTCTTCAGGGCGGTATTTTGGGTCGCACCGACGACATGGTCATCGTGCGCGGCGTCAACGTCTATCCCAGCGCCGTTGAAGACATCATGTCGCGCTTCAGCGAAATCGCGGAATATCAAGTGGCCGTGGACATTTCGCGCAGCATGGCCGAAATGGTTTTGCAGATTGAAATGAAAGGGCAGGGGACGGATGAAAAAAATCTAGTCAAACAAATCCAAGACGCATTGCACACCGCCTTCAATCTCCGCGTTCCCATCGTGGTCGCAGCTACCGGGACACTGCCGCGATTTGAAATGAAGGCGAAGCGGTGGATAATCAAGAGCGGGTTGGCTGGCTAACTCTCTCGTTATGCAATTGGGTTCCAATTTTTTGCGAACACTTTCTTGAACTTGATACATGTTTCGGCAAGCCACTTGAAGGACTCATCCCACGTTGCCTCATCGTCGAAGTTGAATTGTGCGTATGTGCGAATGCGACTGGCTTTGCGCTCGGGTAGTTCCATCCAGTCAATTTTGCCGACAAGTCCGAGTTCCCTCTCAATTGCGTCTTTTGATTTGAGAAGTTCATGAAATAGCTCTTTTGATCCCTGTATGTACAGCTCGCAACCGACCTTGTCTTCCCGGGACAAAACTGTAAGGGTCGCGTGACAATCTGAACGACCAATCGAGACGTCATACCAGTGTTGAGCCGCAGGCTTTCTCAATTTCAATTCTGGATATTTATTTGCCACGAAATCGCGTAGCCGTTGCCAGAAGTAGAGTTGTCTCACCCTGGTTTCAGTTTGCTCTCCATTGGAAGGAGAACCATGAACAGTTTTCTTCCAATCGTTTGGCCGTGATACCACATCGAACTTTACGGCGGGAGCAGAATTGTCGATCTGCCACAGTTCAACGACCACGATGAAGAAATTGAGTTTATCATCCGTGTGCTCATTCAGCCAGTCAACGGCCTGGAGGTGTTCCTCCCTAGCCGCGCGAACGAGCCAGATTATGTATTCCGCCTCAATACCGGCGGCATAGGTGATTAACTGGCCTAGGTGGGTATGGTCGGTTGTTTCCAGTTGGTTTTCGATAATGATTTTCCGACCGGTATTCTCCTCTTGTGCGAGAATGTCCACATTGTATCTGCCGACATTGGCCTCGGTCTGAATGAGTTCAATCCCTATGCCGATTTCATCACTGAGAAGTTCGAGATTCGCTGGCTCCGAAAGCCACTTTGTGAAGTCAATGGCTTCGTGTTTCCACAGATCCCGTAGATTAACCTTATTGAGCTTTGATATTTTCATAATCCATTTTTATACCAAACAATTGACACACGCTTGCCAAAGTGTGATTAGAATTGCCGCAATGTAGCTTTTAATTTATGACTGGGGCAAGCAGCATGTTAATCGTGGATTATCATTAAACTTATGAAAAAACTTTCACCCACTCATCCGGGTCGGTTGCTTTTGCAGGAATTTATTGAGCCGATGGGCCTGACCGTCTATCGCGTCGCCAAGGATTCCGGCATTCCGCAATCTACACTCGCCACCATCGTTGGCGGCAAAAGATCCATCTCGGCGGAGACGGCCATGAGACTGGGCTATTTTTTCAAAATGGACGCCCAATTCTGGCTCAATTTGCAAACGCGTTATGACCTGATGATGCTCGGTGAAAAACGTGCCGAGATTGAAAGAGAAGTCCATCCCCTGGCCCAAGCGGCTTAAAGTCAAACAAGTCTTCCCAAAGCTCAGATGGATTTATATTCTTCTCTGCGTTGTCTCTGCGCTCTTTGCGTTCTCTGCGGTTAAAATTCTGGGCAATTCTTCTCATTGACACTTTCCCTCATTAATTTACGCTTTCTTCAATTCACTATGAGACTTGGCATAAATACATTCTTGTTCACGTCGCCTTTCACCAACGAAAGCACGAAACTTTTTCCGCAATTCAAGAAATGGGGCTTCGAGACCATCGAAATCCCCATCGAAGATCCGTCGCACATTGATCCCGCGCACGTCAAACGCGAGTTGGACAAGTACGGCCTCGTCTGTGGTTCCGTCTGCGCCTGCATGGGCCGGATCGTGATCTGCGCGGCAACGCCAAGCAGCAGAAGACCGGCCTCAAGTACATGATGAAGCTGATTGACCAGATGGTCGTGCTGAAATGTCCCGCGCTCATTGGGCCGGTTTATTCCGCCGTAGGCCGCGCCGATGCCGTTCCCGCCGCCGAATACAAAAAGCAATGGCGCGATGTGGTCAAGAATCTCAAGGTGCTGTGCAAATACGCCGCGAAGAATAAAAAGAAAGTTTGCCTCGAACCGCTGAATCGTTTTGAAACGGATTTCATCAACACCTGCGATCAGGGTTTGAAGATGTTGAAGGATGTCGGCAGTCCCGCGCTCAAGTTGCACCTCGATACTTTCCACATGAACATCGAGGAAAAAGACCAGGGCGCGGCCATTCGCAAGGCCGGGAAACACCTCGGCCATTTCCACGCCTGCGGCAGCGATCGCGGCACGCCGGGCAATGATCATATTGATTGGAAGCCGATTGCCCGAGCCTTGAAAGCGGTAAAATATAATGGCGATGTGGTGATAGAATCCTTCACCACCGACGTCAAAGTGATTGCCCGCGCCGCCGCCATCTGGCGTCGCATGGAGCCGACGACCGATGAAATCGCGGTCAAAGGCTTGAAGTTTTTGAAGAAAAATTTGAAATAATTATATATGAAGAAAGCACTATTAGTTTTGGTTCTCGGCGCCTGTCTAGCGCAAATCACTTTTGCCGCTGATTCGGAAAGGGGTTTCAAAAAAATGTTCAATGGCAAAACTCTGGCTGGGTGGGACGGCAGCCCGGAGCTTTGGTCGGTCAAAGACGGTGCCATCACCGGCCAAACCACCAAAGAACATCCGGCCAGGGAAAATACGTTCCTGATCTGGACCAACGCCCAGCCGGGCGATTTTGAAATGCGCTGCTCCTATAAATTGGTGGCCAACAACCCGGTGGGTTTTGCCAATTCCGGCGTGCAATATCGCAGCCGCCTCGTCAAACCGAGCTATTGGGTCATTTCCGGTTATCAGGCGGACATGGAAGCGGGGAAGACCTATTCCGGGATCATGTATGAGGAAAAAGCGCGCGGCATCCTGGCGCAGCGCTGCCAAAAAGTCCTGATTCATCCCGATGGTAAAAAAGAAGTCGTTGGGTCGCTGGGCAAATCCGAGGACATCCAGGCGGCGATCAAGCAGGAAGAATGGAACGAGTACGTGATCATTGCCAAAGGCAATCACCTCCAGCATTTCATCAACGGCCATCAGACCATTGACCTGATTGATGAGGACGCAGCCAAAGCCGCCATGTCGGGATTGATTGCGCTGCAACTGCACGCCGGCCAACCGATGACGGTGCAATTCAAAAATCTGCGGATCAAAGAATTAAAATAAGTAATGTTCGCTCAATGAATCTTAAACTCGCATTCCTCCTTTGCCTGACCGCGTTCACGGTCGCCGCCGCTGATAAAAAAATCGTCTTTGTCGCTGGCCCGCCCAGCCATGGTCCCGGGCAGCACGAATACAACGCCGGCTGTCTGTTGTTGAAGAAATGCCTAGGTGGCATCAAAGGGGTCAATGCGGTGGTTTATACCAATGGCTGGCCGAAAAATGCGGATGCTTTTGACGGGGCAAAAGCGGTGATTATTTTTTGCGATGGCCAGGGCAACCATCTGCTTTTGAAAGATGATCGTCTGGCGCAAATGGATGCGTTGATGAAAAAGGGAGTCGGTTTTGGCTGCATTCATTATGCCGTTGAACCCACGCGGGAGAAGGGGGAGAAGGAATTTATCGAATGGATGGGCGGGGCGTTTGAAGTGTTTTGGTCGGTCAATCCATTTTGGGATGCGGATTTCAAAACGCTGCCGAAACATCCGATCACGCGCGGCGTCCAGCCCTTCAAGATCAATGACGAATGGTATTTCAACATGCGTTTTACTGAGAACATGAAAGGCGTCACACCCATTCTCTCCGCCATTCCACCCGAGAGCACCATGTCTCGCCCTAACGGTGATCATTCCGGCAACCCGACGATGCGCGAGCAGGTCAAACGCGGCGATCCCCAGACGGTCATGTGGGCTTATACCCGGCCTGATGGCGGTCGCGGTTTTGGTTTTACCGGCGGGCACGCTCATACGAATTGGGGCGATGACAATTATCGCAAAGTAGTCCTGAACGCGATTTTGTGGATAGCCCAAATGGAAGTGCCAAAGAACGGGGTGGAAAGCGCGGTGACGGCGGACGATTTGAAGGCCAACCTTGACCTCAAAGGACTAAAAAAAAAGCCGGTAACGAAGCCCCAGTCCAAACCGTAAAACCGGCGGTTCCGGCCAAGCCAAAATTCCGCAGCGGCCCATTGGAATCCGGGAAAGTTCCCGTGGATGTCGATATCTCGGGCGCGAAAGAACTCTGGCTCGTGGTCAGTGACGGTGGCCATAAAACCGATTGTGATTGGGCCGACTGGGCCGACACCAAACTCCTTCGCGCCAACGGCTCCGCCGTTAATCTTACTTCGTTGAAATGGATTTCCGTCGAGTCGCCTTATGGCGAGGTGAAAATAAACAAAAACTTTCAAGGCGGGCCGTTGCAATTTGGCACCAAGAAATTTCCGACTGGCTTGGGCACGCGCGGGCAATCCATCATCGGTTACAAATTGCCTGGGGATTTTTCCAGGTTTATCGCCAAAGCAGGGTTGGATCGTATGGCGACCAATGGCGTTTGCCGCTCACGGTTGGAATATTTTGTTTTTACCGAACGCCCCCCGGCGGATTTTCTGCAAACGACGGCCCTGGCCAAAAAGGATGCTTCGGGTGGAGATTCCCCGCAGGAAGCGCTCAAAAATTTCACCGTGGCCGATGGTTTGGAAGTCTCGCTTTTCGCCGCCGAACCGATGGTGCGGAATCCGACCGACATGGACATTGATGAACGCGGGAGGGTCTGGGTTTGCGAAGGTGTCAACTATCGAAGCACCTTCCAGCCGTGGGGCGTTTTGGATCAGCGCGGGGACCGAATCGTTATTCTGGAGGACACCGATCACGATGGCGTGGCTGACAAGGAAACTACTTTCTATCAGGGGCATGATATTGATTCCGCCTTGGGTATTTGCGTGCTCGGCAACAAGGCGGTGGTCTCGCGGTCACCGGATGTTTTTGTTTTCACGGACACGAACGGTGATGGCAAAGCGGACAAGAAAGAATTGCTCTTCACCGGCATCAAAGGCGTGGATCACGATCACGGAGTTCATGCCTTCGTTTTTGGTCCGGACGGAAAACTATATTTTAATTTTGGCAACGCCGGAGAGCAGATCAAACGGGCTGACGGCAGCTCGGTCATTGATATCGAGGGCCACATGGTGACCCATGATGGCAAACCGTTTCGCGAAGGCATGGTTTTTCGCTGTAATGTTGACGGTAGCGAATTTGAAGTGTTGGCCCATAACTTCCGCAACAATTACGAAGTTGCGGTGGATTCCTTCGGCACCCTCTGGCAATCGGACAACGACGACGACGGCAATCGGGCCGTGCGCATCAATTTCCTGATGGAGCATGGGAATTATGGTTACAAGGATGAATTGACTGGCGAAGGCTGGAGCCAGCCGCGTTCCAATTTGGAAGATGAAATCGCTCGCCGGCATTGGCATCAAAATGATCCCGGCGTTGTGCCTAATCTTTTGATTACCGGCGCGGGGGCGCCCTGCGGGATCATTGTTTACGAAGGCAAACTGCTGCCAAAAGTTTTTCAGAATCAAATGATCCATTGCGATGCAGGGCCGCGCATTGTTCGCTCCTATCCGGTTCAACCCGATGGGGCCGGTTACAAAGCGGAAACTGTGGATATTCTGACCAGCAGCGATTCCTGGTTCCGTCCGTCGGATGTTTCCGTGGCGCCTGATGGTTCCCTTTACGTGTGCGATTGGAACGACGCCGGGGTGGGGGGGCACAACATGGCGGATCGGGATTACGCAAAAATGACGGGCCGGGTTTATCGGATTGCGCCCAAGGGCAACAAACCATCGGTGCCTAAATACAATTTCAAATCCGCTGCTGGTTGCGTGGCAGCTTTGCAATCGCCCAACAACGCCGCCCGTTACCTGGCCTGGACCAAACTTCACCAGCTCCAAAATAAAGCGGAAAGTAAATTAACCGCGCTTTGGCAGGGAAATGACGAACGGATGCGCGCCCGCGCCCTGCAACTTCTCGCTAGAATCAAAGGGCAGGAAACAAAATATCTTGATGAAGCATTGGCCGATCGAAGCCCAGACATCCGCATCACCGGCTTGCGCATTGCTCGTTCGCTTAAACTTGATGCAATCCCGTATGTCCGCGCGTTGGCCCACGATCCCAATCCGCAAGTCCGCCGCGAATGCGCCATTGCCCTGCGCCACAGTGATTCGCCGGATGCGCCTGATCTCTGGGCCCAATTGGCCGAGCAGCACGACGGCAAAGACCGCTGGTATCTGGAAGCGCTCGGCATCGGTGCGGATAAAAATGAAGAAAAATATTTTGCCGCCTGGCTGGCACGGGTGAACAGCGGTTGGAACACTCCTTCTGGCCGTGACATCATCTGGCGCTCACGCGCCCCGGACGCCGCGTCTTTTCTCGCGAAAATAATTGGTGATAAAAATACCTCGGAAGAGGAACGCCCGCGCTATTTTCGCGCGTTCGATTTTATTCCCAAGTCAAAAGAGAAGGAGACAGCGTTGGTTGAATTGTTGAGTGCGAGTGTTAGGTAGTGCAATGGACAAAAGCGGCAGAGGACTGACCGCAGTCCAAGACGCTTCGCGAATTATTACACGCTATTTCTTTCCGTAACCGGGTTTTGGTTTTCCGTCAGCATCGAGTTTATCGCAGGCCCAGAGCAGGCCGCGTGTCATCAAATCCAGATACTCTGTCTTTTGCATGGTGGTATCCAAATGGCCCAGCGTTGTGCCGAACACGCGGCATTTGCCATCGGTGTTGATCCAGATGCAGGGGTGCATGTCGTTCGGTTTTTTCGGCGTGATGCTTTTGGCCAGCGGTGTGCAGGTCGGCCAAACTTTGAGGATTTCATACAACTCATCGGACTCATCATGCCACTCGACCGGCCAGCCTTTCATGATCGGATTTTCCGGTTGAACGGTGACGACGTCAAACGCGCGCCGCGCTTGATGGCGCATTGACTTCACACCCAGCAAATCGCGCCACGCATCCGTGTTTGCTTCCCGGTAACTATGGATGGAACAATGGATCACCACCGCCGGCACTCCGCTGGAGGTATGCGCTTTCGCGATATTTTCGACCCAATCCACATTCGTCACCTTGCCGGAACATTCATTGTGCACCACGATGTCGAAGTCTTTGATCCAATCTTTCTTTTTATAGATGCTGAACATCGTGTCCTTCACACCTTCCTTTTCTCCGCCACCCTCGTGGACGATGGTCCAGGTCACATTGGCGCGGGCGCTGATGCCTTCGCTTAAAATTTTCTTTTGTTGATCGTAATCATGGCAGCAACCGCCGGTGATCATCAGGGCCTTGATTGGTTCGGCTGCGTTAGCCATGCCGACGAATCCGAGAACTGCGAATGATAAAAGCCAAATTTTTTTCATAGTTTTATATTTTAGACATCACAAAGTTTCACTGCCTGAGTTAACGAAGCCACCTTGTCCCGAAGCGGCACAAATTCCTGCCCGACAAAACCTTTATAGCCGGTTTCCACGATCGCTTTCATGATGCCGGGATAATTGATTTCCTGCGTGTCATCGAGTTCATTGCGCCCGGGATTGCCGGCGGTATGGTAATGCGCGATGTAGGGATGATATTCCTGGATCCGCCGGATGACATCGCCGTGCATGATCTGGACATGGTAGATGTCGAAGAGCAATTTCATCCGCTCCGAGCTGATCTGTTTGCAGATCTCCACGGAGAGATCCATGTTGTCACAAAAATAATCCGGATGACCGCGCATCTCGACGTGCACCCGGGAATTCAACATCTCCAGGCAAAGTGTGACGTTCTTTTTTTCCGCGTAGCCGACGATTTTTTTTAGGCCTTCGACCATGTTTTTCACGCCGTCTTCGGTAGATAATCCGCGCCGAAAACCGGAAAAGGTGATGACGTTCGGGAAACCGGCGGCGGCCGTGGCATCGATCCGTTCCCGCAAGTTTTTTACGCACTCGTCGTGTTCCGCCGGCTGGGCGAAGCCTTTGGCAAAGCCGTGACTGGAGGTCATCGCGCAAACCATGCCACGCTTTTGCACCACCGGGAAAAATTCCGGCTGCAATAATTCCACCGAGGTCAAACCGAGCCCTTGCGCGGCCTCCGCCAGTTGTTCCACGGTCATCGGTTTGAAGCACCACCACCCGACGGATTGTTTGATGTGCCCGTTTTTGACCTTGTACAAACCTTCTTCTTGCGCCGGAGCAGTGAAAGGCAAACTCGCCGCCATGGCACCCATGCCGAGCCGCTGCAATAGACTGCGACGGCTCAAAAAGTTGTCTTTATTCGATTTCACAATATGTGTATTAAATACTAAGTTTTAGAAAATGCACCGATAAAATAAATTCTGTTTCTTAACAAACGTCTTATATTAACAACTGTGAAATTATTCCGTCTAATTCTCCTGGCCCTGCTCGTCCCCTTGGCGCTCTTTGCAGCAAAAAATAATAAAAAGGGCAAGAGCCCGCTGGACATCGCGGTCGAACAAGCCGCCACCCGCCCCTACGGACTCGAAGCCGCCCGCGAATTTGTCAAACATATGACCGTGGCGGATGGCTATGAAGTCACCGTCTTCGCCGCCGAGCCGCAATTGCGCAAGCCTTCCAATATTGATGTGGACGAGCGCGGGCGCGTGTGGGTTTCAGAAATCGCCAATTACGGTTCCAGCCGCAAACCCTGGGGCACGCTGGATCCCAAGGGCGATCGCATCATGGTGCTGGAAGACACCAACGGCGATGGTGAAGCCGACAAGAGCACCATCTTCTATCAGGGCCACGATATTGATTCACCCTATGGCGTTTGTGTGGTGGGAGACCGTCTCTTTGTCGGTCGCTCGCCGGACATGTATGTTTTTACCGGCGCCGACAGCGGTCACTCCACCGGCAAGAAAGCCATTTTCAGCGACATCGCCGGATTTGACAGTGATCATTGCGCGCACAACTTTCTCTTTGGCCCGGATGGAAAACTTTATTTCAATATCGGCAATCATTCCGGCCAGCTTAAAATGCCGAACGGCCAATTTGCCGTGGACACCGATGGCTATGAGGTTTCCGTGGACGGCACCAAGGTCCCCGAGCCGCGCAACCACACCTATCACGGCGGTCTGGCCTTCCGTTGCAACCTCGACGGCAGTGAACTGGAAACCCTCGCTCACAATTTACGCAATCCGATGGATCTTTGCTTTGATTCCTACGGCACGATGTTTGACTCGGACAACGACGATGACGGCAACAAAGGCACCCGCGTCATGTATCTGATGGAACACGGCAATTTCGGTTTGGTGGATGAAATGACCGGCGCAGGCTGGCATGAACCACGCAGCAATATTGAGCCGGACATCCCGCATCGTCACTGGCATCAGAACGATCCCGGGGTTATTCCCAATTTGTTGTTTACCGGAGCAGGTGCGCCTTGTGCCATGACGGTTTATGAAGGTGATCTCATGCCGGAACTGCGCGGGGCCATTCTGCATTGCGATGCCAGCCCGCGTGAAGTCCGGGCTTATTTTACCAAGCCCGACGGGGCCGGTTACAAGGCGGAGATAAAAATTTTAGTCACCAGCAAAGACACTTGGTTTCGTCCGTGCGATGTTTGTGTCGGCCCGGATGGCGCGATATATATAGCTGACTGGCACGATGGCATGGTGGGCGGACACGACATTTCCGACCGCGATCCGGCCAAATTGCATGGGCGCGTCTATCGCCTCGCGCCGAAAGGCTCCAAACCGACCGTCCCGAAATTTGATTTCGCCACCGCCAAAGGTTGCGTGGAAGCTATGAAATCTTCCAACCTCGCCGCCCGGGCCCGCGCGTGGTTGAAGTTGAACGAGCTGGGCGCTGCCGCCGAAAACGATTTGCTCACCTTGTGGCAAAGCAATGATCCGCTTTGGCGCGCCCGTGTCCTGCAACTTCTGGCCCGTATTCCTGATCGCGCCGAAAAATATCTCGACCAGGCCACCCATGATGCCGATCCCAATATTCGCATTACCTCTTTGCGGGTCGCTCATGGCGTCAAAGCTGATATCGTGCGGTATGTTGGCTTCTTGGTGAACGACGCCAATCCGCAAGTCCGCCGCGAATGCGCCATTGCCTTGCGCCGCAACACTTCGTCGGACGCGGCCCGTCTCTGGGCGCAATTGGCGGCACAACACGATGGCAAAGACCGTTGGTATCTTGAAGCGTTGGGCATTGGCGCGAATAACCAGGACGAGAAATTTTCCCAGGCTTGGCTCAAACAAGTGGTTGGCCACTGGGATACTCCAGCAGGGCGTGATATCATTTGGCGGATTCGCGCTCCATCGGCGGCCGCGTACCTGGTCAAATTAATTGCCGACCCAAATACTCCAGATCAGGAACGTCCACGCTATTTTCGTGAACTGGATTTTCTGAAAGGCCCGGAGAAAGAAAAGGCCTTGATTGACCTTCTGTCGGTTTCAATCAAAGGCGAGAATTAGAGATGCAGTGATCTGAATTACGATTCTGGCTCCCTTTCTTTCATTCCGAACGGAGCGCGCCTCTGTGAGGCGCAGCACATCGCTACGAAGAGGCGGGAGGATTTTAAGATCTTTTCGTTGGCCACGTGCTGCGCCTCACAGAGGCGCGCTCCGTCAGTCATGACCATCATTTTTGTTCGCACCCATTGGATTGATGACGTTTGCCGACGTTCAACTTAGGGGTTATTGTTGCCATGGCCAATAGACGATAGCCAATCGCCAATAGACGGCAAAATGGATAAAGGTTTCTACAGTGCAAGTTCCAACTCTGCGCGTTTGGTTCAAAGCCCGTTCAACACATCAATCATCTGCCGCAAGCGGCCGTATTGCCGCCGGTCAAAGCCCAGAGCAATGCGCGATAATTCCACGTGATCATTGTCCTCGCGCTCTTCGTTGG
>CAIYOY010000274.1 GCA_903927905.1 uncultured Verrucomicrobiales bacterium | reverse complement strand
TTGGTTTCGCCGACCGTCTTTCTGTTTAATCCATCGGATAAAACCGAGACCCTTTGCGGCGTCGAACAAGTCGAAGCCAAAACCGGCGTGAAGCCGGCGCAAATTGTGGATTGGTTAAGCCTGATCGGCGACAACGTGGATAACATCCCCGGCGTGCCGGGTGTTGGCCCAAAGACTGCTACTCAATTGTTGCAGCAATTTGGTTCGATCGAAGAATTATACCGCCGTCTTCCCGAAGTGAATTCCGAACGGCTCCGGGCCAGTCTGCTGGCCGCAGTGGACGTAGTGCAGCGCAACCAGAAAATGGTGCGGTTGAATGACGCCGTGGGTTGTGCGGTGGCCTTGGATGATTTGGAAGCCAGGCCGGTTGGCTATGAGGATTTGCGCGCGCTTTACGCCGGTTGGGGTTTTAAAACTTTGACGCGTGAATTGGATGAGGCTCACGGAAAAACCGAGGACCTTTTTTTGGAAAAAGGAGTTCCGGTTTGAGACCGGCAAAACCGGCAAAATGCGAACGTGAAGAACGTCAAAAAGACTAAAGAATACATAGACAAAAACAGATTCTTATGGTAAATTTTCCGAAGTATATGCCAGTTAATTTCCGCTCTGCAAGGAGCTTGGTGGTAGGAGGTCTTTTCTTGACGTTTGCGCTGACCGGTTGGACCCAGTCTTTGGTTCCTTCAGGCGGCGAATTCTCCATTTTGGGCCGGGTCAAAGGCGATCAGGTCAATCCCGTCTTGGCTTTCGGCCCGACCAACGGCATCGTCCTGTGGGAAGACAATGGTTTGGACGGGAAAAATAATGGCGCCGGAATCGGCGGCGTCACCATCAGCAAAAGCAGTTTGCAGGCGGGATCGCAAAAAATTCACGTCAGCCGGATCGTGGCCGGGGACCAGATCAAACCGCAGGTTCAAGCCTTGCTTAACGGCACGAATATTTTTGTCTGGGAAAGCAGCGTCGCCGGCACCCCGGACATTTACGCCCGGCTGGCCAAAGGCGGCACCAATTTCACCACGGCGGATATCCGGGTCAACACGGTGATCAAAGACCAGCAGGTCAGCCCGGTGGTCACCGGATTGCTTGATGGCAGCGCGGTCATCGCGTGGTCCAGCTATCAGCAGGATGGTTCTTTGATGGGCATCTATGCGCGCCGACTTCTGGCCACGGGCGCGGCCGCCGACAAAAAGGAATTTTTGGTCAACCAATTCACCGACAAAAACCAGCGCAATCCCGCCATCACCACCCTGGCCGGAGGAAATTATGTCATTGTCTGGATTTCCGAGATGGAAACGGCGTGGAACAGCGTGGATGTGTTTGCCCGCATCTTTGCGCCCTCCGGCGCGGCGGTGACCGATGAAATACAAATCAATTCCGGCACGAATATTTGCGCCAGTCCGGCGGTGGCGCCTTTGGTGGGTGGAGGTTTTACCGTGCTGTGGAGTGAAAAAGACACCGTCATTCAGACCAATAGCTGGGATATTATCGGAAGGGCTTTTACGGCCGATGGTCTGCCCGCCGGAGCAAGCTTCAAAGTCAATAATTTCACCTACGGCGATCAATACCGCCCCAAAATCGCTTCCGGTCCCACCGGTTGTCTGGCCGTTTGGACCAGTTTGGGCCAGGACGGCTCGCGTGAGGGAGTTTTTGGCCGGTTTTTGCCCGGAGGCAGTGTCGGGGCCGGGGCCGAGTTTAAGGTGAACACGACGACGATCAGCCAGCAGATCCAGCCGGCGGTGGCTTGGAATGGGGTGGATCGCTTTTTGGTCATTTGGTCGAGTTTTGTCGTGGATTATGGTTTTGACCTTTTTGGCCAAGCCTATTCGCTGAGTTCTCCGTGATGATTTCGCAAGCATTAAATTGTTATGTTGCTAAAGTTTAAAAAAATTATCGGGCTGCTTCTGGTGCTGGCGGCCGCGCGCCAGACGATGGCTTTTTCCATGCTCGGGCCGTTTGAAACCTGGCAGGTGCCCGCCGTGAATTTTCTGGATCGCTGGTTTTTGGATGAGAACGGCGGCGGCGTTTTGCGGATGGAGTCCGACACTCGGTCTTTCGCCGTCATCGGCTTCGGCGGCAATCCTACCTTTAGCGGGACGGTTGATATTGGTGGCTCCAAAAATCTGGGGGATGAATATCGCTTGAACACCCCGATCATCACCTACGCGTTTGATGCTTCGTTTCTGGATTATTTTGGCTCCAACGGTGTGGTCGCGATAGATGGGGCCATGGCCATTTTGAACAAGCTCCCGGCGGTCTCCCGGGCGAGCAGTGATCTTTCCGAATATTTGACGGAAGGCAATCAGCGCATCAATCAACGCGCCCAGGCCCTGAACCTGATTGATTTGAAATCCGCCACCTTGACCCTGATGTTGGAACGGATGGGGCTGATCGGGGAAGAACATGTTTTTGATATTCACGATCGCATCTCGACTCCTGGCACGTGCCAATTTGTCTATGTCGTCGTGGAGCGCAGTTTTGATCCCGTCACTTGGGAGCCAAGTCATTATGTGAATGGCACACTTTATACTTATAAGATCAAGGAAGGGTGTCCGACGGCGCTGGCTGACGCCGTGGAACATACCGTGGATAACACCGGTTTTCTCTTTACCGCTGCGGCCAGCCCGCAAGGGCTCCAGTATGGAGGCTTTTATCTCAATGTCACCCGGGACGACATGGGCGGGTTGCGCTATCTCTACCGTCATGACAATTATAACACCGAAGTTTTGCCGACCAATTCGATCAGCACCGGACTGGCCAGCACTTGGGCGCCCATTTCGCTGTTGACCAATGGCGTGTCCAGTAATTCGGTGGCGCTGCGTGGCGGCATCGAGAAAGTCACGTTTGTCAAAGCGCCATACAATTCTCTGCTCAGCACCACTTTCAACCAGCGCACGATCAAATACACCCTCCCCGTGGTGACCAATTATTCGGTCAGGTATGAAAATATCACCCGTGTCATCACCCGCCCGGATATTATTTTCACGGCGGAAGATTTGAGCGGAGGCTTTTTCTATCCAGCCATCCGGCGGTCGGGGGCTGGTTTTGCCTCGGTTTCCACCGCCACCACCCCGCTGGGGCCGGGTATTTTATCGCCCCAAGCGACCATCACGTTTAACAAGATGGGTGGCGCTTTCCTGAACAGCACCCCCTCTTTTCTGACCGAATACGAAGCCAGCCGGGGATTTTTGTGGGGTTCATTTGACGGCACGACCAATGATCCGGTGGTTTATCCCAACGGCACGAGCATCCATGACTTGGAATTGCAGGTTTTGAGTGCGCCCTCTGGGTCTCCGTCGGGCGGAACCTTTAATCCGGCCGGCTTTTAATGTTTATGCGCTTATCTGATTTTATGAACCGAATTTTTGCCGCCGCAGCGCTGATCCTGGGATTAAGCGGCGGAGTCTGCCGGGCCACGGATGCCATTTATCAAAATTATGGCTACGTGACCAACCCGCCGTCGGTGGATGCGACTAATTTTTATAATCAAGGCACCTTCACCAATTTCATCACGACCCTGCCTTGGGACACGCAGAACACGCTTTATTTCACCAACCGGGGCATCATGAGCGGTTCCTGCGGCTTTCGTTTTGACGACGCATCGCCCACCGGTCGCAAAGCGGCGGCGGTGTTTAATAACCATGGCAATATTTCCGGGTTGGACGATGGCGTGCTCTTTTCCGGGCAGGCGTTCGGCGGGGTGTTTGGAGGTAGTCTCACCACGCTGGCTTCTTACGCGCTGGTCTCGGCCACCAATATCATCAATGACGGCGTGCTTTCGGTCGGCGACGTCGGTTTGCTCCGGTTGACGGGCAAGAACATCAATCTGACCCGGGGCGCGTTGGTGGCGGGAAATTTATCCGACCAGGCGAGCAGCATTTTTAATCTGGCCTCGGGAAATTTTTTCTTTAGCGGCTCCGCCTACATCAACCCGATCGGAGTGGATGATGTCTATTGGGGCGTCAATGCGGGGGGCAAACTGGATTTGACGCTGCTCAACGGGCAACAGCCGACAGGCGAGCCGTTGTTGACCACCCCGCCGGAAACGGTGTTTCTGCCCGGGGGATTGGTTTCCTCGGTGTCGTTGCCGAACAACTTTACCAATTTTGCGAATGGATTCGGTTTTAAGGCCTTTTTTTATCAACAAAATCCCCTTGATACCAACACTGAATTTTCCTACACCCTCAACGGCACCAATCATTACATCAACATTGTTTTCGTGACCACGAACTTTAGCGACCCGGCGATCACGGCCGATGTCCGGTTCAGCACCGCTTTCACCTATTTCCCGAGCAACACCGGCGGGGTGGACATTCATGGCGTCGAAGATGTGGTGCAATTCGGCATCACCAACACGGACGTGATCACCGGGCTGCCGACGACCAACGCCATTTATCTGCTTGACACAGGGGCCATTTACAAAACGATGACCCTGGTGACGAACGCGGCCAGTCCCAACAGCATCGCCCGGCCCATC
>CAIYOY010000273.1 GCA_903927905.1 uncultured Verrucomicrobiales bacterium | reverse complement strand
GGCCTTGTCCGTCTCCGCCGTCGCCTCGTCCTGCAACACCCACGTCAGGGCAAACGAAGAATCCATCACGAAATTCACGGGCGTCCCTTGGTGATGAGATCTTTGATGTGGAGCCTGGGTTTCCCCGGGGGATTAAGAACTGTCCGTCGCGACTTCATTTCGGCGATGGCCGTCTGAATTTCACCCAAACTGGACCTGTTTGCGGGCAGCAGTTTGGCCACTTCTTCGCCATGCAAAGTGATGGCAAACCCCTCCCCGCCGCGGGTCCGCTCCAGCAATTCCGAAAACTTGGCCTTGGCCTCCGAGGCGGCAATGACAGTGGTTCCACTCATAGAAATGCTCATATAATAATTTGACCGGTCATTGACCAATCTACCATAAGGCGGGTTATCTGGAAAGGTCTTAAATTTATATTTTCCCGTTCGCGTGGTTCGCCTGATTCGCGGTTAAAAATTCTTGCTCCTCCAAGCTCCATCCATTTGGCCAAACCCACCGAAAAGAGATCACATTCCCTCATGCACACGTTGGAACAAATTGAAGAAGAGGTCAGGCAATTGCCTGCCGTGGAGTAAAAGTTGTTGCTGGCCAAACTCACCACTATCGTCACCAGCCCCCGGAATTCGGATCAATCCCAACTGACCGATTTCTTTGCGAAATGGGACGCCACTCGCACAGTGTCCGTCGGTGAAAAACCCACCCGCGAGGGAACCTAAGCCGGCAACCCGTTTCGAAAAACCGGCCGGACACTGGGTTCTTACCTTGAACAAAGCGTCTTCCTTGAGCGTCTTAACAAGGTCAATATTGATTGCGTCTGGCGGGGGCTGAACGTTACCCTGATTCCTTGTGATGTCTCATAAAATACAATTTTTCGGTCGGAAATTAAGTTCTCCAATGCTTGTTTGTGTTGGCGCGCTGCTTTTGGCGGGGTGCAACAAGGATGAGGTTAAAGTCTATGACGTGCCCAAGGAGCAAGCCGCTGCTCCGGCTCCCGCAGCGGCGCCCATGGCCAGTCAACCGATGGATCGCGCCCCGGTGGCTCCGCCGCATTGGACCGTTCCGACCGGCTGGCAGGAAGTGCCGGCGACGGGAGTTAGGGTGAGGGATTTGATGGTGCCTGGCAAGGATGGGCAAAAAGCGGAAGTGACGATCATTCCTTTTCCGGGTTCAGTGGGAACCGAAGTGGACAATGTCAACCGGTGGCGCAGGGAAATCGGCCTGGAACCGGTGGCGCAAGAAAACGTTACCTCCGAAAGCGTCCAGATCGGATCGGATGCGGGAAAACTATATGATTTGGCGGGCGCGCAAAACCAGACGATCGCCGCCGTCCTGGTGAAGGACGGGACCTCGTGGTTTTTTAAATTGAAAGGTGACAAGGCAGCGGTCGTGGATGCCAAGCAAACATTCGTTCAGTTTTTGAAATCGGTCGGTTTTGATCAGGCTTCGGCTCCGGTGGCCGAAACTGCGGCACCAACGTCAACACCGACTGCGCCGACGGCTGAAAAAACCGGCCCGGCTTGGGACGTGCCAGCAAGCTGGCATGAGCAGGAAGCTTCGCCCATGGTGTTGAAGAGTTTTTCAGCGACGGATGAGAGCGGGCACAAGGCGGTGATCACGATCAGCTCGTTTCCCGGTGACGTGGGTGGCACATTGGCCAATGTGAATCGTTGGCGGAGGCAGCTTGGTCTGGCGCCAATCGAGGAGATGGTGCTTGATGATATGAGCAGTTCAATTGACGTGATGGGCGGAAAAGGGACGACGTTTGACATGACGGGCAAAGATGTCAAAACGGGCCAGCCCGCACGGATGGTGGCGGCGATGGTCCCGCGCGATGACAGCACCTGGTTTTATAAATTGATGGGCGATGACGCGGTCGTGGCGCGGGAAAAATCTGCTTTCGTGAAATTCGTCCAAACGGTTCGTTACTGATGTTCCAACGCGTCATCAATTTTTTCACTTCGATGCGATTGACCGTCGCCTGTCTCGGTCTGGGGCTGATCTTGATTTTTGTCGGGACCTTGGCGCAGGTGGACCAGGGACTTTATGGCGCGCAGAACCGTTTTTTTCGCAGTCTGTTGATCTATTGGTCGCCGAGCACCGGAGTAAAGATTCCCGTTTTTCCGGGCGGGTACTTGGTTGGCACAGTGTTGTTGATCAACCTGCTGGCCGCCCACGCCAAGCGTTTCACTCTGAGCAAAAAGAAGATCGGCATTTTCATCACGCATGCCGGCTTGATCCTGTTGCTGGCCGGGCAATTGGCCACTGACCTGCTCTCGAAGGAAAGCCATATGCAATTGACCGAGGGTGAGATGAAAAATTACAGCGAGGATTTCAAGGAGAACGAACTGGTTATAATTGACACCTCGGATGCGCAGGCGGACCACGTTTATTCCATCCCGGAAGCACTCCTGGCAAAAGAGCCCGGCTTTGGAGGAGCGAAACTACCAGTGACGGTGATGGTCAAAAACTATTGGCCAAATGCCGATTTATTCGATGAGCCGCCGATAAAAGAGAATATTCCGAAGGGCGCATTGAAAACGGCAGCGAATAAAGGAGCATTGCACGAATTAATGGTTTTGCCCCAGCCCAAAATCACGGTTTCCGAGGGACGCGATTTGCCGGCGGCGGTGATCGAAGTCAGTGACAGCAAAAGCACGTTGGGAACGTTTCTGGTTTATGCCGGGACAAATGTCAGACAAAAATTTAAAGCGGATGGCGTAACCTATGAGATCAGCCTGCGCTTTAAGCGATATTATCATCCGTTCAGCCTGACCCTGCTGAAAGCCACGCACGAGATTTACAAGGGGACGGATATCCCGAAGAATTTTGCTAGCCGCGTGCGCATTGATAATCCGGCCAAAGGCGAGGCTCGCGAAACGGTGATCTATATGAACAATCCGTTGCGCTATTCCGGGCTGACATTTTTTCAATTTCAGATGGCAGCCGGTGAAATGGCGGAAAAAGCCGGACAGCGCCCGACCTCTACTTTGCAAGTAGTGCGCAATCCAGGCTGGTTGACGCCCTATCTGGCCTGCGTCATGGTGGCGGCGGGTTTGATCATTCAATTTATGTCGCACCTGATCGGCTTTGCCATGAAACGGAGGACAGCTTGAAGCGTTGGGTGAAAATATTGCCATGGTTTTTCGTGGCGTTGTTTGGCGCGGAGATCGCCGCCATTTTTGCGCCGAAAAAAGACGGCGCATTTCACTTGCGTGAATTCGGCGCCCTGCCGGTGCTGATGAATGGACGGGTCCAACCGCTTGATTCAGTCGGGATGAATTCACTCCGGCAAATCCGCAGCACGAGCGATGTGCCGCTGGAATTCGTCACGAATAAACTCAATGGGGTGGAGGAATTTCCCGGTTGGAAATTCTGGCATCATCCGAAAAAAATCAAGGCGACCGAATGGCTGTTGGAATTGATGTTCCATCCCGAGGACGCCGCCAAGCGCCCGATCTTCCTGATCCATCACCCGGAGTTGTTGACGGAATTGAAATTGGAAAACAGCGGGGTGGATAATTCCGGTTTGCGTTATTACAGCTATGATGAGCTGCGTCCGTTGATTCCTGAGATCATGAAACAGGGAGCGCAGGCTCGCGAGGTCAAGGAAGAGCAGCAGCGGACGCCGGTCCAAAAACAGATCATCAAATTGCAGAACGCGATGTATATCTACCAAAGTCTTTCCATCGCGATCTGCCCGCCGGGCTGGGAGGATTTTGCCGCCGAATTGCAAAATTTCGAGGCGGCCATGCCCGCCGGAATGGAGGCCTTGCAGGCCAAGGAAGCAGGCAAGACTTACGATGAAGCCGCCTTCGAAAAATTATGGGAACCGATCACTGAATTTTTCACTTTGGCCAAGGACACCGGCGCGGGCCAGTACTATCCATTGGTCCTGCCGCCGTCCGATCCGGACAAGGCGCGCGACAACTGGTCGAACATCGGAAAAGGGATGCTGGACTCCGTGCGCGAACGTGAAATCTATGCGCCGATCAAATCCTACGCCGCGCTGGCCAGCGCTTATCGCCATGACAAACCCGATGAATTCAATCGCGCGGTGGACGAATACAAATCCTGGCTGGGGCAAAAATATCAGCCGGAATTGAAAAAAGGCCGGCAAGAATTCTTTTACAACGACACGAAGGTCTTCCTTCATGCCATGATCATTTATCTGTTCGCTTTCATGCTGGCCGGCGGATCATTGCTGACTCTGACCCTTGCTCCCAATCTGGCGGAGTCCCTGCGCAAATCTTCATTCTATTTGATCATGCTGGCCTGGCTCGCCCATACTTTTGGTCTGGTTTTCCGCATGTACCTGGAAGGTCGCCCCCCGGTGACCAACCTCTATTCGTCCGCCATTTTCATCGGCTGGGGCGCGGTGATCCTTGGGATGGTGTTGGAAAAAATTTATCGCGTCGGCATCGGCAACGTCGTGTCCACTGTCGCCGGTTTTGTCACGCTGTTGATCGCCCATAACTTGTCGCTGGGCGGGGATACGATGGAAATGTTGCGTGCGGTGTTGGACACGAATTTCTGGCTGGCCACCCATGTGGTCATCGTGACGCTGGGTTACGCTTCAACCTTTGTCGCTGGATTGCTGGCGGTGATCTACATTGTGCTCGGAGTTTTTACACCGTTGCTCTCGCAAAAACTCACTCCCGGCAAGAAGTCGAACGTCGAAATCGGCAAGACTTTGGGAAAGATGGTCTATGGCATCGTCTGTTTTGCCACGCTGTTCAGCTTTGTCGGGACCGTCCTCGGTGGTATTTGGGCCGACCAATCGTGGGGCCGGTTCTGGGGTTGGGACCCGAAAGAGAACGGTGCGCTCATCATCGTGATTTGGAACGCCATCATCCTGCACGCCCGCTGGGGCGGCATGGTCAAGGAGCGTGGGCTCATGGCCATGGCGGTCTTTGGCAACATCGTCACGAGCTTCTCATGGTTCGGCGTCAACATGCTCGGCATCGGCCTGCATTCTTACGGCTTCATGGACGCGGCGTTCTGGTGGCTGCTCGCGTTTGATTTTGGGATGGTGTTTCTAATTCTGCTGGCACTGCTGCCGTTCCGGCACTGGACGAGTTTTAAAGATAAGAACGTCACCGTGCCGCCACCGTCACCGAGAGGAACTCCGTCGGTGGTCGCGGCGAAGTAGTAGATGGCTTGGAAAATTGATCCGTCCGTTACTTCACCCGGTCAAACTTGTGCAGATGGCCGAACTTGCTCCACTCGTTGACGATGATGTTGTAGTCCGCGTCGAGGGCGGCGCCGTGGGGGGAGTTGCAGACGCCGTCTTTCCATTCTTCGGGAGGCAAACCATTGTTGGCGCGTTGTTTGGGATTGGGATTGTCGCCGACTTGCGCGACGATTTTGCCTTTTTTATCGAGGACGGTGACGCGGCCTTGCAGTTCGGCGATCACGGCGTATTGGCCGCGAATCTGGACGGCGGCGGGCATGCGCAGATCCTTCTGCATGGTTTCGACGAAATTGCCGTCGAGGTCCCAGTGTTCGACGCGATTGATGTTGCGGTTGCAGACGAAGAGCAGGGGTTTCTTGCCGCGCATATCAATGGCGATGCCGTGGCAGGTTTTGAAGGTGCCTTCCTTGTCGCCCGGGCCGCCGAAGGCTTTGACGAATTTGCGGTTTTTATCGAATTTATAGATGTAGTTCGAACCATAGCCGTCGGCGGCAAAAATTGAGCCATCCGGCCCGACCGTCACGGCGCAGGGATGAAAACCTTTGACGTCTTTAAAATTGCCTGACTCCATCGGAGCACCAATGGACCAGACCTGGGTGCCGTCGAGTTTGATTTTGATGACTTCATTGAAGTTTGGGCGGGCGCCGTAAATATATTCCACGCCCTTCTCCTTGCGAAGTTCGAGGCCGTGGACGAACGCCGGGCCGAAGGCGCGGAGGAATTTGCCTTTGGGCGAGAAAACCAGGATGCCGCGATCGGTGTCGGTGGTGATGTAAATGTTGCCGACTTTGTCAACGACCGTGCCGCCGTGGCAGGAGCCGACGGGTTTGCCGCCGGGATTGGCTTCAAAGAAATTGGGGTCAATGGCGTATTTCAGTTCGGCGGCCGAAATGGAGACGGCGGTAAAAACCGTCAGGCTCAGGCTAAATAAAGTCGTAATAATTCGATTCATGTGTTCTTTCTGTTGGTTCGGGGCAAATGGTAGGGGCAAATGTGACAAAGGCAATGGGGAAAGTAAAACCAGGATCCCAATATTTTTTTTCAGGCAAACCTTGATTTACCTTAATGCACCATAACTTCTCCGGCTTTGCCGGAGAGACTCTCCGAAGTTTGACAGTTCCGTAAAAGGGTCATCCTAGAATTGTGCCATTTATCATACAGATCGGTTTATCTTCTCGGTCATACACGTAAGTTAATGGCCCATCCTTTTATCTTTGGTGGCGACTTTCAATCCGGCTCATAATTCAAATACGGCCCGAGCCACTTTTCCACCGTGGGCAAATCCAAGCCCTTGCGCTTCTGATAATCAACCACTTGATCGCGATCCAGTTTGCCGACGGCGAAATATTTCGATTGGGGATGACCAAAATATAGTCCACTGACGCTGCTGCCGGGCCACATGGCGCAACTTTCGGTCAGTTTGATGCCGGTGTTCTTTTCCACATCGAGCAATTTCCAGAGGGTCCACTTCTCGGTGTGGTCGGGGCAGGCCGGATAACCCGCTGCCGGGCGGATGCCGCGATATTCCTCCTCGATCAATTGCTCGGGTGTCAATTTTTCGTTTTTGCCGTAACCCCATTCGATGCGGGCGCGACGGTGGAGATATTCCGCGAAGGCCTCGGCCAGACGATCGGCCAGGGCTTCGGCCATGATGGCGTTGTAATCGTCATGGTCGGCTTTGAATTTTTTGACCATTGCGTCCAAACCAATTCCTGACGTCACGGCGAAAGCGCCGAGGTGGTCTGGCAATTGCGGATTGCGGATTGCGGATTGCGGAATTTTCGGAGCCACAAAGTCAGCTAGGCAAAGATTGCCTTGCTCGGCGGGTTTTTCGATCTGCTGCCGCAGAAAGCGGAAGGTGGTCAGCACCTTTGCCCGTGAAGCGTCAGTGTAAAGCTCCACATCATCACCGACGGAGTTGGCGGGAAAAAATCCATACACACCGCGCAGGCCAAGTTGTTTCTTTTCGGTGATTTCCTTTAACAATACTTGGGCATCATTGAAAACCTTGCGTGCTTCCTCGCCGTGCTTTTCGTGATTAAAAATCGCGGGATAACGTCCGCGCAATTCCCAGGTGTGGAAAAACGGCGACCAATCAATCAACGGAACCAAATCGGAAATGGCGACCGTGCCGGCTTCCGACGATAAAATTCGCGCGCCGGAAAATTCCGGCTGTGAAATGTCTTCCGCCTTCCATTCGATTTTTGGCCGGAGCTTCCGCGCCTCTTCGATGGAAATCAGTTTCGCTTTTTGCCCGGCGTGTTGTTGCCGCGTTTTTTCCTGCTCTTCGCGATTTTTTTCTGCGAAGGCCGTTTTCAAAGTCGGATTGATCAAATTGCCGACCACACCGACCGCGCGTGAGGCGTCCACCACATGCACGACGGCTTCCTTGTAATGCGGCGCGATTTTCACCGAGGTGTGCGCCTTGCTGGTGGTCGCGCCACCGATGAGCAGGGGAATGGTGAAACCTTCGCGCTGCATCTCACGCGCGACGTGCGCCATTTCATCCAGCGACGGTGTGATCAATCCGCTCAAGCCGATCATGTCCACGTTCAACTCGCGGGCGGTGGCGAGAATTTTTTCGCACGACACCATGACGCCGAGGTCAATGATCTCGTAATTATTACAGCCTAAGACCACGCCTACGATGTTCTTGCCGATGTCATGCACGTCGCCCTTGACCGTGGCCATCAAAATTTTTCCCTGCGCGCCCTTGCCGCCGGACGCCGCTTTTTCCTTTTCCATGAACGGCAATAGGTATGCGACCGCCTTCTTCATGACGCGAGCGCTTTTCACCACTTGGGGTAAAAACATTTTGCCCGAGCCGAACAGATCACCCACCACACTCATGCCAGCCATGAGCGGTCCTTCGATGACCAGCAGGGGGCGAGTGTATTTTTGCAGTGCTTCGGCCGTGTCCGCATCAATGAAATCCACGATGCCCTTGACCAGCGCGTGGCTCAGCCGTTCATCTACGGAACCTTTGCGCCACTCATCTTCGACCACGTCCGCCTTATCCTTTTTCTTGACTGATTCGGCAAATTTGACCAATCGCTCGGTGGCATCGGGACGGCGATTGAGCAGCACATCCTCGACCAGTTCGAGCAAATCCTTCGGAATTTCCGCGTAAACTTCTAGCATCCCGGCATTGACGATGCCCATGTCCAATCCCGCTTTGATTGCGTGATAGAGAAACGCCGAGTGCATCGCCTCGCGCACCGCGTTATTTCCGCGAAACGAAAATGAAATATTGCTCACCCCGCCGCTGACTTTAGCGAGGGGCAAATTCTCTTTAATCCACTTGGTCGCCGCGATGAAATCTACCGCGTAATTGTTATGCTCCTCCATCCCCGTGGCCACGGTGAGAATATTTGGATCAAAAATAATGTCCTGCGGTGGAAAGCCGACTTCTTCCGTCAAAATCTTGTAACAGCGCGAACAGATCTCTTTACGCCGCTCCAAATTATCCGCCTGGCCCTTTTCATCGAAAGCCATCACGACCACAGCCGCGCCATAACGCCGCACCAGCCGCGCCTGTTGAATAAATTTTTCCGGGCCTTCCTTCAAGCTGATGGAATTGACCACGCCTTTGCCCTGGACACATTTCAACCCCGCCTCGATCACCGACCACTTGGAGCTGTCAATCATGATCGGCACCTTGGAAATATCCGGCTCCGAGGCGATGAGATTCAGAAAATGCGTCATGGCTTTGGGGCCGTCGAGCATCCCTTCGTCCATGTTGATGTCAATGATCTGCGCGCCGTTTTCCACCTGTTGCTTGGCCACAACCAACGCTTCTTCAAATTGTCCGGCCAGAATCAGCTTAGCAAATTTCGGCGAGCCGGTGATATTGGTGCGCTCGCCGACGTTGACGAAATTGGTGTCGGGCCGAATGGTGAGTGCTTCCAATCCGCTCAGACGCAAATACGGTTCCGGCTTGGAAGGTGTCCTTGGAGCCAGTCCTTTGACGGCATTGGCGATTTGTTTGATATGCGGCGGAGTCGTCCCGCAACAACCGCCGACGATATTGAGCCAGCCTTCCTTGGCCCACTCTTCCAACTGTGGTGCGAGCGTTTCCGGCGTCTCGGGAAAACCGGTCGGCAACATCGGATTCGGCAGACCGGCGTTCGGATACGCGCTGACATAGACCGGTGCGATTTTGGAAAGTTCCGCGATAAACGGCCTCATCTCCTTCGGCCCCAGCGCGCAATTGATCCCGATGCTCAACAACGGAAAATGCGAAACGGAATTCCAATATGCTTCCACCGTTTGGCCGGAAAGCGTGCGCCCGCTCAAATCCGTGATGGTGAACGATAGCATCACCGGCACCTTGCGCCCCAAGTCCTCAAACAACTTCGCCACCGCAAATAATGCCGCCTTTGAATTCAATGAATCAAAAACCGTCTCGATCAAAATTAAATCCGACCCGCCTTCCAAAAGCGCCTTGCCCTGTTCGTAGTACGCCTCGACCAGTTGATCATACGTCACCCCGCGCGCCGCCGGATTATTGACATCGCCGGAAATGGACGCCGTCTTGCTCGTCGGCCCGATTGCTCCGGCGACAAAACAGATGCGCCCCGGATTCGCCGCCATCACCGCATCGGCTGCGGCAAGCGCATTCTTCGCGCCCGCCACATTCAATTCATAAGCCAGCGATTCCATTCCATAATCCGCCATCGAAATGGTCGTGGAATTAAAAGTATTCGTCTCAATGATATCCGCGCCCGCCTCCAGATATTGCCGATGAATCGCCTGAATGACATTTGGCTGCGTCAGATTGAGCAGATCGTTATTACCCTTCACATCCTTGGGCCAATCCTTGAAGCGTTGCCCGCGATAACCCGGCTCATCAAGTTTGTAGGTCTGGATCATCGTCCCCATCGCCCCGTCCAAAATGACAATGCGTTCCCGCAGAAGCCTTTGCAGGATTTCAACTTTCGACTGACCGCTAATTTGACTCATTCTCCTCCTAACATAGCCCAACGCCGCAGACTTGCAATTTTAAAAAATCAATATATCCTGATATGAAGATGCGTTCAAACTGACGAATGACGTAAGAATGTCCCAATGTCCTAATCCCAAAGCGTCTTATTTGGCATCGGAGGGTGCGAACAAAAGTGATGGTCAATATTGTTTGGACTGACCAGCAGCGAACGGAGCGCGGGTCTGTGGCACAGTGCCAAGACATGGCTTACAGTTTAAAAATTTTTACTGGGGCAGACTGGGGTCATGTCATGGCATACCGGTTCTTTAATCACCGTCCGCGAACAGTTCGTTTTGGCGGCATTGACCCAACAAGGATCCTTTGCGCAGCTCTG
>CAIYOY010000272.1 GCA_903927905.1 uncultured Verrucomicrobiales bacterium | reverse complement strand
GACTACCTATTTTGCCGGAACGGTTTGGTCCAAAGCCTGGAGTTGCTTTGCCGCCATGGTGTCCTTCGGATCAAGGGCCAGCGCCGCTTTTAATTGTTCCCTGGCCTCATCGCGTCTCCCCTTGCGCGCCAGGATCTGGCCAAGGTTGCTCCGGGCTTTTTGCTGATTCGGATTCAATTGCACCGCCAGGGCAAATTCGGCCAACGCGGCGTCGGTTTGACCCTTTTTGTCGAACGATGCCCCGAGGTCGTTGTGGGCCACCGCATCGTTGGGTTGCAGTTTGAGCCCTTGTTGAAAGCGACTGATGGCCTCGTCAAAACGTCCGAGGCGGCCAAGGAGATTCCCATATTCAAACCAGGTTTTGGCATCGTTGGGATTGAGGCGCAACGATTCCTCGAATTCACCGACCGCTTCCTCACGGCGTCCTTTGCGCGATAGGACCAAGGCGCGATTCTTATGCGCCACCGGATTGTTGGGATTGATTTTCACGGCTAATTCGATATGCCGAAGCGCTTCGTCATACTGGCCTCGCCGGTCGAAGATCAGCCCGATACTGTTTTCTGTTTTGTCCGAATGCGGATTGACCGCGAGCGAACGGGTGTAAGCGTCGAGGGCGGCGTCGAAATTTTTCAGCGAAAGATAATAGTCGCCTAATTCTTCACAGGCGATGTCCGTGTCGCCGGTGACCTGGATGGCGTGTTGAAAAAGCGTTTCATTATTTTGCCAATAAGTGATTTGCCGACGGGTCTGCGCGGCGCAGGCAATCACGGTGACTGCAGCCACCAGCGCCGCCAGTTTTTGCGCGCGCCACCGTTGGGCCAGTTCAGCTATCCCAATCGCGAGCGCGATCACGAGGCCGATGGCCGACACATAAGTATAACGATCCGCCATGGCCTGCGAACCCACTTGAATCACGCCGATGACCGGGAGCAACGTGCCGATGAACCAAAGCCAGCCGACCAACAGGTAAGGCCCCGACCGACGCAAGACCACCACCGCCACCGAAATGCCAGTCAACAGTATGGCCGCCGCGATGACGGCGAGCATCGGCCAATGCGCGGGCAGCGGATAAAACGCGGCGAGATGCGCCGGGTAAAATAATTTGCCGAGATAACGCGCGTAGGAAACAACGGCATTTTCCAGCCGCGCCTCCAGAGAAAAATTGATATTCACCGCTCCGCCAGCCTTTTGCACCACCATGGTGATGGCTGAGGCACCCGCCGCAAGCAGGAAGAACGGGATTTTTTCCAACAGGAGTGAGAGTGAAAGTGGAGAGTGAAAAGACCGCATGCCCTTCCCCTCACTCTCCACACTCACTTTCACCCTCCCCAATGGCCAAAAATCCAGCAGCAGCAACACAAACGGCAACGTGACCAAAATCTGTTTTGCCATCAAACCCAATGCAAAAAACACCAACGCAAGCCAATAAAACCCGGATGTCCAAAATGAACGCCCCGCCTTTTCAGCTCCCCACTTCCCATACGCTCCCATCGTCAACAGCCAGAAAAAAAGACTCAACACATCTTTCCGTTCCGACACCCAGGCCACCGATTCCACCCGGAGCGGATGCACCCCGAACAACGCCGCCGCAAAAAATGCCGGCCAAAAAGCGATCTTGAATTGTCGCAATACAAAAAAGAGCAGACCGGTATTGACCGCGTGAAACAGGACGCCAGTCAAATGATGTCCCCACGGTTTCAGGTCGTAGCATTGCCCATCCAAAATATGCGACAGCCAAGTGAGTGGATGCCAATTCGCCGCCGCGCCGGTGTGAAAAGCCCACGCGACATTGGCCGCCGACCATCCCGCCTGCACCTGCGCATTATTCGTGACGTACAGCGGATCGTCATACAGCACGAAACCATTCTTGAGCGCCGGATAAAACACCGCGAAAACCAATCCCATGAGCAGCAGCCCGGCAGGCCATCCCTGATAATAGGGAGAGGCGGCAGCCGTTTTGGCGCTGGACGAGTTGGGTGAATGTTTTTTCATCCGGAATTATGGCGGTGAGCATATCGCAGTTGGAACTGCCGTCAAACCGTGGTTTGACTCGCTTGCTTCACTTTTCCTTCCGGAATTCCCCCAAACGCTCATACAGCTTTTTTCCCGGGCAAGCTGTCTGGGCATAATCCTTGTGCGCTTTGATCCGTTCGGGCGGAATCTGATATTTGGCCGCCAGCCAGGCGATCAGCTTTTTCGCCGCGACCATCTGTTCTTTCGTCGGCTCTTCGATTTCAAAATTTCCTTCCAACGTCACCAGAATATGCCCGGTCGGATCATATTCCGTATTCGTGTCACCGACATATCGGATATCCCGGCCTTCGCCGATCTCCCCATCGCATGTCACATAAAAGTGATACGGGACATCCGGCCAAATCGGCTTTTTCTTGCCCCCGGCCAGAGTGTCTTCCCGTTGCGAGAAGGCTTGCAGATGTTGCAACTTGACAGCCACCGAAACGCCGGGCTTTTGCCGGGTGGCCGTGTGATGAATGGTGATGAACTTCAGTTCATGCGGCTTCATTTTCGCGACCGGCTCCTTCGCCTGCCATTCCTGGCGGGTGATGATTTTTAAATCGTTCGTCCCCGGCCCGGACTGTCCAAAGACGGCCGGTCCCGTGAGCAAACAAAAAAGCAAACCAATACAGATCGTGCGCATGTGAGCATCAGTCTAGGCTGTCTGCGGCATCGAGTCCACCCTGTCCGCAGGCCGGTGCTTCGCGCCCCATCGCCGTCCTGCCCGTTCATGTTTACGGTTTCTTGTCTTTTTCCACGGGCACCTGGCGCAGCGTTTGCGCATATTGTTCCACCAAATCAAATTGCGCACGGGTAAGCTTCGATTTCTGGCGCATCTTGACCATCCATTTATCCCAATCTACTTGACTATAGGTGGACGGGGCATACAGCTCATGGCATTTGGCGCATTTGACCAGGTAGATTTTTTTGCCTTCCCGCAATGGGTCATTGGCCGGCTCTGCGGCGGAAGCCATCGGGATGAAGATGGCCCCCGCGAGCAGGGCGAGGCCAGGGATGATTTGCCGGTTTGACTTCATCACCCCTCAAAAACTAAACCCAAAAATCAACCGCGTGTTGTAACGTTCATGCCCCTCCAATTCCAGCGAACGGTTCTGGTCAATGTTACCGGTGAAATTCAACCCATAGACCTGCGGCATCACGCTCAAGGAGGCCCACCAGTTCGACCGCCGATAACTCACCACCGGCCCCAGATAAAACACCGTGTTTTCCCATTGGCTGTAGCCGGGCAGTTCATTGTGATCGCGCGCTTCGATGCCCAAAGCCCAATGTTTGCCCAGCCGGCGGGCAATGCCGAAGCTCGCCTCCAATTCTCCCTCGGTATCATGGAATTTATTTTCCAATTCCAGCGAGTGCGTCAGGTTGAAGGCCCATTTCCAGGCGCCATGCCGCTGGCCGAGTATTATTTTCTGCTCGATTTCACCGTCGCTGTCGGAAAAGCGCGGCTCGAGATAGAGTGTCAGGCCGACTTTATGTTCGGCCGGATTCAGCACCTGATAACGAGTTTCCAGCGAGAGGCCGTCCCATCGGAACCCGCCGTGGTGCTTACCAGTGGCCGGATCGCGAAAGCTCTGTTGCTGCGAATTATAATATAATTCCGTGGTGAGATTGTCCGTCACGCCGTATTCAATGGATTGGCGGAATTCCCACAAATGAAAGTCATCCTGCCCGACCGCTTTGTTGCGCAGCGCGCGCCAGGTCACCCATTGCTCGGCTTCCCAGGTGCCTTTGGCCATGGTTTCCGGTTCATAGGCGTAAGTGAACATCCGCTCATTGGCGTTGGCCACGCCAACGCTACCGACAACCAGCAGAACCAAACATAAATTTTTATTTATCATGCCGAATTTGTAATGAGATTGAGTCTCAATGTCAATAGGTTTCGTTTCGCTTTTTTTGCTGAACATTATACTAAAATTGTTCAATGCCTTTGGGCATGGTTCATGCCGATCCAGGCAGAACGAGCTGAGCGCCCCTTGGTAATGGATGCGCGGGAAAGCGGCAGCGGAAGATTTTCGGTGCGGGAGGAATGTTTTGACCCTGCGCGGCAAAGGGGCTACATCTTCCTCATGCATCTGACATGGAAAGATCACGAAGAAATTGCCTGGGCCTTGATGGATAAATTCCCTGATCAAGACCCGCTCAAACTCAGTTTCCCCAAACTCCACAAAATGGTCACGGAACTGGAAGATTTCAAAGACAAGCCCGATGGCTCCAATGAAAAGATTTTGGAAAACATCCAGATGACCTGGTACGAGGAGAAGAAGTGAATATTTGCCAGAAGCATGGGAGCGCGGCATTTATGCCGCTTCAATGTGAAAAGCACGAAAAGTATAATAACATCTATTGGCTTAGCCACGCGGAAGCGGCATGAATGCCGCGCTCCTATGCTAAGCAGAAGATTTTCAGTGTTCAGTAATCAAAAAATATAATTATGAAAAAAATTGCAGTTACGCCTCCCAAATGCGCGCCTACGGGCGGCTTTTACAGTCATGGCATCAAACTCGGTGATCTTTTGTTCTGTGCCGGACAGGTGCCGGTTGATCCGGACACCAAAACGCTGGTCGTCGGCGACATTCGTGTGCAAACAACGCGGGTGTTGGAGAATATCAAACTCATTCTGGCCGATCAGAATCTGGGTTTTGCCAATATCGTCAAAGCCACGGTGTTCTTGAAAGACATGGCCGATTTCCAGGCGATGAATGAGACTTACGGAACTTATTTTCCGAAGGATGTTCCGTTGCCGGCGCGCACGACGGTGCAGGTGGCGGCGTTGCCACGTGGGGCGGCGATTGAGATTGAAGTTATCGCGCATTATTGATCTGCGGAGTGCGACCGTCCCGGTCGCAGCAGGGTGGAGCGTACAAATGATAAAATTAGTTTTAAACGCTTGGTGCGGACTGGTGTCTCGGGTTAATTCTCGCGCGCTTTGTGCGGGCCACGCTGCTGCGGACGAGGACGTCCGCACTCCGTAATCGTCATGACCAACAACATCATTTATCTCCTAATCGGTCTAGTCGTTGGTGCTGTGGTTGGCTGGCTGGTGGCGTTGGTCTTGAATAAGAAACCTATTGCCGCTTCGGACAATCGTTTGGAGAATGAATTGCGCCAGCAATTGCAGCAGCGCGAAAAAGAACTCACCGACTCGCGGCAACAAGCCAATCAGACCGCAAATTCCCTCGCCACCGCCGAAGCAAACCGCGACGCCGCTTTGAAGATGCTCGAGGAAAGCCGCGCGTTGTATGCGGAAAATCTGGCCGCCGCAAAACAAGCGCAGGACAAAGCCCTCACCGATCTGCGCGACACCTTCAAAGCCCTCAGCGCCGATGCCTTGAAACAAACCGCGCCGGAATTCCTGCGGCTCGCCAACGAAACCATGGGCAAATTCCAGGAATCGGCCAAGGGCGACCTCGCCAAGCGGCAGGAAGCCATCGGCGCGCTGGTGCAACCGTTGAAGGAACAGCTCGAAGCCTACCAACGCCGCTTGCAACAGAGCGAAACCACCCAATCCACCGCCATCGGCGAAGTGAAGAAACAACTCGAAGGCCTCGCGTTGAACAGCCAGGCCCTTTCCAGCGAGACCTTGCAGTTGCGCAAGGTCCTTAGTTCCAATCAAGCGCGCGGACGCTGGGGGGAAGAGACCTTGCGCCGCGTGGTCGAAGCCGCCGGCATGAGCGCGCATTGCGATTTCAACGAGCAAACCCAGTCCGGCGACAGCAAACCCGATCTCATGGTCCACCTGCCCGGCGACCGCCTCATCATCGTGGATGCCAAAGTCCCCGACCTCGATTTCCTCAACGCCATCGACGTGGCCGACGACGTGAAACGCGCCGAAGCCCTCGCCGCGCACGCCGCCAAGTTGAAGGCCACCGTCAAAGCCCTGGCCGACCGCAATTATCCCAGCCAATTTCCCAACGCGCTCGATTACGTCGTGCTCTTTCTCCCCGCCGAATCCCTCTTCAGCGCCGCGCTGGAGTCCGACCGCGACCTGATCGTCTGGGCGGCGTCCAAGCAGATCATGCTGGCCACGCCCGCGTCGTTGATTGCGCTCTTGCGGGCGGTGAGCGTCAGTTGGGCGCAACACGCGCAGACGCAGAACGCGCGGGAGATCGCCGAGACGGCGCAGGAATTATTCAACCGCGTGGCCAAATTCACCGAACATTTCGAGAAGATCCGGTCCGGGCTGGAGCGGGCGAACACGGCGTTCAACGATGCGGTGGGCAGTTACGAGCGGATGGTGCGGCCGAGCGGCGAAAAGCTGCTCAAGCTGGGCGGCGGCATGGGGACGAAGAATTTGGCCGACGTGCAACCGCTGGATGCGACGTTAAGGCTGCCGCCGAGTTGAGAATTGTGGGCTAAAGCAGCGCGGGGAAGAAAGAAAGTTTTCAGTTGGCGACGGATTATTCTCCCCAGTGGTCCATTCTGCCAATGTAACGAAGAGCCTCGAAGAAAAGCCAAAGGTAAGCTGGAATATATAAGCATCCACAAACTCGACTGTACCACGGACGCGCCCGTAATGCGCCGACAATGAACGCAACCCCAAAGGCGAAACTAACAATAAACGCTGCATCAAGCGTGCCGTAGTAACAATGGTAGAAAAAACCCGGAGATTTTCTAGAGCGGGTGAGAAGACAATATGAGAAAGTGATGATGGGAAGAAAAACTCCGATTCGAAGCTGAACTTTAGGTGATGGAAACTGGAAACCAGCAGTAGCGAACGCGCCCACAACTCCAATTGCAAGCGGGAACCACACGGGCCAGCCCATAATTTCCCAGTTTTGGGAGATAGTCGCAAGTAACGTATATCCGTTCACAAAGTGTTCTTTCTGCTAGACAGCCATCTCCAATATTCCAGCGCTATCTTCTCAG
>CAIYOY010000271.1 GCA_903927905.1 uncultured Verrucomicrobiales bacterium | reverse complement strand
CGCGGCGCGTGGGACAAAGTCCGCCAGGATCCGATGCTCAAATTCATGGTCGTGGCGGTCACCGCGTACGGGATGGCCACGCTGGAAGGGCCGATGCTGGCCATCAAATCGGTCAACTCGCTCTCGCACTACACCGATTGGACGATCGCCCACGTCCACACCGGCGCGCTGGGTTGGAATGGTTTTATCACTTTCTCCATGCTTTACTATTTGTTCCCACGTCTTTACCGCACCAAACTTTGGTCGGTCAAGCTGGCCAATTACCATTTCTGGATCGCACTCATGGGGATGTTGTTTTACGTGGTGCCGATGTATTGGAGCGGCATCACGCAGGGGTTGATGTGGAAACAATTCAACGCCGATGGTTTCCTGCAATACCCGAATTTCCTGACCACTGTTTTGCAAATCGTTCCGATGTACCGGCTCCGCGCCATCGGCGGCTCATTGTATATCATCGGCGTTTTCTTGATGGCGTATAATCTCTGGCGCACGGCCCGTGCCGGCCAGTTCCTGGCGGATGAGGAAGTCCAGGCGACATCCTGGCGCAATGCGCCGGTGGTGGCGGAACATAAACATCCCTGGAACCATCGCTGGCTCGAGGCCAAGCCGATGATCCTGACGGCCCTGGCTTTCGTGGCCGTATTGATCGGCGGCATGATCGAAATCATCCCGATGATCGTCATCAAGGATAACGTGCCGACGATTTCGAGCGTCAAACCTTACACCGCCCTCGAAGTTTTGGGGCGCGATATTTACATCCGTGAAGGTTGCGTCGGTTGTCATTCCCAAATGATCCGTCCCTTCCGCTCGGAAACCGAGCGTTACGGGGAATACTCCAAGGCGGGGGAATTTGTTTATGACCATCCGTTTCTCTGGGGCTCAAAACGGACCGGCCCGGACCTGCATCGCATCGGCGGCAAATATCCCGACGCCTGGCATTACAATCATCTGGACGATCCGCGCCTGACTTCGCCCGGGTCCATCATGCCGCGCTATCCGTGGCTGCTGACGCAAACGCTTGACACGAATGTCCTGCCGGCGCGCATCAGCGCCTTGCGCAAAGTCGGCGTGCCTTATCCGCCGGGATTTGAAACGGACGGCTTTGCCGAACTGGCCGCCCAGTCCGGTAAAATTGTCACCAATCTGCAAACCGGCATGATCAAAGCCGGGCCGGACAAGGAGATCATCGCCCTGATCGCTTATCTCCAGCGCCTCGGCACGGACATCAAAGCGGCCGGTGCCACCATCCAACCCAAGTAAATTTATGATTGAACATTTTATCGAAAAAATCGGCGGGCTTGCGGTTTTGGGAACGATTTCCATCTGCCTGTTCTTCGTCGTTTTTGGCGGCGCCATGCTATGGGCCTGGTGCCAGGAAAAAACATTTTTAACGAAAATGGGCGCGATGCCCTTGAGCGATGCCCCCGCCGCGAAAGGAGACGACACCCATGAATGATCTCAAAGAACCGCTTTTGCTGGACCACGAAGCCGACGGCATCCGGGAATTGGACAACAATCTGCCACGCTGGTGGGTCTGGTTGTTTTACCTCACCACGATCTTTGCCTTTGTTTACATGGGTTATTATCACGTGTTCAAAATGGGCGACCTTCAGGCCGCCGAGTACCGGAAAGAAGCCAAAATCGGCGATGAAATAAAAAATGCGGCCCTCGCGAAGTTCGAAGCTTCGATGAGCAGCCTGCAACCTTCCCAGGATCCGATGGTGAAAGAAGAAGGCCGGCAGATCTTTCTCAAGATGTGCGCTCCGTGTCATCGTCCGGATGGCGGCGGATTGGTTGGCCCGAATCTGTGCGATGACGTCTGGATCCACGGTTCAAATTATGTTGACAACGTCCGCACCATCGTCAACGGCGTCCCCGAAAAAGGGATGTTGACCTGGAAGGGAATTCTCAAACCGGCCGAGATCCAGGCGGTGGCCAGTTACATCTTTACCTTGCGCGGGACGCATCCGGTCAACCCGAAACCGCCGGAAGACCCGTCGCAGCCCGCGAAACCGAATGTCTATGAGTGAAGCCCTGATCGAGGTGAACTGGAAGGATTTCCGCGAGCACTTGCCGACGGCGGATCAGCAGGGGAAGCGCCTCTGGCTTTATCCAAAAAAACCGGAGGGGCGGTTTTATCAGTACCGAAAATATGTCAGTTGGCTTTTGCTGGCGGTTCTTTTCGTCGGGCCGTTCGTCCGCATCAATGGGAATCCTTTGCTGCTGGTCAATATTATCGAACGCCGCTTCTCCATTCTGGGCCGGCTTTTTTGGCCGCAGGACGTGGCGATTTTTGCCATCGCCATGTTGCTGTACTTTTCCACCATCATACTTTTCACCAGTGCGTTTGGCCGGCTCTGGTGCGGCTGGGCGTGTCCGCAGACGTTGTTGATGGAAATGCTGTTTCGGCGGATCGAATATGTTATCGAAGGGGACTCCGTGGCGCAACGGGCTTTGGCCGCCGCTCCGTGGACGGCTGGGAAAACTGTCAAACGCCTTTTGAAACACGGTGTCTTCTTTGCGTTGTCATTCCTCATCGCCAATACGCTGCTCAGCTACATCATCGGCACTCAGCAACTTTTCCACATCATCACGGATGATCCGCGCCTGCATCTGCAAGGGCTTTTTTTCATGCTGCTCTTTACCGCGCTGTTCTACGGCATCTTTGCCCGGTTTCGCGAACAGGCCTGCACTTTCATCTGTCCCTATGGACGTTTTCAATCCGCCATGCTGGATGAAAATTCCATGGTCGTGGCCTACGATCACAAGCGCGGTGAAAAACGCGGTCATCCAACAGCCGGAGTGTCCGCCGAAGGCCTGGGCGATTGCGTGGATTGTCACAAATGCGTCGCGGTTTGTCCCACGGGCATCGACATCCGCAACGGCACGCAGATGGAATGTGTCAACTGCACTGCGTGCATAGACGCCTGCGATTCGGTCATGGACAAACTCCGCCGCCCGCGCGGACTCATCCGCTACGCCTCGCACAACATCATCGAGCGCGGAGAGAAGCAGCGGTTCACTCCGCGCATGGCCGGATACAGCGTGGTCATCACCGTCCTGGCGACGGTCTTGATGGTGCTTGTTTTTACCCGCCCGGACATCGATGCCACGGTCTTGCGCGCGCCCGGCGCCCTGTCGCAAATGTTGCCCAGCGGCAAGATCGAGAACCTCTACACCGTCCAACTGATCAATAAAACTTCGCGCGATCTGCCGCTGGATTTTGTGCTGGAAAACACTCCCGGCATCATTCAAGTCATGGGCGCGGGCAAACTGATGGCCCCGGCCGAACGTCTGACCCAGACCTCGTTGCTTATCCAGCTTTCACCCAATCTACTGCACGATGGACGGAAAAAACTGACCATTGGCATTTATTCCAACGGCCGGCTCGTCGAAACCGTCAACACGGCCTTTATCGGTCCCCGAAATCTATGAGCACAAAAACACCACGCAATCCCTGGCCCATCGCCATCATTGGATATTTCATCGTGTTCGCGGCGTTTATTGCCGCCTACACAACCTTTGCCTTCCACCAAAAAATGGATCTGGTTTCGGACAACTATTACGATGCGGAAATACGTTTTCAAAAACAGATCGAACGCATCAGTCGCACCCGGTTAGCCATGACCTCGGCCATGGTGAACTACGATGCTGCCCGCCAGGCCATCAACATAAAGTTTCCGCCGGCCCAGACCAAACTTCAGCCTTATGGCAAAATTGAATTATATCGCCCATCGGACTCCAACTTGGATCGCGAAATCCGGCTCGATCTGGACCAGAAGGGCGCGCAAGTTCTGGACGCCTCTCAATTGCAGCCCGGCTTCTGGAAAGTCCGCCTCCAATGGACCGCCGCCGGCAAGGAATATTTTTTTGACCAGCCTGTGACCGTCGTAAAAAAATAGACCTTTGTGGAAATCTGGACCGCATTAATTTTGGGATTGGGCGGCAGCCTGCATTGCGCCGGCATGTGCGGCCCGTTGGTGCTGGCCATTCCGGGCAAATCGGTCTTGACCCGCGTCCTGTATCAACTTGGACGCATCATGACCTATGCCGTCATTGGTGGCATCACCGGGGCGGTTGGCGCTACGCTCGCGCTGGCGGGTTGGCAACGCTGGCTTTCCATCAGCGCCGGAGTTGTCATCCTGATCGCCGGATTGATGTCCTCCCGCTTTGCCACCGGCCTTCCGGCGGTTCGATTCGTGGTCCGGTTAAAAACTATTTTTGCCAAATTATTGCATCACCGATCCGCCGCTGCTTCCTTGCTGCTCGGTTCGCTCAACGGATTGCTGCCTTGCGGGTTGGTCTATGTGGCGGCGGCTGGAGCGGCGGCTTCCGGCAGTGTTTATGGTGGAATCAAATACATGCTGGCCTTTGGTCTGGCGACCTGGCCGATGATGCTGGCCATCAGTTTGGGTGGAAGATTGCTGCCGTTGCGTTTTCGTCTGCAACTGCCCAAGCTCACCCCTATCTCCATCGTGCTCGTGGCTGCGTTGCTTATTTTGCGGGGTTTGGGTTTGGGCATTCCTTATCTGAGCCCCGGAGAGGCTGGCCACAAAATCCAGTGTCCGGCCTGTCAGCAGGGGAATAAATCGATCGCCCATCCATAGGGGCAATCGTGCGCGATCACGAGTGATGGGTGGTTCTGACGGAGCGCGCCTCTGTGAGGCGCAGCACATTGCTACAAAGGAGGCGGGAGAATTTTAAGATCTTTTCGTGGGCCACGTGCTGCGCCTCACAGAGGCGCGCTCCGTTCG
>CAIYOY010000270.1 GCA_903927905.1 uncultured Verrucomicrobiales bacterium | reverse complement strand
TTTTTACGCCCTCAACAACGCTTGCGTCTTGGACTGCGGCCAGTCCTCTGCCGCTTTTTCCGGCACCGACGGTCAAATGGAGCCATTCCCTCAACACCTTTAATCACACCCGCACTCAACCTCGAACTTTTAAATCTTCTGCCTTCCTCTGCGTTGTCTCTGCGCTCTTTGCGTCTCTGCGTTGAAATCCGGTGTGTTGTTCAGGGTCAAATAAATCTTGGCAAAAGTAGAAGGGAAATTTAGGGTGGTTGAGTGATAACTTTCGGGAACACATCAAAGCCGCCGACATCAGTGCTCGGCTCCGTGTTGACCCTGGGAATTGTTGTGGTTTGGGGTCTCGGGATCGCCTCCGCAGTAATCGGTGGAACAGAACCTGGTTTCGTAAGGAGAGATATACCACACCCATACCCGACTATTGGCGTCCTGGCCATGTGCATGGTCATCTCAGTCGAGGCTCTTGCTGTGTATGCAATCCTGCGGCCGCGTAGCTTTGTCGCTAGTCCCCGCCGTGCAATCGTGGGGTTGGCTGTTTTCGTCCCGCTCGCGGTAGTAGAATATTTATTTGGCAGCGGTTGTACGGACCAAGCAGGGTGGTGCTATGCGGATGGGTTTTTCTTACGCTCGGTTCTGATCTACTTGGTGATTGCAGCATTGGCTGGCCAAGTGTTGAGACCAAAGTGTGAATAACAGGTGAACGGCTCGTGACAGAAACGTTACAAATCCAGCAGATGCGCCCGACCTCAACCCCTTACCACTTCCAACTGCAATGAATTCTGCGCGCAAAACTCCGCCAGATTGCCCGGCGGGTCAGCGGTATAATTCCCTATGCTCAAAACCAAATTTTGTCCCATCAGTTCAAGACCGATGATCGGGTAACCCAACTCTTGAATCAGCGCCTGGGCTTGGGCCAAAATTTCCTCCGGTGTCGGCGCGGCTGCTTTTTGCTGAAAAACTCCGGATACATCCAGCACATTCATCGAAACCAGATCCATGGTCTCGCCCGGCAGACGTAAACGTGCTCTAGCCAGTTGCGTGGCGATCTCGGTCACCGTCACATTGGCATAATATTTCATCACGCCCACGCTTTGGTCCGCCTTGAAAATGATGATGAGCAACAGATCGTCGTCAATATTGCTGACCAGAAGGCTGATCCGTTCGCCCTGTTGATAGATGTTGTTAAAATTACTTTCGTTGACCAATCCCGCGATCGCCTGGGTCGCGCTGAAGGAGCCGGCCGCGAGCGCTGCGATGGTGGTGGTGTCGAAAAGACTGGCGTCGCCGCGTTGATGGACCAGCGGACCGCCTTTGTCAATCAAAAGCGCGGCGGTCGCCTCGCTTTTGCTCAGCAAACCATCCAGCGAGGCATCCATGCAGTCGATGTCTTCCTGGATCAATTGGGGGAGGCCAGCCATGACTTATTGCTTGCGACCGCCTTCGTTGATGAACTTGTTCAACAACATGCGCGTGATCATGTTCAGACTTTCGAAAACGCCTTCCGATTTGGAGGCCACGCCGCTGAACGACGGCACCTGCACTTCGCGATTGTTCAGCAAAAATTCCATGTATTCCACCGGCGCGATATTGGCCATGTCCCGCTTGTTGTATTGCAGGACATAGGGGATGTCCGCGATGTTCATCTTCAAACTCTTGAGGTTGTCTTCCAGATTTTGGAAGCTCTCCACGTTTTCCGCCATTTTTTCGTATTGCGAATCCGCCACGAAAACGATGCCGTCCACCCCGCGCAAAACCAATTGGCGCGTGGTATTATAGATGACCTGGCCGGGGACGGTGTATAATTGGAACTTGGTCTTGAAACCTTTGATGGCCATCGCTTCGATCGGCAGGAAGTCGAAGAACAGCGTGCGGTCCGAACTGGTGGCGAGGGAGACGAGCTTCCCCTTTTCATGGACGTTCTGCACGTTGGCATGGACCTGTTCGAGGTTGGTGGTCTTCCCGCCTTTGCCGGGACCGTAATAGACGATTTTGACCTGAAGTTCCTTCGTTGCTTGATTAATGATGGCCATATAATTAAGGGTTTCGTTTTGCCAGTTCAGCGGCTATCCGCTTCAGCAGTGCGTCCGGCAAGGACTCATTCGCCCGACCCAACACTACCAGATAAATTGCACCGGTCTTGAAAATGGCGCACGGCGCATCGCCCATCACCAAAGTGATGCTGCTCAGATCGCCCAATTCCATTTCTTTGGCATATTGGTTCATGCGCCCGAAAATCTGCGGCAGGAAAGCGGCCATGTTGTCCGATTTCAACGTCGGCGGCATTTGCGCCGCCACGGATAATCCATCCGACATGGCCACCAAGCTTCCAGCCACACCTTTGAGCGCGCAAACGGTTTGCACCACATCCTTGGGCGACCAGTTGGCCTTGTTCAACGCCGCGATGACTTCGCCGCCATCGTCTGCGGGCTTCGCCGCTGGCGGAGCAGAGGGAGGCGCGGAAGGTTTCGCGAAAGAAATTGTCGGCATCGCCACGGGAGGCGCGGATGGAGCAGGAGTTGCGACCGGCACCGGAGCGGGGATAGGTGCGGGGGCCGGAGCCGGAGCCGCCACTGGCGCAGGCGCTGGGGCCTTGCTGCCGCCAAAAAGATCGGGAATACTTTCCGCAATATTGACCTTCCGCTGCACGCCACCGGTGCGGCGTTGCGCCATGAACATCGGAATGATCGTCTTCAACGGCAGATCCAAAACCGTCTCCGGCGCAAAGGAAAAACTCGGTGCCGGTTCCATCCACTTGCTCAAATCTGCCCAAGTGAAATTGACCCGCCCGGCTCGCATCATCGGTTCGACTAGGCTCATCGGCACCAACAATTTGGCACCCTGCAAACCAGCCTTCTCGATCTCTTGCTTCAACGGCTCAGGCCACGCCTGAGTGACGTCGGCCAAAGGAATTACCATGTCCCCAAGAACTGCCGGAGCCGCTGGAGCCGCCGCTGCAACAGGAGCTGGGGCCGCAGTAGGCGCGGGTTTGGGTGTAAATGTAGGTGCAGGCGCAGGCGTCGGCGGTTTCGGTGCGACCGGAGCCGACATTGCTGGAGGCGGGGGCGTCGGAGCCTTGGGCGGCGGCATCGAAATCGGCGCGGACGGCTTCGGCATGGCGATGGGTGCCGGCATGGAAATCGTCGGCATCGCAATGGGAGCCGATGGAGCCGCCGGTGCTGGAGCAGGCTCGGGTGCTTTGGCCACAGGTGCCGGCTCAGGCGGAGGCGGTTCTTTGCCGACGATCGGCGCAGCAACCTGGGCGGCGGTGGACGGTTTGCCGCCTTTATCCTTCGGCCCAAAAATACTGGTCACGTCTTCGGAAACAAAAACCCGCTTCTGACCAGTACGCTTGGGGAGCAGAGCCGGATTGATCAACGGCAACACATCCGCCAAAGGCAAATCCACCATGGTCTCGTCCTGGCTCGCATTGTCCGCAAACGTTCCCGCCGGAGCCGCCGCGCGCAGATCGCCAAACGGCACCCGCACCGCGCCGGTGATCAATTGCGAAACCGCCGTTGCCACCGGCAACGGGAATGTGCCTGACGCCGGGGCCTTCACCAGGGCAGCCAGATTCGAGGGCAATTTGGCCAAAATGGCTTTGAACGGCACCTGCACTCTTTCGCCGGGCGGCGGGGCTGGTCGCGGAGCCGGTCGAGCGGCGGGCGCGGCAGCAACAGGGTTTGCAGACGGTGATACTGGCCGCGCAGCAGGCGGCGAGACTGGAGGGGGAGCGGCTGGCGTTACCGCCGGCGCTTCGGCCTCTTTCGAGAAAAATTTTTTAAATCCGCCGAACATCGTGATTAGATTTCCTCCAATTTGACAAAGTTCCGGGCGTTCGTCGAGCTATTTAAGTCCTCTTTTCGGGTGATTAAAAGTGATGGTCAATTCTGAGCTTTTAATTGCGCCCCACTTTTAGGTAGTCGGCTATTTTGACGGAGCGCGGGTCTGTGACCCGCAGCAGCGTGAAATGGTAAAGATGCTTTGAATCACTCCACACCTTCTGCCCGGCGACGCTGCTGCGGGTCACAGAC
>CAIYOY010000269.1 GCA_903927905.1 uncultured Verrucomicrobiales bacterium | reverse complement strand
ATGCGCCCAAGAAGAGAGTACCTTTGGTTAAAGTTATATTGTTGGTAAAATCATTGTTGGTGTTGCCCAGGATATAATTGCCCGCCGCGTTATAGCCCGGAGTGGTCACCGCCCCACCGCCCAGAGTCAAGCCGCCAGGTCCGGTGATCTTGGTATTAAGCGCATAAGTAAGACTGGCCGTATAGACCCCGACGGACCCGCCATTCGTGGTCAGGGTGATGCCAAAATAAGTGTTTGTTTGACTCCCGGTGTCAATGCCGATGCCGCCGCCGTCAAGAGTCAGGGCATCCTGGGCGGAGCCGACGCCGCTGCCCCATTTGTTGGTGTTGGCGGTGGAAATGATGCCGCCGGAGATGAAGTATTTGGAGATGGTCTGGCCGTTGTTGTTCAGTTGCAGATTTCCCACGCCCGTTTTGGTCAGGGTCACCGCGCCGAGCATCGGACTGGTCATCGTCAACTTGTTCACCACATCAATTTGGGGAGAAGGGCCGCCGAAGGTGATCTGTTTGGCCGTCAAAGTCAGCACGTTGGTGCCGGTCAGGGCGTTGGTTAATTTGCCCACGGTCATATTGGTGCCGAGGGTGACGGTGTAACTGCTGCTGGATCCTGGAAAAGTGGCCGTGTTGTTGGTGCTGTTGGCCCAGATCTGAAACGTGCCCGAACAGGATTGGGTGCTCCATTGCGAGCTGGTGGTATTCCAAGTGCCGACCCCGCCACAAGTGACCCCCGTGCCGTCGGCGGACCAAAAAAGATCCAATGCGTGGGAGGTGGAAGCGAGGCCAAAGGTCAGGGCTGCGAGCAAGAGCAAGGACAGTTTTTTCATGGGTTTTGAAATTGGGCTTTTTTCTGAAACTGATGGGGAATCAACCGGGAGCGCCTTTTAGGCAAGAGTCATCGCGGCGATAAAATTACCATAAATATATCGGGTTGAGCAGTTTTCAGTGATCGCCAAAACCTTAATCACCGGGTGAGGCCGGGTCAACCGCAGAATTAAAATTTTTTTAATGTGCGGGATGGAACCGGGCGACCGGTGATTTCAGTTGCGAAGGATGGCGGATGTTTATTACCAATGTGGGTATCAGAATCAAATTCACTTTCGGCACGGTAAAATGGGCGGTCGCATTGTTGCTGACCGCCCTGATCGTGGCCTTGCACGGGACCGGTCTCAGCCACGCTGGCGGTTTGTGGCGGGACGAAGCCAACACCATGTCCGTGGCCACCCTGCCCTCCCTCGGCCAGCTTTGGCACACCCTTAAATTTGAAGCCTTTCCCCTTTTGCCCTTCGTCGCCTTGCGCGGTTGGGCGGCGATGGTCGGCGCGGATAACGACTTCGGCCTGCGTGTCTTCGGCTTCCTCGCTGGCGTAAGCGTACTCGGCGCGCTCTGGTTCAACGCCAGGGTCATCCTCCGCACCCCACCCTTCTGGTCTCTGGTTTTGATTGGCTTCAATGTCGTCCTCATCCGCAGCGGCGATTCATTGCGGGCCTACGGCTTGGGAATGTTATTTATTCTTCTCACCTTCGGCGCCATCTGGCGGGTGGTCGAATCGGCCACGCCGGGTCGCATCGTGGTCGCCATGCTGGCCGGAATCCTGAGTGTGCAGACACTTTACAGCAATGCCTTTCTGTTGGCCGCCATTGGTGGCGCGGGCGCCTTGGTTTATGCCGCCGACCGGGTGTGGAAAAAATCCGCGCTGATGCTGGCCCTGGGGATTCCGGCCGCGCTTTCGCTGCTGCCCTATCTCGGCATCATCCGGCAAACTGCTTTGATTGACAGGCCGGTGCGAATGCCCTTTTCCTGGGCCACGGCCTGGCCCATGCTCTCAAGCGCGCTGGGATCGCCCGCGCCATTTCTGGTTTGGCTTTGGCTGGGTCTGGGCGCGATCGGTTTCCTGGGCGGACTCTATCTTTTGGTCTTCGCGCAAACACTTCCCGCCAAACAAAAAAGACGGGCCCTCTTCGGTTGGGCCGCTGTGTTTGGGAGCACTGTAGCTTCGGCCATTTTTTTCATCCTCGCCGGGGTCCGGCCCAGTCCCTGGTATTACATCACGACCATGGCGGTTTGGGCGGTCAGCCTGGAGGTTATTTTTTCCGTCCTGTTTGAAATGTGCGGTTCACTCAGCCGACCAGCGTGGAGGTGGATAACCACAGGAAGCCAGGTGTTCTTGCCTTTGGCGCTCGCGATTTATTTATTTTTTCCCGCCCATCAGATGTTGCTTCTCCTGCAAACCAACATGGATGGCACTGCCAGACAATTACAGACGGCCGCCGCGAAGGAGGATTTTATCATCGCCAACCCCTGGTATTACGGCGTCAGTTTTGCCCGCTATTACCACGGCCCGACCTCATGGCAGACGCTGCCGCCGCTGGCCGATCATTCGATCCATCGTTACGATTTTTTCTGGAATGAAATGACCGGGCAACCGGCCGAATCGCTTCGGCGCGTGACGGATAAAATCACGGAAACATTGCGCGCCAACCATCGCGTCTGGGTGGTGGGCGATCTGACACGGCTGGGGCCGGGCGAAATGCCGCCGGAATTGAAACCGGCACCGACCGACGACGCCACCTGGAAAAACGGGCATGATGTGGACGCCTTTTATGAATACGCCTGGACGGTGAATCTGAGCCATTTTCTTGACACGCACGCGCGCGAGGGCGTGCAATTGCTGTTGCCGCCGGAACAACAGCGGGTTTATTTTGAGGCGCCTTCGGTCATCCGGTTTGAAGGCTGGCGGGACCAATGAAATGACTTCGCACGACCAACATCAGATCGAAATCGAACAGAACCTGAAACGGTGGCGGGAAAAGCCGCTGCTGCAAGAGGTGTATCGTCGGTTTTACGGTTTGATCGCGGAACAGTTGCGGCGGGACCTGCCCGGCAAAGTGGTGGAGATCGGCTCGGGCTGCGGGAATTTGAAAACAGTGGTGCCGGATTGTATTTGTACGGACCTTTTTGCCAACCCGTGGATAGATCAGGTGGAGAGCGCGTATGCGCTCAGTTTCAAAGACGGTTCGGTTTCCAATCTGGTGTTGTTTGATGTTTTTCATCACTTGGAATTTCCGGGGACGGCGTTGCAGGAGTTTCACCGGGTTTTGGCTCCGGGCGGGCGATTGGTTATTTTTGAACCGGCCATCAGCCTGCTGGGCTGGCTGGTCTATGGCGCTTTTCATCATGAGCCGGTCGGTTATTTTAAGAAGATCACGTGGACGAGCGACCAACCCCAGTCACGCTATTACAGCGGACAAGGCAATGCCACGCGAGTTTTTCGCGGACCTGATTATGATATGTTATTGACTGACTGGCGGCGGGTAACGACGAAACGGTTTTCCGCGATCTCTTACGTCGCTTCGGGCGGTTACGGGAAGCCGCAGTTATATCCCACCTCGCTGCTGCCCGTGATGACCGGGGTGGATAAGTTGGGCGATCTTATTCCCCTGCTCTGCGCCACTCGGCTTTTAGTGGTGCTGGAGAAAAAGTATGTGGCCAGCAAAACTGATAATCGATTTGGCCGCGATGACGCCCGTTCGTCGCGAAGCGTCTTGGACTGCGGCTAGTCCTCTGCCGCTTTTCCGGCGCGCGGTGATCAAGGAACCACGGACTTCTCCACAATAATCCGGTCATCACCGCTCCAATCCGCGTAGTAATCCAGATTCACATCCTCAATGCCGATGACCTTTTCGAAATGGTGGTAGCGGTTGGAAACCGAATCCGGGGCCGGTTTTTCGCTTTTCAAATAAACAGCATAAACATTGGCGGCAGGCGCGGGTTTGTTGGGTGGCGCATGGATCAAGGCGGCTGCTCCGGGAGAAAAGGCGAATTGTTTATCAGGGTTTTGCTTCACGTATCGTTCCAACTCACCCGCTAGGTTAAGGTCGCGCTTGTGGAAGATGGTCAAGGAAGCGGCCATGACTTGAGCGCAGGAAAACAAGAGCAGCAGGACGATGACCGATGGAAATAGGACGGACACTTTACCGGAGGGGAGTTTGCGCGAAATCGCGGCAAAACCGATTCCAGCCAGGACCGCGAAATACGGCAAAATATAAAGGAGGTTTCGGACAATCATGGCGCGAAATGCGGACACATAGATGACATAAGCCAGCATGACAATAAACAAGCCGAATTGATCCCATTCCTTTCTGACCCAGGCCGAAACGGTTCCGGTTACGGCCAACAATAAAACCAGCAACGAAACAAAAGGAATTTTGGCGAACAAGACCAGACCAACGTATTGACTGATTTTCCAAAAATGTTCCAGACCGGCCGATACGGTGTGACCATAATGACCGCTGGCATAGACCTTGCGTTGAAAACCAATATCCACGATAAACGAAACCCACTCCAGCACCGCGCCGGGGGTGGTCAGAAGAAACCCCACGGAGAAACCCACGAACAGCATCAACAATTCGCGCGTCACTGTTTTCCAATTGGCACCCAGGCCAAACGTTGAACGGAAGATAAAAATGAGAATGTTAAGACACACGATCCCTGCGGTATATTTCGTTCCGGCCGCAACTCCCGCAATCAAGGCGCTAAAAATTAGTTTTTTACCTCGACTGGCATCGCAAAACAAAACAGCAGTGGAAAGAATGGCGAATTGAGCCGCCGGACCATCGGCCACGGCCCAACGAGAGTGATAGCTGAGCTCAAAAGAAGCGCAGACCACCAGCCCGCCCACGGTTGCGGCCAAAAGATTTTTGGTGATCTTCAGGGTCAGCAGATACACCCAGATCACGGTGAGCGAAGTAATGGTGAGAAAAATAAATCGGAGACAGACTTGAAAATCATTGCTCCCACCAAGCGTCTGATAAATTTTTGTCGCCACCAGGACAACATCAAAACTAAAAGAGGGATAGATATATTCATGCGGCAACAGAGTATGCTCTTGCTGGGCCTTCCAAACTTGATGGACAAAAAGACCTTCATCCCAATGCTGCCCAAACCGCAGTCCCAGGACGCCATTCAGCATCAACCAGAGGAACAAGACAGCCGGAATCATTTGGACCAGCCATTTTTTTTGCAAGTCACTTGGAAGCCATCTCATAAATACGCCGTATTGTTACGTAGCGCCGACTGGCAGTCGGCTGTATCGCCGATTGTTAATCGGCCTGCCACGACGAAGACATCATTTTCCATTCTGGCGTTGTTTACGCTGAAGCTCAAAACGCAGCAAAGCAATGTTGATCAGGCCGAGGAACGCATTTTTAATCTCGATATAATTCAACGAGCTTTCGCCGCGCGTGCGATTAACCAGAACCGTCGGCGTCTCGCCCACCTTCATGCCGTGATAATAGACGTTGACCAGAATTTCGCTGAGAGAAATAAAGCCCTTGCCGCGACGACCGCACGTTCGGACGATCAGTTCGGCAGCAGGCAATGAATAGGCCCGGAAACCGGCGGTATAATCAGCCACCGGCACGCCCAATAGAGTTCGGGCCGCGAAATTGGCGCATTTCGAAAACAAGCGGCGTTTCACCGGCCATTTTTCAATCCGGCTGGTCGCCACATAACGGCTGCCGATGAGCAAGTCCAATTGCCGCTCCTTCAATTCGCGCACGAAGGACGGCAGTTGCGATGGTGGATGAGAAAAATCCGCATCCATCTCCACGATGGGCCGCCGCCCTTTCTTCAATAAGTATTCCACGCCCAGCAAAACAGCAGAACCCCGCCCGCCTTTCGACGTTCGATGAATGACATTGACCTGGGGATGTTTCAACTGCTCGACCGCTTGTTGCGTGCCCAAATCCGGCGAATCATCCACCACAATGATTTCCGCCTCCGGCAAATGAGTCATGATCTCGCCGATCAGCCGGGCGATATTGTCCGATTCCTTGTAAGCCGGAACGACGATGCCGACCAACGTATTGGCATCGGCGGCAGAGGCATGGTTGGATGATTCCGACATTACCGCCATCTTATTGACGGAAACAACACGGTGTCGAGGCAGTTTTACGGTAAGTTTTTAATCAGGCATTGAACCTTTTCTGGCGCTTCCCATTCTACCAGTTATAGATGCTGGTAGTGTCAGAGGAAATACCATTGCCGATCAGGCAGGCCCGAACCGGAAACCCGGAGGCTTGGGACATTCTCTTTCACCGTTACCAACTGCCGCTATATGTATATGCTTTTGAGTTGGTCCATGATGAACAAACGAGCCTCGACATCGTCCAGGAGACATTTGTCAGCGCGGTCAAATATCTTGGCTCCCTGCAACGCGATGAAAAATTTTCCTCCTGGCTTTTCTCCATTGCCCATCAAAAGTGCATCCAACAATGGCGTCGGACAACGCGCGACCGGGGAACAGACCACGAAGATTTGCAACCGGAGACGGAATATGAATCGAGCCCGGCGGAATTGTTGTTGCGCAAGGAACAGGAGGGAGAATTTATGGAATTGATCGCTCAGCTTCCCCTGCCCCAACGCTCGGTGCTGCTGCTGCATTATGTGGAAGATTTTTCGCTGGAGGAAATCGCGGCGATCACCGAAAGCCAGCTCGGCACCGTGAAATCCCGGCTGCATTACGCGCGGAAGTCATTAAGAAAACTTTTGGAGGAACGAACATGACACCGCTGTCAATTTATATACCAGCAGTTACGGAGTGCGGACATTCCTGTCCGCAGCGAGGTGGAACGGACACAGAGCTTGGTTATATCCAGCCGGTTTACGCGCATGGCTGGTTCAGGTTAATTCCGACGCGTTTTGCGCGAATCACGCTGCTGCGGACAGGAATGTCCGCACTCCGCCAGATGCAAATAATGAGGAAGAACGAACATGAAAACACCCAGACAAATTTTATTTGAGAAGCACCAGGCGATTTCGCCCAAGCTTGATCTGATTCGGAAACAATCAGTTCCGACCGCACCAGGCAAATCGCAGGAAGCATCCATTCCGTGGAAGCTTTGGCTGGAATTGATTTGGCCCGCGCGCCGGATCTGGTCGGGGATGGCCGGATGTTGGATGGTGATCGCCGTTTTGAATTTCTCCACGCCCGGGGAAGGCCTGATGATGGCAGGCTCCACCCTTGTCAACCGGATGACAATGGCAGAATTGCAAGAACAGAACCGGTTGCTGACGCAGTTGCTGCGAGGCGATGAAGGCGGCACGTCTGAAGCGGAAGAGCCGGTTCGAAACCGGACACGCAGTGACATTCGGTCCAAACAAATGGTTGGTTAAACTTAATATACTATGGAAAATCCCACCCAAAAACTTTCGTTGCGACAGAGATTTTTTAATTGGCGCACCTTGCGTCGCACCTTGCTCGGCCTGATCGGTCTGGTCACTTTGGTATTCCTGCTGCAAGCCGAGGAAAACTGGCGCGGACGCAGAGCCTGGCTCAATTACAAGCACGCCCAGGAGGCCAAGGGCGAGCGCTTCGACCGGGAGCGACTCATCCCCGCCAAGGTGCCGGACGACCAGAATTTTGCAATGACGCCTTTCTTGGCACCGCTGTTTGATTTCATTCCCGGAACCCAAATGGCCCGGGACACAAACGCAGAGGCTAAAATCCGCGATTTCGGCGGAGAATTTCTCAACAAGGTCGAAACCAACACCCAGGCAGCAGAGATAATGGAAATGATGCGATCATTCGGCCCCATCATGGCGGAGTTGGAGACAGCTTCGCGCCGACCATTTTCGCGATTTAACCTCTCTTACGAGGGGACGAATGTCGGCTTTAACATCATTTTACCCCATCTATCCGTGATGAAAAAGCTCTGCCAATTGTTTCGGTATCGGGCCTCCGCCGAACTGGCGCTGGGTCAGAAGGAAAACGCCTTGCGCGACATCGGGGTGATGCTTCGCCTCGTCGGTTCGATAAAAAACGAGCCGTTTATCATTTCGCAAGCGGTCAGGCTCGCCGATCTGCACATCGCCATGGTTCCGCTGCAAAAAGGACTGGAAACCCACGCTTGGTCTGATGCGGAACTGCAAACGCTGCAAATGCTCCTCGGGCAGACGGACTTCATCACCGATGCCAACACCGCCCTGTACGGCGAGCGTGATTTTCTGGGCAATTCACTCTTCGAACGGTTGAAAACGGCCAAGAGCGATTGGGAATTATTGCGTGAGATGCAATCCCCCGAGACTGAAAGCAATGGTCTTGAATCATTTCTCGGCCATGCCCTGTCGTATCTTGCTCCGCGCGGTTGGGATAATTTTGAACAACTCAATTACAACCGACTGTTTGCCTCGGTCATGCAGCCGTTCAATCCGATCACTCAGCAAATCAGCCCGTCCGAGAGCCATAAGGCCACTGAGGCGATGTTAAAAGAATTTTCCAACCACCCGTTTCTGCACCATTGCGTTATTTCCAGCATGCTCTTTCCGGCAATTGAGCGCTTCGGCCAAAAAGTGGCCATCGGACAGGACGCGTTGAACATGGCGCTGATCGTCTGCGCGCTGGAAAGACATCGCCTCGCTCAAGGACAATATCCAGACACGTTGGAAGCGCTCACGCCGCGTTTCATCCAGAAATTACCGCATGACGTCATTAACGGCGAGCCGTTCATCTATCACGTCCAGTCGGATGGTAATTTCCTCCTCTATTCCGTCGGCTGGAATGAAACGGACGATGGCGGAACAGTGGTGACGATGAAGGATTCAAAAATCCATACGCAAGATATGCTGCAAGGCGATTGGGTCTGGGGCAAAGGCCGTTGGGGCCACTGACTGGATCAAGATTAGGCAGATCGTCTGGGCAGGCAAGAAATTGCCTCGCTTTCGGACTGATTTTCTTTCCAAACTGCGGGGATGATCGACCGCAAAAAATTCTATGACGAACGCGCCACGGTGCGTCCGCAGGATTTGCAACGGTCGTATCACCGGCTGATCAATAATTATTTTTCCTTCCTGGTGCCAGCGGGTTCCCGAGTGCTTGATCTCGGCTGCGGCCCCGGCGACGTGCTCGCGGCGGTGCAGCCGACACGAGGCGTCGGGGTGGATTTCAGCCCGGCCATGGTGGAATTGGCAAAAAAGGCCAACCCTCAATTTGAATTTCACGTTTCGGACATCACCCACTTTTCCAGCACGGAAAAATTTGATTACATTGTCATGTCCGATGTGGTCAATGATTTAGCCGATGTGCAGGCGGCGCTGGAACAGGCGCGCGGCTGTGCGCAGGAAAACACACGGCTGGTGATCAATTGTTTCAACATGTTGTGGCGGCCGATTCTGGCCGTGGCGGAAAAACTGAACCTGAAGGCCCCCACTCTGCAACAAAACTGGTTGTCGCTGGATGATTTGAAAAATCTGCTGCACCTGGCGGGTTGGGAAGTGGTGAAGACAGAAACACGGATTTTGTGGCCGGTACAGACGCCGCTGTTGCAGACGATTTTCAACCGGTGGCTGGCCCCGTTTTTCAAACATTTTTGTTTGACCATCTTTGTCGTGGCGCGTCCTCGTCCGACCGGTCGCGCGGGTCGGGATTTTTCTGTTTCGGTGGTGATTCCGGCGCGCAATGAATCGGGTAATATTGAAACTGCCGTGCAACAAACACCAGAACTGGGACTCGGCACGGAAATCATTTTTGTCGAAGGTCATTCCAAAGACAACACTTGGGAAGAAATCCAGCGCGTCGCCGCCAAATATCCCCATCGCAACATCAAAATCCTCAAGCAAACCACCAAAGGAAAAGGCGGCGCAGTGCGCGAAGCGTTCGCGGTCGCGACTGGCGATATTCTGATGATTCTGGACGCGGACCTGACCGTGCCGCCGGAGGAGCTTAAGAAATTTTACGAAGCCATCCGCTCGGGCACCACCGAATTTGCCAACGGCGTCCGGCTGGTTTATCCGATGGAAAATCAGGCCATGCGTTTCCTCAACATGATCGGCAATAAATTTTTCAGTCTCGCCTTCAGTTGGTTGTTGGGCAGCCAGATCAAGGACACCTTGTGCGGCACCAAAGTATTATTCCGGTCGGACTATGAATTGATTGCCCGCAATCGTTCATATTTTGGCGACTTCGATCCATTTGGGGATTTTGATCTGCTCTTTGGCGCGGCGAAATTAAATCTGCGCATCGTGGATTTGCCGGTGCGTTATCGGGCCAGGACTTATGGAGAAACGAACATTTCCCGTTGGAAACACGGCTGGCTTTTGCTGCGCATGGTTGTTTTTGCGGCCAAGCGGCTGAAGTTTTTACGCTGACGCGATAATTTATTAAATCCTGTTTGCAACCGCGCACGACACTGATATAGTCCTGCCTCGCAACCATATCCAGATGCAAGCGACACAAACGCAACTTTTTCCCTACGAAAAATGGGAACGCCAATTGCCGGAACTTTCCCGGAAATATCAACAGTCCGCCCCTTTCCCCTGCATCGCCCTGGCCGATTTCCTGGAACAGGAAATCATCGCCAAATTGGTGGCGGAATTCCCCAAACCCGGCGACATCTCCTGGATTCATTACAAACATTACAACGAAAACAAACTCGGCAAAACCAAGCGCGAAGAATTTCCTGATCTGATCGGCCGGGTGATTGATGAATTCAACAGCCCGCGTTTTACGGAATTCATGTCGAAACTGACCGGCATTCCGGGGTTGATCGCCGATCCCAGCCTGGAAGGCGGCGGCATGCACCAGACGGAACGCGGCGGCTTCCTCAACATGCACGCGGATTTCACCATGCATCATCACCAGAAAAACTGGCATCGGCGGGTGAACTTGATCTTGTATCTGAACGAAGGCTGGCAGCCCTCGTGGAAAGGCGAACTGGAATTGTGGGATCGCGGCATGAAAGCTTGCGTGACCAAAATCCCGCCCATTGTCAATCAAGCGGCGGTTTTTAACACCGACGACACTTCCTATCATGGTTATCCCGATGCCATCCAATTTCCGGAAGGGGTCACGCGGAAAAGTTTGGCGCTTTACTATTACACCATTGAAACCGACCCGAATTACGTGGCCAAATCGACCGATTATCGGGCCCGTCCGGGAGAAGGCGCCAAGTCAGCCACCTTGATCTGGCTGGATAAGAAGGCGGTGCATTGGTATTCCGTGATGAAAAAAACGTTTGGACTTTCAGATGATTTTGCCGGAAAAGTGCTGGGAATGTTTTCGCGGAAAAAGAAATAATTCAAAGACCCGCGCCCGCCAATTTTCTTGCTCTAAAAAATTTCATCCCAAAAACCGCCGCCAAGCCAAGGTAAATCAGCAGGGAAACAAGGGAAATCCACTTGCCGATCCGAAAACCACGCGGGGAATATTCCAGGCGAAATTGATGATGGCCGGCGGCGAGCGGAATGGCCCGCAGACAGTAATTGGCCGGCAACACTTCGTAGCGCGGCTGCGGCGCGCCCGGCGAAGCAATCACCCGCCAACTGCGGCTGTAAGTGTCGGTTATCAACAAAATTGCTGGGGCAGCCAAATCGGCCTGGATGGACAGAAAATCGGTCGAGTTCTCCAGCAATTTAACGGTCCCCTCCCCGCCGCCGGGCTTGGGTGAAGGATCGGGGCTGGTTTCCAAAATGACTTCTTTTCGAGGATCAAATGATGGGGCCGCCATGGCGGAAAAAATCTGGTCACGATTGGTCAAAACTCGGCATTGCTCCATCAGCAGCAAACGGGGCAACGGATTTTTCATTTCGGTGGCGGTCACGGCCCCGTCTTTGCCGACATCAAAAACAAAACGGCAACGCACCATGGAAAAAAGCGGGTGGGTTTGACGCAAGGGCAGTGCCTGGGTCACCTTGTTCGGGTCTTGCCCCTGGGTGAAAGCCAGAAATTGCCCGTAACGAGAGAGGCATCCGGGGTCTTCTCCCCAAACGTCAAAGGCGGGAATGGCAATGTCGCTGGTGGGATTATCCAGATTCAAAATGCGATAATCGCCGGGATGTTGCCGCACCAGATTGCTGATGGCCGGGTTCACCCTTTGCGCATAAGCGAAGATGGCGATGGAGCCGCGCGCGACGGAAAATAATTCAACCACAGCCAGCAGAACAATGCCGTAACTCCAACGCGGCGATTGTCGGGACCGCCATAAAATCACCGCCAGCATGAAAAAACCTCCGGCGGCCAGCCCCAAACTTTGCCCGGAGCCGGCCGCGCTTTGCGCGATAAAGGCCGGGGTTTCAAGCTGGGCTTGGGGGGTATAAACCTGGCCGGTGGATTCGAGAAATTGCATGACCCGCAACCAAGATGAACCAGTCAAACTAATAATCCCGGCCAGCAGCGCGAGCACTCCTCCGGCCATCAAACTGCCCCTGACCAATCTCCGATCATCCTGGCGGCTCTTGAGCAGATGATCCAAACCGATGGCGGCAAGCAGCGCCAAAAATAGTTGGATGAGAAAAGCAAATTTGGCCGAGCCGCGGAATTTGTTGTAACCGGGCAGCCAGGCATGCAGCGCGTGATAAAGCGGCGTGTAGGCGCCGAGGCACAGGATGATCAAAACGCCGAGGAGAATGAGAATGTTTCTTCGTCCCTGCCCCTTTCCGACCCACGCGCCGTAGAGCGCGAAGAGCAAACCAGGAACACCGATATAGAGGGACATCTCCCAGAGATACCATCGCCCCCAATAAGGGCTGGTATTGAAGTCGCCGAAAAAATACGGGGCGATCAAGGTCAGAAAATTTTCCGGCGCAAACGAAAACATGCTGGCAAAGTCATAGGGCAACCCCGGTCCGCGCAGTCCTTCGGATTGTTCGCCGATGCCGGTCAGTAATTGGACGGCGGCCAAACCCAGAGCTCCGAGACAAACAGCCAACAGGCAGCCAAGAACTTTAAGACTTCGGTTCAGTCGGAAAAATTCCAAAACTGCATAAAGGAACGCAGCCAGCGCCAGGTAATAGACATATTGGGGATTGCCGGCCAGAATCGTCATGGTCACACTGGTCAGCCCGAGCAGGAAACCTCCGAGGGTGGGCCGGGCGATGATCCGGTCAATGGCCAGGAAAACCAAAGGCACCCAAGTCATCACGCAAAGATGGGCCAAATGACCGGCAAAGACGCGCAGAAAAAACGGCCCGCCAAACATAAAAATAAACGCCGCCAGCAGCGCCGCCAGCGAATGGACGCCGCGATTCCGCACCCAAAGCCAGGTGAAGACGCCCGCCAGATACACGTGCAAGACAAAGCTCCAATTGAACGCCACCGGCAAAGGCAAAATCAAAAACAGGACATTTAACGGATATAACAGGGCGGATTGAAAACTGCCAAAAAAAGGCAGGCCACAGTAACAATGAGGATTCCATAAAGCCAGGTTGCCGGCCTTTAATTCGCGGAAGCCAAATTCACGCCAATGGATCAACTGACCGATGCCGTCCGTCCCTTCGGCGGACAGCACCACTTTTCCGCCCGCCAACAAAACATCGCCAAACATGGCGAGAGTCAACAAAGCGAGCAAAAGCAGGACGTGGCGAAACGGAATCTCCGGGACACTCCCGCCTGATTCAGGCGGAATGGCGCGACCATCCGTCGCGGCGGAACGATTCTCATTGGGTCCAGTCATGACCGGGTAAGAGTAGCAAAGAAGTTTGACGGATAAAGGAAAAGGATGGTGATCTGCGAATTTTATGAATTTACGAGAAGGGAAGGATGCTCGGAATTTTAATGGCCGCGAAGACGCGCATAGGACGCAAAATCACTTTTAGACCCTGGCCAGCAATGCAAAATATTCGTCGCGGGAAAGTCCAGCGGTCTTGAGGTTGTTGCGGATGACGAAGACGGGGACATCTTTATAGGCTGGAATAACCACCGGACGGGCGACTCCGGTTTTGAGGTAAGTGCGATGGCTTCCTTCCTGACGATCAAATCGAAACCCGGCGGCGAGGAATACCGCCTCGACCGTGCGCCAATGCTGTGGGGTAAACTTGGGCATTGCCGCTGATCAGGCCACGGCGAGACAGCTGTGTTGTTCAACCCCCAACCAAGCCGGACCGCGCCAAGCCTTGTCAACCATGCGATAACCGGCATCTTCCAAAACTTCAGCCAGCGTTCCGTGGCTGGCAGCGCTGGACAGGAAAACACTGACGGCTTCGTCCACGGCTTGGCGCGCGGCCTCGGGCGTGGCACCGGAACTGGCCACGTCCAAAGGCATGGCGTGGGCGATGAACTGACCGTCCTCCGCCCAAATTTGCACGGTGTAATCAATTGTCATGGGTTTAATGTAGCATTTTGCTGGGCCGCCGACAATGGCATTATCTCGGGATGTCGCGTGAACCCTCCTGCGTGGGCCCACAGATATGTAAGCCGTGGTTAAGGATGCAGGGAAAACGACCCCACCTTTGTCGTCCCTGACCGTCAAGGCGTTCAGAGCGGCGTTTCTCTTTATCTTGTAGGAGACGACGTGAGGAGACT
>CAIYOY010000268.1 GCA_903927905.1 uncultured Verrucomicrobiales bacterium | reverse complement strand
TTCTTGATCACAGCAGGATTGATTCTGGGCGTGGCCGGCGGCTGGTACTTTGGCCATCGCCCGGGAACGATCTCGACTGATCTCCCGCCTTCCGCCCGCGCCCAGTGGCCGACCAATACCACCACCAAAACCCACGTCGTCGTGCGGCATGTCAATTTCACCTGGGAAGAAGTGGAATCGGCGGATTACGTCACCTATATCAGTAACCTTCGCGCTATCGGCTGCCCGGAGCAGACCATTCGCGACATCATCGTGGCCGATGTCAACCAGTTGTATTTTCACCGGCGGGTGACCGAGGTGATTTCCGCCGACCAGCAATGGTGGCGGTCGGAACCGGAAGCGAAGTTGGTGGAGGAAGCGACCGCAAAAATCAAAAGCTTGGAGGCGGAACGGATCGCATTGTTGACACGGTTGTTAGGCCCCGGTTGGGACGTGGAGGCCAGCGCCATGCCGCCAGCCCGCACAGCCATCAGTTTGACCGGTCCAATCCTGGGCGACTTGTCCCCGACGGCCAAGCAGGCGGTGTATGATATTGCGGTGCGCACGGAGAAAAGGATTGAGAACTATCTGGAGGCGCAACGCTTGCTTAACAAACTGCCGGACCCGGCGGAGTTGGCCAAAATTCGCATGGATTCACGCAAAGAATTGTTGCCCATTCTGAACCCTCAACAATTGGAGGAGTTTCTGCTGCGCTACTCGCAAACGGCGATTGAATTGCGGGAAAAAATGCGCGGGTTAGACACCACGCCGGATGAATTTCGTAAAATATTTGCTGCGCGGGATGCGATCATGTCGCAGCCGGGTTATTACTATGGCGGAGACGACCCCACGCAACTGAAAGTTCGTGATTTGTTACGCGCCCAGGCCGATGACGCCATGCGGCAGGCGATGGGCCCGGAAAAGTATGAGGCGTATCAATTGAACCAAGACCCGGTTTATCGTTCTTCCAAATCCACGGTCGAGCAACTCGGCGCGCCACCGGCAGCCGTGCAACCGATCTATGAAATCAATCGGCTGACGCAGACGGAGATGGATCGGATACGTTCAGATGACACCATGAGCAATGAGGAAAAGGTGGAAGCATTGGCCGCTACGCAAGTGGAACAGCAAAAGTCACTGGAACGGATTCTCGGTGAAGAAGCGTTTCAACGCTGGTTGACGAATAAGGTGCAGTGAAGGGAGGGTGAGAGTGGAGAGTGATTTTATCAGCGCAGTGTGTCCGACCTTGTCCCGGAGGGACTGACGAAAATAGCCCGGCATTTCAATGCCGGGTCTTGGCGATAAACCACCAAAGTCCCGCAGGGACGACTGAGATTTTCCCTCGAAAATACTAGAGCGTTTCTATTAATACCGTAGCCGTTTTTTAGGCCCAGAGGGCCGACCTGTCTATAGTGCCGTATGGCTGAATTCTTTAGCGCCGTAGGCGCGGCCTGTGCTGGTGGCTACACTTTTATTTAAACTGCTCTAACTTGACTGGAGTTCGTAATTAATCACTGACAAGCCGTAAATGGCGGCGGTTTCCACGCGGAGGACGAGATGGCCCATGGTGATCGGCTTCGCGCCGGAGGCCCGGATGGCATCGAGTTCAGTGGCCGTGAAATCACCTTCAGGCCCGACCCAAAGACAGACGGTGGCAGGCGGTTGTTTCAGAGCTTCAAAATATTTGCGGGGATGCTGGCCGTCGCCCAACAACGAGCCGACGAGAGACAAATCAAATTTTTCCTGGCGACCCAGAAACTCATTCAGCTTCATCGGCGCTTCGACTTTTGGGAGCCAGGGTTGGCCGCATTGTTTGATGGCTTCGAGGGCCACGTTCTGCCATTTCTCGGCTTTGTTCCCGGCTCGATCATGATCCAACTGCGTGGTGACGCGTTCAGTCAGTAATGGCACGATCCGGGCGGCCCCAAGTTCGGTCGCTTTTTGGATGATGGACTCGAGAATTTTTCCCTTGGGCACGGCTTGGGCGAGCGTGATCTGACAGGGTGGGGGAGGGATGAAGTTTTTTTTGATGACCCGCAAGGAGACGGTTTTTCTATCCACTGCCTGAACTTCACATTCTAAAATCTGTCCAGCACCATCCAGAACCGACACCAATTCGCCTTGCCGCACACGCAGCACGGCGGCGGCATGATGAGCCTCCGGGCCGGTCAGGGTTAAGACATTGGCCTGACATTGCTTGGGATCCAGATAGAACCGTTGCATGACTAATATTATTATTTGGTCTGGCGATGCTGAAGCGGCTTAAAAGCCGCGTTCGGGCGCATCCGTACACTGCTACAAATTATTAAGGGGCTTGTTCCAATATGACCCCTGCCGATTAACAATCGGCGATACAGCCGACTGCCAGTCGGCGCTACGCAGCAGCAGCAAGAAGCACCGCCGCGCTCCCATTTTTAGCGAAAAATACTTTTGGCTTTGCTGAAAAAACCTTTGCTGATCGGATGAACGTCTTCGTCACACAATTTGGCGAATTCTTCCAGCTTTGCTTTTTGCGCGGCATTTAATTTGTTGGGCACTTCCACGCTGACGCGGACGAGCAAATCGCCCCAGCCATACCCCTGGACATTGCGCACACCCTTGTCTTTAAGGCGGAAGACCGTGCCGGGTTGTGTGCCATGCGGAATTTTGATTTGCGCCACGCCGGTCAGAGTGGGGACTTCGACTTCAGCACCCAGGGTCGCTTGCGCGAAACTGAGGGGGACATTGCAAATCAAGTCATCGCCTTCGCGTTGAAATATTTCGTGGGCTTTGACATGAAGGATGACGTAAAGATCGCCATGCCCACCGCCGCGCGCCCCGGCTTCACCATTGCCGGTGGAACGAAGACGGGCTCCGGTATCCACACCGGGCGGAATTTTGATTTTAATTTTGGAAGTGCGTTCGCGCCGACCGGAACCGTGGCAGGCTTTGCAGGGTTTAT
>CAIYOY010000267.1 GCA_903927905.1 uncultured Verrucomicrobiales bacterium | reverse complement strand
GCTCGTCGCCTTCTCGCGGCGGATATGTTGCTCGCGGGTTTGCAGCGCCAGACGCATCGCGGGTTTGCCCTGGGCATCCTTGGACACCCCGACCAGCCGGCCCGGAATCAAACGCTTATGCGCGTCGCTCACCGCAAAATACGCCGCGTGCGGCCCGCCGTAACCGAGCGGCACGCCGAACCGTTGCGCGCTGCCCACGGCCATGTCCGCGCCAAATTCCCCGGGCGGACGCAACAACGTCAACGCCAGCAGATCCGCCGCCACCGCCACCAAGGCTCCGGCGGCATGCGCTTGCTTGATAAAGTTTTCGTAATTATAAATCTCCCCGTTGGTCGCCGGATATTGCACCAGCGCGCCAAACACCTTGTCGTTGAACTGAAACGTCTCGTGATTCCCGATGACGATCTGGATGCCCAACGGTTTCGCGCGGGTCTTGACGACAGCGATGGTCTGCGGATGGCAAAGTTCGGAAATAAAAAATGTGGTGCGGTCGGGCTTCACGTTTTGACACAAGTGCATCGCTTCCGCCGCCGCCGTGGCTTCATCGAGCAGGGAGGCATTGGCGATGGGCAGGCCGGTCAACTCGCTGGTCAGGGTCTGAAAATTGAGCAGCGCTTCCAGTCGGCCCTGGGCGATCTCCGCCTGATAGGGCGTGTATTGCGTGTACCAGCCGGGGTTCTCCAAGATATTCCGCAAGATCACCGGCGGCGTGACGCAATTGGAGTAGCCCATGCCGATAAATTGGCGAAAAACCTGGTTTTTGGCCGCGATGGCGCGGAGTTCGGTCAGCACGGCATGTTCGCTGAACCCATGGGGCATTTGCAGCGGTGTATTGAGGCGGATCTGCGGCGGCACGACCTTGGCGATGAACGAATCCAGGTCCGCCGAGCCGAGTTGCGCCAGCATCTGCGCGGTTTCCTCCGCGCTGGGGCCGATGTGGCGTTGGGCAAAACGGTCCGTGGAAGCCAATGGGTTTAAAATTGTCGTATTTGTCGTCTCAGACATAAGCGCGAAAGGTAGAACGGCTGCGCCACAAATCAAGAGAGTAATTGCCCGCAGTGAAGGCTATTTGACGATTGCGCGGTAAAAGCGGTGATCGAAATTCGTGGCTGGATCCAGCGTTGACCAGATCGGCATGGAATTGGTGTTGGTTTGGATGGAAACCCAATTGGTCAAATCAATTGAACCTTGCACGATGTAGGTCTTTCCGGTCGGGCCGTTGAGGTTAAAATGAAAGCCCGATTGCGGCGAAAAGTGCGGTTGAGTAAATGCTAGGATGGCGAAAGATGCCCAGCTATTGGTCAAGATCGTCAGGTGATTATCAGCGGAAGCGGCAAAGATCAGATCAGACCAACCGTCTCCGTTTATATCCGTAAAGATCATAGAATTTGGGACGGAGCCTGTTCCCAAGGATGTAAAATAGGAAAAATTCCCGTGACCGTTGTTGGTAAAGATGGTTGCGGCGTCGCCGCCGCCGCCGATCAAATCCACTAGGCCATCGCCATTGACATCAACGGCCAATACACTATGGGGACTTGGTCCGATTGGTAAATTGGTGCTGAGGGCAAAAAGACCAGCCCCATTATTGGTCAAGACGGCTAGCATATAGGGATCTTGGATAGCGCAAACCAAGTCCAACTTGCCATCGCCATTTAGGTCCGCAGCTGCGATTGAAACAATAGCTCCGCCCACTGAATAACTTCCACTGGATGTGAATGTGCCAGTACCATTATTGGTCAGAACAGTCAGGCCACCGCCACCGACAATCAAATCTGATTTCCCGTCGGCATTGATGTCAGTTGCGATAAGCGCATCCTGGTAGCCCATGGAAAGTGTGACGCTCAAAGCAAATTTGCCGGTTCCGTCATTGGTCAAAACGGTTAGGCTGGGATTCGCCGGATTTACGCACGCGAGATCTACTTTGCCGTCTCCGTTTAAATCCGTTGCGACCACTGCAATAGGGGTGTTCCCGACGACATAGGTGGCATTGGAACCAAAGAGTCCAACGCCATTGTTGGTTAGGATCAATAGAGTATTGGCGCCAGTATTGGCCACAATCAGGTCGGACGTTCCGTTGTTATCAATGTCCGTTGCGATAACCTGATGGGGAGATAAACCGACGGAATAGACAGCGTTCGAGGTAAATATTCCGTTGCCGGCATTGGTCATTATTATCAGGCTATTATCTCCGGCATTGGCAGCCACGAGATCCGGACGCCCATCTCCATTGATATCCAGAGATATTACCGATGTTGGGGTATGGCCGGTGGAGGGGGTGGACACAAGATCAAAAAAAGCATTGGTTGAATCCATGAAAAGCATAATGGTGCTTCCAGTGCCATTGGCGACGGCAAGAGCCAGCCTTC
>CAIYOY010000266.1 GCA_903927905.1 uncultured Verrucomicrobiales bacterium | reverse complement strand
TTGAAAAAAATGGCGGTGAGCGAACGGTTGAAAGCGCGCTACGATAAATTTCGCGGCTACGGGCAATTCCTGGAAAAGAAAGAACCAACCGCCGCCGCCGCCTGAGTTTAGCTTTAGATATTCCAATGCTCTACCCACTGACTTTCCTGCCAATTTTCAAGGAACGCATTTGGGGTGGGCGCAATCTGGCGCGGCTTTACGGCAAGGAATTGCCCGGCACCGGCCCGATCGGCGAATCCTGGGAAATCTCCGACCGGCCCGGCGATGAAAGTGTCATCTCCAACGGCCCCTTCGCCGGACGAACCATCCGCTGGTTGATGCGCGAACGCGGCGTCGAATTGCTTGGCCCGATGAACCCGATGCCGGAGAGATTTCCGTTGTTGATCAAAATCCTCGACGCGCAGGACAAACTTTCCCTCCAAGTCCACCCCCCCGCCAAACTCGCCAAACAACTGGGCGGCGAGCCAAAAACGGAAATGTGGTACGTGGCCGAAGCCGGGCCGAAGGCGGAATTATTTGTCGGCTTAAAAAAAGGGACGACCCGGGCGGAGTTTGAAAAAAAACTGGCCGACCAAACCGTGGCCGATTGCTTTCACTGCCTCAAAGTGAAGGCCGGTGACGCCATGTTTCTGCCCAGCGGACGGGTCCATGCCATCGGCGCGGAAAATGTCATCTTTGAGATCCAGCAAAACTCGGACACGACCTACCGGGTGTTTGACTGGAACCGGGTGGACGCCAAAAGCGGAAAGCTGCGCGACCTGCACATCGAACAATCGCTGGCCAGCATAGATTTTGAAGATTTCGAGCCGGCCCTGTTGCCCGACCGGTATTCGACCGATGGTTCCAGCCAGGTCCGCCCGTTGGTGAAGAATGAACTTTTTCACGCCAGTGTGCGCCGCATGAGCGCGGGCGATCCCCTGCGTTTGCCGGATAACAAAATGCAAATCCTGGGCATCATCGAAGGCCGTCTGCGCGTGGTGACCGAGCCCAAACCTGAGATTTTTTTCGCCGGACAATTCTGCTTGATACCCGCCTGTTGCCAAAATGTGCTGCTGCAAGCGGACGGTCCGGCAACTTTTCTCCAGGTGCAAATGGGTTGAAACAGGCGGCAACTTGAAGAGTCACGAGGTTGAACCTCAAGAAAATCCGATGTCAAGCAAAGTCAATTCCGCTTGTAGATTTCGCGGCGGTGACCAACGTAGTGGAGGTAAATGCGTCCCAGTTTGGCGTCGAATTCGTAGAATACGCGGTAGTCGCCCGCCCTCAGCTTGAATTCCTGCCGGCCTTGTAAACGCTGATGTGGAAAAGCCTCCAACCGCAGGCCCATTTCATCCACTTTTCTTTGCACAAGATTACGAAGCGAAACCGGCAAGACATCAAAAGCCTTTGCGAATGTGTGCGACCAAACCTGGAGCGCAGCGGCCATTATTCAATGAGGCTGGCGGGTGGTGCAGTGACCAGCGGCAATTTCCCGGCGTGATTCGTCGAGTTTGGCCTTCACCTCATCCGTGAGTTCGAGATGGTCTTCCACATATTCCTCAAACCACGCATGAAACTGTTCCAGTTCCGGCTGCGTGAGCTGGGGAATGGCAGCTTCAATTTCTTGAACTGTACTCATGTGGAAAAAATAGCCAAATAAGGATGCTCTGCAAAGGCAAAAAATACGCTTGGTGGGCTGCTTCGATGTGACGAACCGCGAAGGAGGTTGACGGGTTGACGACTTTTTCCACCCCCAACTATATTACTTTGGTTGCAGTCCCCTTCCATCGCGCTAAACTGGCCTTGGCGTGCAATCCGCAATCCGCAATCTGAAATCCGCAACACTGCTCTCGCGCAGCCTGCGCTTTTATGCGCGCAGCCATATCGGCACCTTGCTGGGCGTGGCGGTGGCAGCGGCGGTCCTGGTCGGCGCACTCGCCGTGGGTGATTCGGTGCGCGAAAGTTTGCGGCAGATGGGATTGAATCGTTTGGGCCGGACGGAATTTGCCCTCGCCTCGCGCGATCGTTTTTTTCGGGCGGCGCTGGCCAATGATTTTTCCAATGCCGCTCCGGCCCTGCAATTGCCCGGCATCGCTGCCAGTCCCGATGGAACAGCCCGCGCCAATCATGTGCAAGTGCTGGGTGTGGATGAGGGATTTTGGAAATTGGCTCTGACTCCCGTCTCACCACTTCCGCCCGGCTCCAATACCGTGCTGTTGAATGCTCCACTCGCGCACCAGCTTCACGTTAACGTCGGGGACACCATTCTGCTGCGAGTCCAAAAACCCTCCTTGCTCTCCTCCGAAGCGCCGATTTCGCCGAGGGAAGATGTCTCCACCGGTTTCCGTTTGCCGGTAAGCGCCATCATTTCGGAGGCGGAACTGGGCCGGTTCAGTCTCCAAGCCAATCAGGCTGCGCCCTTGAATGCTTTTGTCCCGCTCAAATTCCTGCAAGCCAATCTCGATCTCGCCGGTAAAGCCAACTTATTGCTCCTCGGTTCGTCCGCCGCTAATCCCGCCGACCAGTTCCGTCAGCACTGGACTCCAGCCGATGCCGAATTGCAATTGCGTGATCTGCCGGACGGAATGGAACTGCGCAGCGCCAGAGTTTTTATAGATCCGCCGGTGATTGAGACACTCAACGGTCTGTCACCTACCCCGCAATACATCTCAACTTACTTTGTCAACGAACTCCGCGCCGGAGAAAAAACCACGCCCTACTCCATGGTCACCGCCGCCAGCGCTCCGCTCGTCCCGACGGACATGCCAGACGATGAAATTCTCATCACCCAATGGCTTGCCGACGATCTCCAGGCGAAACCCGGCGATCAAATTCAACTGACTTATTTTATCATCGGAGCCAATCATCGCTTGGAAGAAAAGCACGACACCTTTCGCGTCCGGGCCATTCTACCAGTGGGAGGAATCACCGACGACCGCACGCTCATGCCTGATTTTCCCGGGCTGGCCAAGGCCGAGAAAACAGAAAACTGGGACGCCGGTTTCCCGATTGACATGAAAAAAATCCGGCCCAAGGATGAACAGTATTGGAAAGATTTTCGCGGCACACCCAAAGCTTTCGTCACGCTCAAGGCCGGGCAAAAGATGTGGGCCAATCGCTTCGGTAATTTTACGGCGATCCGATTCCCCGGCGGCGTGGAAATAAAAAAGAAAATCGCAGACACGCTGCAATCGAAACTCGATCCCGCAGCCCTTGGCCTCACCGTTCAACCCGTCCGCGCCCAAGCCCTCGCCGCCAGCACGCAGTCGGAAGATTTTGGGCAATACTTTCTCGCCTTTAGTTTTTTCCTGATCGTTGCCGCGCTTATCCTGCTCGGCTTGCTCTTTCAATTCGGCCTGGAACAACGCGCCACTGAGATCGGTCTGCTTCTGGCGTTGGGCTGGCGTCCCGGCAAGGTGCGTCGCGCCCTGTTGCTGGAAGGAGCCATCATCGCCTTGATCGGCGGCGCGCTGGGTGTCGCTGGCGGGATTTTATATGCCAAAGGCATCCTTTACGGACTGGCCACGATTTGGAGCGCGGCCGTCGCCGAGTCTGCGTTGCAATTTCATGTGACAGCAACCACCCTGGCGGTCGGGGCTTTGTCTGCGGTCATCATGAGCACCGGTGTGATCTGGCTGGCCTTGCGCCGCCAGAGCAAACGGCCCGCGCGCGAATTATTGGAGCGCGGCCATGAATTGGAACAATCAAAACCAAAACGCCGTTGGGCCGGATGGCTGGCCATCGGCAGCGCGGTGGGTGCGCTCGGCTTGATCGCCAGCGCTTTCCAAGAACACGACAGCTCCGTCGTTGAAGCATTTTTCGGTGGGGCAACTTTACTGCTCATCGCCGGTCTGGCCGCGGCCGCCGTCCTCTTGCGCCGTCTAAAATTCTCCAGCCTTACTTCCTCCGCACTGGCCTGGCGCAATTGCACCCTTCGCCCAAAACGCAGCCTGGCCACCATTGCTTTGCTGGCCAGCGGAATTTTCCTGATCGTCGCCGTCGAAGCGAATAAATTGGATGCCACTCGTGACAGTCAAAAACGTTCGTCCGGCACTGGCGACTTTGCCTTCATCGGCGAATCCTCCCTCCCGATCATTCAAGATCTCAACAGCAAAGAAGGCCGTGATTTCTTTGGCCTTGAATCCAATCAACTAAACAGCGTTGCGATCGTTCCATTGCGCGTGCGGGACGGCGACGACGCCAGTTGCCTCAATCTTAACCATCCCCAAACTCCGCGCATCCTCGGCGTCAAAACTGAATCCCTCCAGTCGCGCCAAGCTTTTACCTTCACCGAACAGGCCAGCCAATCATGGCAACTTTTAACCAACCGCAGCGACGCCGTCCCCGCCATCGCCGATGCCACCTCACTCGAATACTCGCTCCACAAAAAAGTCGGTGACACCCTGGACTACACCGATGCTCATGGAAAAACCTTCAAACTCCAAATCGTCGGGTCGCTGGAAAATTCGATTCTGCAAGGCAGCCTGATCATTGATGAAGCCGAATTCGTCAAACATTTCCCCGACGAAAGCGGATATCGAATGTTCCTGGTGGATGCTCCGTCCAAGGAAGCAACGGCGGTGGCCGCCACTCTTTCCCGGGCCTTGCAAGATCGGGGCCTGGAACTGACAGCAACGGCCGAACGGCTCAATGCTTTTAATGCGGTGCAAAATACTTATTTAAATACATTCCAAGTCCTCGGCGGACTCGGCCTCCTGCTCGGCAGCGCCGGCTTGGGCGTGGTTGTCTTGCGCAACGTCCTCGAACGCCGCGACGAACTCGCCCTCCTCCTCGCCGTCGGTTATCGTCCGCCGGTCATTCGCCGTCTGATATTCACGGAACACACCGCTTTATTGGCGGGCGGTCTGGTGATCGGTCTGCTCTCCGCCCTGATTGCGCTCGCGCCGGTTTTTTCCACGATTTCCTACCGTTACCTCATCCTGACCTTGAGCCTGATGCTGGCCAGCGGAATGGTTTGGACCTGGCTGGCGGCTCGACTTGCCTTGCGCGGCCAATTGATTAAAGCTCTCAACAACGAATGAAAACTCTCCTGATTATTTTATTATCCGCGACCGTCTCCGCTTTGGCCGAGCCGGTCAAACCGCTCTACGAAAATAATTTTGAAAAAGCCACCGTCAATCAAGTGCCGGATGACTTTCTGGTCATAGACGGCGGCTTCACCGTCAAAGAAGAAAACGGCAACAAATTCCTCGAACTCCCCGGCTCGCCGCTCGACACCTTTGGACTGCTTTTTGGCCCGACCAAAAACTCCGGCGTCAGTGTCTCCGCCAGAATTTACGGCACCGGCAAAGGTCGGCGTTTCCCCACCCTCGGCATCGGCCTCAACGGCGTGGGCGGATATAAACTAAAAATCTCTCCGGGTAAAAAGGCCTTGGAACTCTATAAAGGCGATGATGTTCTGACCAGCGTGTCCTACGATTGGAAATCCGATTCCTGGACCATACTTCGCCTGCAAGTCCGCGAGCTGCCCGATCACACCTGGAAAATCGAAGGCAAAGCCTGGGCGCAATCCGAGGCCGAGCCGAAAGAATGGATGATCAGCGGGGATGAAAAGAACGCGCCGACCGATGGCCGAGCCTCAGTCTGGGGCAGCCCCTATTCGGGCACGCCGATCCGGTTTGATGATTTGCTGGTGACCGAGGTGAAATAAAGATCACCTGGCGCCGGCCAAGGCACATTCCTGGAACATTTCGCGGCGGCGTTCAAAGAATTTTTTTATTTCATCCGCTGGCGGCTCGTTGCGAAAGAGCATGAGGCTCTCAAACGTTTTGCCGTCTTCGGTTTCAACAGTCACCCGCCAATGGATCGAACCAATCCACCGTCCAGCCTTGGGAGTCTCTGCTTTTTGTGCTCCAGTCCTGACTATGATTTCCATGCTTTTTTAGTTTTAGTTTTCCTGCCTTAAATTTTACTGACGCCTTAATTAAACACATTTTCCGATTACTGCAAGTTCAGGCCGCCGGTATTGGTTATGCCGATGAACGCGCCTTGAACGGTCACCGCCGACTGATCCACCACCCCGTAACAAGTCTTGTTGACCAGCGAACCAGTTGGCCGGAAGGTGAAGGTCAAAATCCCTGTTTTGGGATCAATCGAACCGCTGATCTTGTTAGTCACGCTATCGGCCCCCAGATTGGTGTAGATGAGATAAGAGGAACTGATCTTAATGCTCCAATACAACCCCAGAACTTGGTCGGCTTGCGCGCCAATCCCGTGATCCGCCGGATCGAGCGTGATCGTGCCAAGATTACCCGGCAACAGCAGCGCCGGCACGCCGGTCGCCGGCGGATGATAGAGCGCCCCGCTGACCTGGACTTCGTTGGTGATTCCTTGAGCATAAGTTGGCAACGTGCTGGTTTCCTTGATCCAGGTGATTTGGCCGACCGGCGATCCACTGGAAAAATCCAGCATCCCTTCCAACAACCCGGCCATATAGAGCGCCGAATGAAGCGGGGCCGTTCCATTTTTCGACAACGGCACCGTCTGAGTGAAAGCCGCGCCATCCGCCAATTTTCCGCTGATGGTCAAGGTTCCATTGTGATTGGTGATTGTCGCATACCCGGATCCGCCCGGGGTCTGGTCGGGCGCACCCGCCGTCGGCGGTATGACCGTGGTCCATCGCGCATTGGCCACGGGCAAACTATTAGTGGCCAGGTCAGCCAGTAAAGTGGAAGTCCACGAACCGGGCGCAGCGCAGACCACGGTGCCGGTGATCGCCTTGGTTCCGCCGGTCAAATCCAGGCTCATCGTCACCGTCAAATTGCCGCCGGTGTGCAAGATGGTGTTGGTCGCGTTGCCAGCAAGGTCGAATTTTCCAGCCAGCGTATAGGACTTGCCCTGCAAGCCGAGCAGACCGCTGTAAGTACGGTTGGTGGTGACCAAGAGATTAGCGATCGAACCCGCCGTCTCCACCCGGATGCCAGCGGCGTTGGTGAACAAGCCATTGTAATTTCCTTGCAAATGCGCGGCGATGATCGGGTTGGTGGCGAAGTTGGCATTCAACACCAGATTGGAAGACATCTGAAATATCAACGATGGGCCATTGGTCAAGACGGTGTTATTGCCATCGGTCCAGTTGCTGAAAATGGTGTTCTGCCCGGCAACGGCAGTCACGCCATAGGGCCGGGTAAGAACTAATTGCGCCCCATTGGTGGCCCGGAGCGTTGATGAAATTTCCGGGGAAGGAACGATAAAAGGAGTCGTTTTCGCGCCGGTGCCGCCATTCACCAGATGGATGGTCAAAGACGACAGGTGCGAGAAAAAGCCGGTCAGGCTGTTGGTGGTGGATTTATTCCCGGCGGAATCAGTGGCCCAGATATGAAAGATGTTGGTTCCATCAACCATCGTTACGGTATTGGTAAATGTTTTTGCACCGGGCGCGGTGCCGGAGAGAGTCGCGGCCACGGGCGGATCAATGGCCGGGAAGATGCGTTGAATGGTAACATTCGTGATCAAGCCATTGTCTGCGACCGTGCCGGCCAGGATAAAATCCGGGGCCACCGCAGAATTTCCGCCAAAAGAAAAAGTCCCGCCATTGGTGCGGCGAAAATTATTTACCGGCGACAGAATGGTGATGGTCGGACGGGCCAGATCACTCGTGACCACCAAAAGGCCCTGATCGGTGGAAGTCGTGACCGTGCCGACGACATTGGTCACGGTGCAAGTGTATTTGTTGGTCCCGATTTCCTGCACATTGGTGAAAGCCAGCGCGGTATTGGTGGCGTCAGTGATGGCCAAGCCGTTTTTGTTCCATTGATAACTGAGCGGAGGCGTCCCGGCGGCCACGATGGTAAAAACAGCATTGTTGCCCGCAACGATCTTGAAGTTGGCTGGTTGCGTCAAAATGGCCGGAGGCGAAAAAACTTTCATTTGCGCCACCGCGCTGACCGGGGCCGCCAGCAAATTACTCACTGTCACATAAAACCCGCCCGCCGAAGCAAACGTCACCGGGCCAAGGGTCAATGACGCCCCGGTTTGGCCGGGCAGAAGCGAGACGATGTGCGTGACGTCATTGGTGAAGTACCATTGATAAGACAGGGGCGCGGTGCCGGCCGCCACCACGGTGAAGGTGTTGGTCTGCCCAAAGAGGATATTGGTGCTTTGCGGCGAAGTGGTGATGCTGGCCGGAACCAGCACGACAAACGGCGCGCTGACGATGGGAGATAATCCTGAAACCGCAGCACTCATGGTATAGCCGTTTCCACCTTGATCCAGAGTCAGGTTCGTGAACGTGGCCAGACCATTGGCCGCATTTTCCATCGTGTCCCCGGTCAAGGCCGCTCCACCCGGATTGCTGACCAAAGCCACGGTCACCGCGCCGGAAAACTGCAAAGCCCGACCGCCGATTTCGTTCAGCACTTCGACCACCGGTTGTTGCAACAAAGGCTGGTTGATGATCGCATTGGCCGGCTGGGTTGAGAAACGGATGCTGTCCACCGGGTAATAAAGCGGCGCTGCATTCGGCTGGAAGCCGGCGTTTGCGCTGGTGTCCGTGCCGTCGCCCAGCCAGGGACTGAACGACACCGAACCATCAATCCCGCCACCGTTGCCGCCCACATTTCCGGTCACCGTCGGACCGGTCACATCGCCCCACCAATTGGTGGCGACATCAAGGGAGGGACTGGTGTAACCGCTTTCATTGCCCACCGCGTAGGCTGTGCCGGGCACCAGGCTGAATCCGACAAAGCTATTGGCATAAATCCGGATGTTGCTGTTGGTGTCCAACCCTTGCCCCGGGTAATAAGCGTCGTAACCGGCGTCTTCGAGCCGGATGCCACGGTCAGCGCCGGAAAAGAAGTTGTTGGTCACCGTCACCGTATTATTGCCGCCGGAGAGACTCAGGCAGGTTGCAGAGGGTGCGGTGATCTGGTTTTGCGAGACGACCCCGTTAGCGATGCCCAGCGCATAAATGGCGGAAGAATTTGGATTATCATGGAAGTTGTTCCGAACGATGGCGATGTTAGTGTGCTGATTGGCGGCGGTCGCTTCCAGCAGGATCGGATTCCCCTGGGTGTGCAGGCTGAACTCGTTGTCCGAAATGGTCAGATCCGTATCACCCGCCCAAGCATCAATCCCGGGGCCATAAGACGGCCCGGTGGTCGTGTTGTTGGCCGTGATCAGGTTCGTGCGGATGCTGCAAGCGCCGGCGCAGGCGACCGCAACGCCCTCGGTGTTATTAGTGATGACATTGTTGACAATATCAATGCCGGTGACATCCGCTGTCATATAAACGCCGCCGTTGTAATTCCCGTCAAAGCCGCTGTCCGTGATGGTAAATCCATTGATCGTCACATTCGAGGTGCCAAAGGTGATCGCCACGGTCGCATCAATGCCCCCGCCGTCAACGATGGTCTCGGCGCCGCGCGCCGGTCCCGTCAACGACAATTATATTTCCTCATCAGCGACAACTATAATTCCCCACGTTGCCTCACGGCAGATGTTACCAAAGTTTCCTCTGGGTTGGTGTTCCATTGGCGAGG
>CAIYOY010000265.1 GCA_903927905.1 uncultured Verrucomicrobiales bacterium | reverse complement strand
TGTGGCCATGGGGTTGTATTTTCTTTTGAGTATCATCCTGGCCATCGCTGCGATCGTCATGTGGTCCGGGGTGGTGGGGCCAACCAGCACCGGCATTTTCATCGGCTGCACCTTCCTCATCCTGATTTCCTTCTGTGTCAACGCCACCCACTCCATCGTGGGCGCGGCTGCGCCCATGGATATCGGGGGACGCCGCATGGCTGGGTTTGCCTCGGGGGTGATTGATTCCTTCCAATATTTTGGCGCAGCCATTGCGTTGCCTTTGACCGGCAAGCTCCTGGACAAATATGGCTGGAGTGCCTGGTATCCGATCATGGTGCTGTTCGGCTTGGTTGGGGGCTGCGCGATGCTTCTCGTCATGCGCAAGCAAAAGATTTTGGCGCGTCATGCGCAGTCGCAGGCGGCATAATTCGTCCGGATGAAGCGCAAAATCAAACTGGTCAGCATTGACGGCGACGGGTGCCTTTTTGCCTACACCAATATCGGCAGCCAATTTCATTCAAGCTGGGATGCACTCGGATTTGCCTATGGGTTTAAGGAAGTTTGGGATGAGCGCGGGAAAACCTATTACAAGGACAAGGATGCGAATAAGAAGTGGGCCTTGGAAGACAGCGCGGACATGAAAGGGCTCCATTCGCATCAGGCGCACAAGGTGCTTTATCCCATCCCCTACTCGCCCGGTGTCGTGGATTTTCTCACGGCAACCAAAGGCAAACTGGTGCGCGGATTATTATCCGGCTGCATTGATATGGTGGGAAAGAAAGCGGCGGAAGATCACTCCATGGATTTTTGTTTCTGCAACACGCTGCATCGGGAGAATGATATTTTTCTCGGCACCTGCGATTATGCGGTGCCGACGTGGGAGAAGCATACTTTCATCCCGCAGCTTTGCCAGAAATTCGGTGTCACGCCCGAGGAAATTTGCCACGTGGGCGATCATGAGAATGATATTTCCTGTTTTGAGCAGGTGGGATTGGCCGTGGCCTTCAATCCGAAGAAAGAGGAAGTGGGACGGAAGGCCCATCACATCATCCGGGATTTTGCGGAGTTGAATCAGATTTTGGGGATTTAAACCCAGAGCGCGGCTCTGTGAGCCGCAGCATGCGGCCAGCAAAACGATGCTCATTATTTAAAACCAACTCCATGCCACCCCGCTGCGGCTCACAGAGCCGCGCTCCGTTTCTTAACGGTATTCTTTGCGGAAAATTTTCCAGCGGCCCATGTCCAATTTCTTTTTGCCACTATCCAAAGCTTTGATGTCTTTGATCACGTCTTCGATGCTGTCGTAGATCTGATTTTCCGGCAGTGTGCCGAAAATCCAAAACGGACAACCACGACGACCTTCGGCGATGACCAGGAAAATGGGTTTCTTCATGCGATTAGCCCAGAAAACTTCCTCGGCGCTGCCCCAGGAAGCGGTCTTGGCGGAAACCAGCCCGATGATGAAATCCGAGCGGTCCACGAGGCTGAGATCTTCCACCCGGATCTTCTTCATGATCTTGGAAAGTTCCTTGAACTTGCCGGTGGAACGAAGTTTGACCAAACGGGCGATATGTTCCTTGTCTTCATCGACCGAATCCATGAAGGGTTTTTTGAGCGGGTCAAAGAAAATGATGCCGGTTTTTTTCAGGTCTTTTTTGATCTGATTGCGCCAGGAACCGGGGGCGTTGCTGTTTTCGATGTTGCCGACCAAGTAACATTTCGTGCGGTTTAACACATGTTTGCTCATAATATTTGACGGTACTATCGGATTTTTACAGGGAAAGGTCGAGAATAAATATTCAGGTCACTTCGGGGCGCTCAGGCGGAAGAAGCGCTGCGGCTGATTGGTGGCGGTAGTGTCAATATAATAGAAAAGGCCGCCAGCATTGGACAAGGCAGTCACTGGCGTCCACGGGGCCAGGAGATCGGTGGTGGCCTCAAGGAGATAATTGCTGCCGGGCGCGCCATTCAGGTTGAGTTGAATGGTGCCGTCGGGCAGCAGAGTGGAACGGGCAAATTGCAAGTTGATCAACTGGAGGATCGCGTTGGAACTGGTGATGGAACCGGCGAGGCTGGAAACAACGACGGCATAACTTCCGGCCTGGCCAGGCTGAAGATTGGAGAGACTGAGAGCGGCGTTGGTCGCTCCGCTGGCGGTGGCACTGTTCAAAAGCCATTGGTAACTGAGCGGCGGTGTGCCGACGGCGGTGACGTTGAACGCAGCGCTGGAACCAACATTGGCGGTGATACCAGTCGGCGGCACAGTGACCTGCGGCGCGGTGAAAATTGCGCTGTTGGTGGCGCTACCCATGGCGTTGGTCGCGATTAGAGTATAAGTTCCGGCATCGGCCGAGGTGGCGTTTTGAATGGTGAGGTTGGTGGTGGTGGCTCCGATGATATGTGTGCCGTTATCAGTCAAGTTCACACCATTCGCGCTCCATTGAAAAGTGCCGACTGAACCGGTGAAGGAAGCCGCCACATTCAAATTGGTGCCATTCGTCACGACAAGAGAAATCCCTGGAATCGTCGGGGGAAGCCCGGCCGACACGGTCAAAGTTGAGGGGCCGCCATTCGCGCTGCCCGCGATGTTGGTGATCGTGACAGTGTAAGAACCAGCGCTGCCAGCGGAAATATTTAGCAGCGTCAAACTGGCCGTCAACGCTCCGGAAATATTAGCCCCATCCGACAGCACTGTTCCGCTTTTCTTCCACTGATAGCCGGGCGAAGTGCCGGGGGTGATAACGGTGTAAACTACAGACGAACCGGCAACATTCGTCTGGTTTCCAGTGATCGAAGTAACCGTCGGCGCATCATACACGGACAAGGTGGCATTCGCGCTGGTGGCGGTGCCACCCGGACCAGTGACAACTACATTGTAACTGTCTTCATCGGCATGAGACGCGTTCTTCACCGTCAAGGCCAGGCCGGTGGCCCCGATCAAGTGGGGGCTGCCGGTCAACGCCGTGGTGCCTCGGCGCCATTGATAGGTCAGGGTTGGGGTTCCAGTCGCAGGGGTCGTCGTATATACGGCGTTGGTGCCTGCGCCCACGGACACCGGATTCGGCTGTGTGGTGATGGTCGGTGGAATATTAGTGATGGAAACAAGCGCGGTGTTGCTGGCGGTGCCGCCGATATTGGTAATGACCAAGGTGTAAGAACCTGAATCCGCCGAGACGGAACTGGTGATCGTCAAGTTGGAGGTCGTAACGCCAGCGACCGTCGAACCATGTCCGGTCGCGCCATTGGGCAAGTTGGTGCCATTCAAGAGCCATTGATAGACCAGTTGGGAACCGGTGACTTGCGCGGCCAAACTCACCGTACTGCCAAGGAGATTGGTCACTCCGGTCAAGGGCGTGGTGAAGGCCGGCGGAACCACCACCGTCAGAATGGCTGGACTGCTGGTAACGGACAGACTGAGATTGGTCAGGATGACGGAATAACTCCCGGCATCATTGGTTTGCACGTTGGTTTTGGTGTAGGAACTGAGCGTGGCGCCGGAAATATTGCCGCCATTATATTGCCATTGATAGACCACCGACGTGCCGGAGGCGGTCACCGAGAAAACGGCATTGGAAGTCGGAAAAACGGTCAGGCTCTGCGGCTGGGAGCTGATCGAGGGCGCGGTGATCGGCGTCTCCACCTTAACATTGTCAATAATACCAAAGCTCAGATTAGTGTTGTCGGAGACGGAAGAAAACGGATCCCAATAACCGACGAAAATATTGCTGGCGGAAAGCGTCGCGTTGGTGACCGAGGCGATTTGCAGGCCATCAATGAAATAGGTGATGACATTGCCGGTTTTGTTCACCACCACATCGCGCCAGGCAAGACCGACGGTGCCGACTTTGAGCGCGCCGGTTTGTTGGGCATAAGTTGAAACCTGATAGGCCGGCGGGGTCTGGCCGCCGGGGAAAACATTCGCGTAATTCGTATCGGCCCAGGTCCGGGCCAAGGCGCTGGTATCGCAGTAGTTGCCGGCGGCGGCGGCCAACGGATTGGTGCCGTTGTAAGCCATAAAATCGCCCTGAGTCGTTGAATTGGTGGCCACGCCGCCATCGCCATCCACCGTGAACCAAACACCATCCGCATTGGTGTTGATGCCGGAACCGCTCCATTGCACATGGCCGCCCGCAGTGCCGATACCCGCTGTGACCTCTTCGGTCGAACCATTGCCACCGCCGGGCAGCGGGCCGTTGACGTTGATCCACATGTCGAAATGAAGGCGATAATCACCGCCGAAATGCTGACCGTTGGGCGAAGCGTTCAGGGCCGCGACGTTGGTCGCGCTCAGGTTGGCCTCGAAACGCAATCCCTTGGTGGTGCCATTGGTGGAATTCGGCGCGGAGGGAATGCCAATGCCAGAATAGTCATAAGCAAAAGTGGCACGATTATTGGTGGTTGAAGAAGTGCTCAGTGTCCAGTTCGCGGAAGAGTTCACGTCAAAATTATCGGAGAATACCGTGTTGTAAATCGGATTGACGGTCAAGATCGCCGGAGAACTGGTCGCCGTGCCAGAAGCATTGGCGGCCACGAGCATGTAACTGCCCGCCTGACTGGTTTGAATGTTGCTCAAGGTGTAATTAGTAGCAGTCGCCCCTGAAATGTTGACCCCGTTCAATCGCCATTGATAAGTGACAGTGCCCGCCCCGGTCGCGGAAGCTTTCATCACAATGGACGCGCCCCGATCCACGGTGCGACTGGACGGTTGCGTGACAATGGTGGGGGCGCTGGCGGCGCCGATGACGAAAGCGGTGATAAACTGATTGGTCGTCCCATTAAACACATCGGCATCGCCACCCGACCAATTGGTATCGGCGTATTGCCAGATATACCAGTAGGTCCAAGGATAGTACGGACTGCCGTTGCCGACATTGGGTGAGCCGGTCTGCGGATTTGGACCGGTGGGATAGGAAGAAATCCAGTCCGGCCAATTGGTTATGCCGGTGGTTAATCCGCCATTATAAGTTGAGGAATGAGAAAACCACGTTCCGGTGTAAACCACAGGGCGAAGATCATACACCCCATTGCCACGCGCATAATTTGAAACGGCCAAGCACCATTCGTTGGCCCACGCCGTCAAACTCGTCGCATTCAAGGTCGTATTGGTGACATAGACATCCTCCCAATCAAGCATTGGCACCAGGTTGGTGCCGTTGGCTTTGATATTGGGACCGGCAACGCCCCAGAAATAAGCTGCCTCGGAATCGGCGCTGCTGGCACCGGTAATATTGGGATTAAGGCTGGGCCTGGCGTAATGGTAGGCCCCAATATAAATGCCAGCGCCAACCGCTCCCGTAACCTGACCCGAATAATAGGAACTGGTAAAACCAGTGCCCTCAGTCGCTTTGGACCAGGCAAAAACGACCCCGGCATTTTTTACCGTCGTCCAGTTAATGGAAGTTTGGTAACCGGAGACGTCGGTGCCAAGGGGGCGTTGGGCAAAAGACGAAGATGATCCGAAAATCACCATGGCCAAAGCGGCCAAAACTCCTCTTATCGGGCAAAGACGAAAAGGCAGAAACATATCTAACCTAATCACGTTTGCGCCCGAAAAACAAGAGCAGAATTGGCCCAATTGACACTCCCCTGCGCAACTCGCCACCCGCGCCAGCACATGTGGCGTCGGGCGTCTGGTATGGTGCAAGGACATGGGTGAGGGTTCAGGCATGGACATAGGTGAGGGTTAAGTTTTGGGGAAGGGGCTGCGAGCGTGGTGGGCGGGACGTAATCCGCCGTGGTCAGAGTCAACTAGAATG
>CAIYOY010000264.1 GCA_903927905.1 uncultured Verrucomicrobiales bacterium | reverse complement strand
GACGGTGATTAAAGAACCGGTATGCCATGACATGACCCCAGTCTGCCCCAGTAAAAATTTTTAAACTGTAAGCCATGTCTTGGCGCTGGCTGTAAGCGATGTCTTGGCACTGTGCCTGTGACCCGCAGCAGCGTGAAAGGGTCAAGACGCTTTGATAACTCTCAAATCTTCTGCTTGGCGAAGCTGCTGCGGGTCACAGACCCGCGCTCCGTTAAAACAGGCCACCACCGAAAATCTTGACTCTTTACTGATTCAAACCACACTGGTGGTTGTATGAGTACCCCAATCAGTAACCTCTCGCTGGAACAGCTTAAGATAGCTATTTCCATCCGGGAACAAATCGAAGCCCTACAAACCCAACTCGACAATCTGGCTTCCGGTTCTGCCTCCACTTATAGAGGAAAGACCGGTCGTCATATGTCTCCCGCAGCCCGTGCCCGCATTTCCGCTGGCATGAGAGCCAAGTGGGCCGCGCGCAAAGGCATTGCGCCCAAGCTCAAGAAAAGAAAGATGAGCGCCGCAGGTCGGGCCGCGATCCGCGCCGCCCAAAAACTGCGTTGGGCCAAGGTCAAAGCCGGTAAATAACCTCCGGATTTTTCCGGTCGTCATTCACCCAGGAATTCTTCAAAGCGCTGGCAAACCCAGGCAGCGCTAAAGGACTTTTTTTGCCAAAAACAGCCTTACCACCTTTTGTGGAAGGGCGTTTCCCCGCCCACAACTAATGGTGTTTTTCGCTTAAAAAAAGGTGAAATAAAGGTTGTGTGTCTTCACCCTTTTTCATAACATTTTCGGGTTGAAATTGGACGGTAAAAATTGACCGTCTTTGAGCAATTTCTGCGACCAAAAACGACGACGAAAATTTTGCACGATGAACACTGCGCCAGAGGAATCAGGGAAATACGACTCATCAAAAATTGACAAGCTGGAAGGCCTCGAGGCAGTGCGAAAACGCCCCGGCATGTATATCGGCGACCCCGACGAACGCGGTTTGCATCATTGTGTTTTTGAAGTGCTGGACAATTCGATTGACGAACATCTCGCCGGCTTCTGCAAAAAAATCCAGGTCACGATTCACGTGGATGGTTCCGTCTCCATTCGCGACGACGGCCGAGGTATTCCGGTGGATATGCATCCGAAGTTTAAGATGCCCGCTGTGGAACTGGTGCTGACTAATTTGCACGCGGGCGGAAAGTTCGGTCAGGGTGCGTATAAATACTCCGGTGGGTTGCACGGGGTTGGTGCCAAATGCGTCAATGCATTATCGGATTGGTTTAAAGTGGAAGTCTCACGGGATGAGAAAGTCTATTACATGGCTTTCGAACGCGGGATCACCACGCAGAAGCTTGAAGTCATTGGCAAATCGAAAAGCACCGGCACGCTCATCACGTTCAAGCCGGACCCGACCATTTTCACCATCACCACGGAATTCAAGTTCGATTCGCTGGCCTATCGTTTGCGGGAATTGGCCTTTTTGAACCCCGGCGTGGAAATTGTTTTGGCCGACGAACGGGCGGATAACAAGGCAGAGACTTACTTTTACAAGGACGGCATTGAGGAATTTGTCAAACAATTGGGCCGCAACAAGGAATTGATCCATCCCAAACCAATCGTGCTGGCGCGGCAAAAGGATGAGGTGTTCGTGGATTGCGTCATGCAATACAACGACAGTTACAGCGATCAAATTCTCTGCTTTGCCAATTCCATTTCCAATCCCGATGGCGGGACGCATTTGACCGGTTTCCGCACGGCTTTGACCCGCGCCATCAATCAATACGCCAAGGCCAATGAATTGCTCAAAGAAAAAGACCCGGCCATCTCCGGCGATGACGTTCGCGAAGGCTTGGTTTGTGTTTTGAGCGTCAAGCTACCGAATCCGCGTTTTGAATCGCAAACCAAGGTCAAGCTGGTCAACACCGAAATTGACGGCATCGTTTCTTCCATTGTTTATGAAGGGTTGATGAGTTTCTTTGATTCGACTCCTGCCATCGCGAAAAAGGTCGTGGATAAGAGTTTGGTGGCGGCGCGGGCGCGGGAAGCGGCTCGCAAGGCTCGTGATACGGTGCGCAAAGGAGCGCTCACCGGTGGCGGGTTGCCCGGTAAATTGGCCGATTGCTCGGATCGTGATCCGGCTAATACGGAATTATACATCGTCGAAGGTGACTCCGCCGGTGGCTCTGCCAAACAGGGTCGTGACCGGAAGTTTCAGGCCATCCTGCCGATTCGCGGTAAATTGATTAACGTGGAAAAAGCGCGTTTGGACAAGGTGCTGCAAAACACGGAAATTCGCACCATGATCACCGCTATCGGCACCGGAATTGGTGACGGCGAAGGCGAAGGCACGTTTAATCTGGAAAAATTGCGCTACCACAAAATCATCATCATGACCGATGCCGATGTGGACGGCTCGCACATCCGCACGTTGCTGCTGACTTTCTTTTACCGGCAGATGACGCAGCTTGTGAAACAAGGCTACGTCTATATCGCCCAGCCTCCCTTGTATCAAATCTCGCGCAAGAAGCGGGTGGAATACGTGGAAGACGATGCGCAGATGAACAAGATTTTGATCCAACTCGGCACCGAAGACGTGCGCCTGAGGGATTTGTCCACCGACAAGGAATTATCGGCCAAACAACTGGTTGAAATCCTGGAATTGCTTTCCTCGCTCGATAAATACGTCCAATCCATTCGCCGTCACGGCGGGGATTTTGGCGATTACGTGGAGCATCGCAATGCCAAGACTCATGAGCTTCCACGTCATCTGGTGAAGGTGCGCGACGGCAACGATGAGAAGGTTCATTACTTCCACACTGAGGAAGAACTGGCGGCGTTTGGCACGGCCAATCCTGATTTGAAATTATTCGGCGATGAGTCCGATACAACACTTCTTGAGAAAGAAAAAGCGGATAAGCCGAAGGGCAACACCCGTCGCGCCAAGCACACGGAACTGCACGAAAGCAAATCCATCATGGAATTGCTTGGTCAGCTCGGCAAAAAGGGTCTGAATGTGGAGCATTACTCCGCGCAGGACCAGCCGTTGTATGAATTGATCGAAGGCGAAGGCGAAAAAGCCGTGGCCAAACCGCTATTCTCCATCGCCGACATTCTCGCCGGGGTGAAGGAAGCCGGCAAAAAAGGAATTCAAATCAAGCGTTTCAAAGGGCTGGGCGAAATGAACGCCAAGGAATTGTTTGAAACGACCATGAATCCGGAAAATCGGAAGTTGCTGCGCATTGACATGAGCAACATGGTGGAAGCCGAGGAAATGTTCACCAAACTAATGGGCGACGAAGTTGAGCCGCGCCGGCAGTTCATCGAAGATAATGCGCTCAATGTTCGCAATTTGGATGTTTAAAAATTGGGGAGCGAACTTTTAAGAACCAAATCATACATGCAAACGCTATATATTATCGCGGGGCCAAACGGAGCCGGTAAGACTACGTTTGCGTTGAGGTATTTGGCGGAAGAGGCGCATATTTCTGAATTTGTCAACGCTGACATCATAGCTCAAGAAAGCAAGGCTCCCTCTCCGGTATTGCAGTTATTGGAAGCAGGCCGTCTCACCTTGGAACGGATTAGCCGGTTGATTGCTGAAGGCAGGAGTTTTGCTTGGGAAACAACGATGAGCGGACGAAGTGCCATTCGATGGATCAAAGCCGCAAAAAAAGCGGGGTATTTCATCAAACTCACTTTCCTCTGGATTGCGTCAGCCGAACAATCCATCGAACGGGTTCATCGGCGAATGGCGGAAGGGGGACATCCAGTGGAAGAGACTGACCTTCGGCGCCGCTTTCTGAGATCGGTTTGGAATTTTTTCCATGTTTACTCGCCCTGCGCGGATGCTTGGAAAATTTACGATAACTCCCAGGATTGCTTTCGATTGATCGCAGTCAATAAAGCAGGCCGCACGGCCATCCGGGACCAAGCTGTTTTCAACACCATCGCCCAGGCAGGAGGGGTTCTATGACCAGCACGGTTTGGACTGATGACATTCTGGACGTGGAGGATTGGAAGGAACAGCGGGCGTTGCAAAAGGGCCAGCTTGATGCCATTCGCCGTTCGAGACAGTTCGGCACAAAATTTTGCATCAGTCGCAACGGGCAACTCGTTGCGCTGAATGAGCCAGCTCTTTTGAAACTGGAACAGGAAGTTGCCATCAATTTAAACCGCTTGAATCAGAAAATCGCCGAACTGGAAGAAATGCCTGCGGCTGATTTTATGCTTAATGACGCGCCGGCTCAGAAGCCGCACTTTAAATAGAAGTATTTTAACATGCCCGACGAAAACGAACCAATCGAACCACAGCCTCCGGTCCCGGCCCCCGAGCCGAAGGCCAGCACTCCGCTTTTTGCCGCCAACGAGAAGATTGAGAAGATCAATGTCGCCGACGAGATCAAGAACTCGTTCCTCGATTACTCGATGTCGGTCATTATTTCCCGTGCGCTGCCTGATGCGCGCGATGGGTTGAAGCCTTCGCAACGGCGCATCCTTTTTGCGATGCACGATCTTTCGCTGTTTCCTAATCGGCAGCATCGTAAGTGCGCCAAAATTTGCGGTGACACTAGCGGTAACTATCATCCGCACGGTGAAGCGGTCATTTATCCCACGCTCGTCCACATGGCTCAACCTTGGGCGATGCGCGAACGATTGGTGGATGGTCAGGGGAACTTTGGTTCCGTTGAGGGTGATCCACCCGCCGCGATGCGTTATACGGAAGCGAAGATGACCCACCTGGGCGCGGCGCTGATGTATGACATGGACAAGGACACGGTTGATTTCGTGCCCAATTACGACGAGACCCGCACTGAGCCGAGAGTTTTCCCCGCTGCGTTCCCGAACCTGCTGGTCAATGGCGGCACGGGCATCGCCGTCGGCATGGCCACGAACATGGCGCCGCACAATTTGGGCGAAGTCATTGATGGCATTTGCGCGCAGATTGATAATCCAGACATCACCATTGCTGGTTTGATGCAACACGTCAAAGGGCCCGATTTCCCCACCGGCTGTACGCTGTGCGGGTTGGAGCCGATCAAACAATATTTCTCCACCGGCAAGGGCAGCCTGAAGGTTCGCGGCAAAGTCGGCAGCGAACAACTCAAGGGCGGACGTGAACAACTCGTCATCACCGAAATTCCGTACAATGTGAATCGTGCGACTCTCGTCGAACGCATCGCCGAGTTGGTGAATGAAAAAGTCATCACCGACATCTCCGCCATCCGCGATGAGTCGGATGAAAACACCCGCGTGGTCATCGAACTCAAGCGCGACGCCATTGCCAAGGTGGTCATCAATAATCTTTACCAAAACACCGCGCTGGAAAGCAGCTTCAGCGTCAACGCGCTCGCCATTGACCACGGACGCCCCAAGATTCTCACGCTCAAAGAGATCATCAATTGCTACATCGAGCATCGCCGCGAAGTCGTCATTCGCCGCACACGTTTTGAATTGCGCAAGGCGCAGGAACGCGCGGAGATCTTGGAAGGCTACCTGATCGCGCTGTCCAACCTGGACGAATTCATCCGCATCATCCGCCAATCGCGCAACAAAGAAGAGGCCAAGATCAAATTGCTGGCCTTCGATTTCACCCGCGCGAAAATCGAGGCCATTGGCATCGTGATCAATGACGAAAAGCGCCTGATCAGCGGCATTTATTCTTTCAGCGAGGCCCAGGCCAACGCCATTCTCGAACTCCGCCTCTATCAATTGACCGGCCTGGAAATTGACAAGGTTCGCGCGGAATACACCGAACTCCTCGCCAAGATCAGCGACCTGCTGGACATTCTCGCGAAAGAATCCCGCGTCATGGCCATCATCAAAGCCGAGTTGCAGGAGATCAAAGCCAAGCACGCCACTCCGCGTCTGACCGAACTCGTCCCCGACGAAGGCGAAATCAACATCGAAGACCTCATCGCCAACGAAGGCGTCATCATCACCATCACCCACGGCGGCCTGATCAAGCGCACCAACGTCAGCTCCTACCGCGCCCAACGTCGCGGCGGCAAAGGCGTCATCGGCATGACCACGCGCGAAGGCTCCACCGCGCCCGGTGACGACGAAGATTTCGTCGAACATCTCTTCACCGCCAGCACGCACGATTACCTGATGTTCTTCACCAACACCGGTCGTGTTTACGTCGAGCGCGTCCATGAAATCCCCGACATGGGCCGCGCCGCCAAAGGCCGCAGCATCGCCAACCTTCTCGAATTGAAGGCCGAGGAAAAAATCGCCGCGATGATTCGCGTCCTTTCCAAGACCGGCCCGAACAAGGAAGACCAGACCTGGACCCAAACGAACGAAATCTTTTTCGCCACCCAGCAAGGCACCGTCAAAAAGACCCTGCTCTCCGAATTCTCCAACATGCGCAAAGGCGGCATCATCGCCATCGGCATTGATCCCGGCGACACCTTGATTGATGTCAAGCTAACCGCCGGCAGCGAAACCGACGCCCAGGGCACCATCGTCAAACCCGGCGACGACGTCGTCCTCATCACTCGCGAAGGCATGAGCATCCGCTTCCCCGAAAGCGACGTCCGCTCCATGGGCCGCTCCGCCACCGGTGTCCGCGGCATCAACCTGGAAAAAACCGACGCCGTCGTCGCCCTCGCCGTCATCGTCCCCGACGCCACCCTGCTCGTCGCCGGCGAAAACGGCATCGGCAAACGCACCGACTTTGGCGAATACCGCATCCAATCCCGTGGCGGCAAAGGCATCATCACCATGAAGACCAACGACAAGACCGGCAACATCGTTGGCGCGCTGACCGTCAAGGACGCCGATGAAATCATGCTCATCACCGTCGGCGGCCAAATGGTGCGCAACCGCGTCAGCGAAATCCGCGAAGCCGGCCGCAATACCCAGGGAGTGAAACTGATCAACCTGGACGGCACCGACAAACTCAAAGCCATCGCCCCCGTCATCAGCGAAGAAAAAGAAGAAGGGGAAGAAGTTCAGGAACCGCCGCCCGCGCAATAATTGAGGGCAATTTGGTTGGTACGAAGGACGAGGCCTAATTAAGCCACGTTAAAAGCAAGCTTACCTGCTGAGAGTTTAACCTGCGCCCTTTTCGGCTGATGATATCGAAGGGACGCTGATTAGGAAACGTGCGATGTCCCATAATCGTGGCGAGCTTAGAAACAAAAGTAGGTGCCAGCGCTCGAATCTTTCGGCTATCGAGCTTTCGGGAATTGTAAGGGTCACCGATAGCATACTTGGTCTTGATGCACGAAAACTTTGCTTTGTGAACGCCTTTATCGAAGCGATTGTAATTGCCGTGTGTATCCACGAGAATGTTGCCATTAGGGTTCTTATTACCCATGCGCTTGCTACGGAGATTGGTGCGGCGGTAAGCGTCAATATGCGTAATCGTCGGTTCGCCGATCTGCATGTATGCGAAGATCATCTGCGGACAGCTTCCGGTAATAGGCAATACAAAGAATACATAATCGCCTTTATCCACACACTTGCGAAAATCGTGGCGGCAAATGCCCCATGTTGGAGGACTCGTCCAAAAATGCGGGTCATTGTCGATCCATTGGTTGCCACCACCACACTTCGAACCATTAACGAATGCACCGGCAATGTAGATGTAGCCTTTCACCTCACGGTCAGAGTCCAAGAATTTCGCGTTTCTTGGCCTGAAATTCCTCATCAGTAATCACACCCTTCTCCTTTAGTGCGCCAAGTTTCTCAAGCTGATCAAGGTCGGATTGCCCTTGTTTCTTTGGTTTTTCCCCTGCTGAATTCATGAATTCATTCTTGACCCGTGTGAACACCTCCTTGACGCCATTCTGAACCGTCTTCTTCTGAATAAGATAAAAGACAATCGGAATTAACCAGCCAACCCAAGTAAAGAAAGTTAAGATAAGAATGACCCAGAATGCTGTTGAAGGACGGTAATGGACATTTCCCACGACCAAGAAGCCGTCTTCGGTAGCCTTGAGTTCAATGGTTGTGGTGTCTTTTCGGTTGATCGATCCAAATGAAGCCTCAATTGCCTTGGCAACAATGCTATCGCCGTTCCGCTGAACGCTCTCAGACACCTTCTTAAATTGCTCTTCAAGACCTCTCAGAAGATCTTCTTTTCCGGCTCTGGTTGCGATTCTTTCGCTGACTTCGAATTTCATCCTTGGCTCACTTTCTTGTTTTTGACTTTCATGTTTGGTTTCCTGTGGCTTTGTTTCAACAGGTTTTTTAAATATCAACCCATCACACTAATCCTGACCTCATCACTCCATTGTCCCACTTGTTCGTCGCCGAGACGGTAGATGGCTTTGTATTTCCAAACGGCGCTCGCGCCGGGGGCGGGCAGCGCGGCGGTGTCGAGGTAATCCGGGATGGTGTCGAAGGCCAGAAAGGCGAAGGTGCCGGTGCCGCGATCCACCAGGATTTCCAGGCCGTCCATGCCTTGCTTGACCCAGCCGACGTTGGGATGGGCCGCTTTCAGGGCGATGGTCAGGAGAGGTTTGACGGTGGCGAGATCAACGGTGATGTCCGCGCCGATGATGCCGAGGTCTTGCCCGATGGCCGGGGTGTAAGCGGGATGTTTCTTGAT
>CAIYOY010000263.1 GCA_903927905.1 uncultured Verrucomicrobiales bacterium | reverse complement strand
GATTTGCTTTGGTCCTGCGCTTTTGTATTGGTTGAAAATGGAACTCGCCGCCGAGCCTGAGACCAAGAAAAACGACCAGGTCAAAAAGTCCAAGTAACGGTCGCGGGGCATTTTGATAAAAAAGATCAATTGCCCGATAAAACACCCCGGCTCGCGAGTACGACTAGTCAGCACAATATCCAGATGCGCACCTCGGGTGCGAGCCCCACCTTTCCGCCAAACTGTAACACTACATTTTGTTTTCTCATTCAGTTGAAACACCACCCATTGTGGCTTGAATGGCGGGAAACATCCCGCGTTTGCGTGATTTTTGCGTTTTATTTCAACAATTCCCTTGCAGCCTTTTTCGCAGGAGCGTAGGACTTGAACTGTCGTAGGGATATTACGGTTTAACCATTAAAAAAAGTCCTGTTCGGTTTCTCAGCCTATGAAGTCTATAATTCGTTCGTTCCTTTTCAGGAATTCTTCCATCGTCGTTAGCAGCGCTTTTGCGCTGTTTTTTTGTGTTCTGCAAGCGTCGGCCACGATTCAGACCAACTTGCAAATGCAATTGGGCAATCCCAGCGGCGCAACCGCCGACACCAATAATCACAATCATTATCTGGTGCAGCGCGCAGTGGAAGCGCTGGACTTCAGCGATAATCTGGGCGAACCAAACTGGGCCAGTTGGGACCTGACTTCCAGTGATGTTGGTTCTTCCGGGCGGAGCACGACGTTTTACACCGATACTAATCTGCCGCCGGATTTTTATTGGGTCACGACCGGCGACTACACCAGTTCAGGTTATGACCGTGGTCACATGTGTCCTTCGGATGACCGGACGGACACGACCAATGACAACAAAATGGTCTTTCGCATGTCCAATATCATCCCGCAAACGGATGATCAGAACACCGGGCCGTGGGAAGCTTTGGAAACCTATTGTCGTTCTCTGGCCACGGCGGGCAATGAATTGCTGATCATCTGCGGGCCAAGCACCTTTGACGGCACGCGCATCTCGCCCAGCGGCAAGGCTTCGATTCCCGGCTACACCTGGAAGATCGCTGTCGTGGTTCCGGCGGGCAGCGGCACCGCGCTCAGTCGGATCACCAGCAGCACCCGGGTCATCACCGTTAAAATGCCCAACATCACCGGCATTCACAGTGTGAATTGGACGAATTACATCACTTGCGTGAATCGCATCCAGGCCGATACAGGTTATACGTTTTTTACGGCTCTTTCCTCGACCATCGCGAATGCGTTGCGTTCTTATGTGGATGGCGGGGTGGATCATTATCCGCCGGTCGGGTCGTTGACCATCAGCCAGGTCTATGGTGGCGGCGGCAACAGCGGGGCGACTTACAAAAATGATTTTATTGAATTGTATAACGGCAGTTCCAGCGCGGTGGACTTGAGTACTTATGCCGTGCAATATACGAGCGCCAGCGGCAGTTCCTGGTCGGAAACGATTCTCAGCGGCACGGTTCAACCCGGTCACTATTATTTGATTCAGGAAGCGGCGGGCTCCGGTGGAACGCAAAATTTGCCCACGCCCGAAGCAACCGGCAATATTTCGATGGCCGCCACCGCTGGCAAAGTCGCTTTGACCAAAACCACGACGCTGCTGACGGTGGATAATCCGAATGGCAATTCAAACTTGGTGGATTTCGTCGGTTACGGCACGGCGGATGCCTATGAAGGTGCCGGCGCTGCGCCCGCCCCGTCCAACACCACCTCCGATCTCCGCGCCGGCAACGGCGCGACCGATACCAACAATAACGCGGCCGATTTCTCGACGGGCACGCCTAACCCCCGCAATTAAACCATTGTCTGCACTCATCCGGGCCGCATTTGAGCGTGCGGCCCGGATGTTGTTTTGTTCCGGGCCAATTTGAGCGTGCCAATTAATCGCCAAAAACTTTTGTTGATCATTCCGGTTTGCGCCGGGGTGGTGGCGGTTTTTTGGTTGCAACGATTGGAGTCGAGGGCGGTTCGCGGGGAAACCGTTGCTCAATCCGTTACGGCAGAAAAGACAGGGCTGTTGTCCGTCACCAATCCTTCCGTTGACCTCGCCCCGGAACTCAATCTTGCGTTGCAGGAAACCAATCCGATCCAGCGTTCCATCCAATTTGGCCGGCTCTTGCGCCAATGGTTCAAAGAAAATCCCGATGCCGCGCTGGCTTATCTGCGCCAGATGTCGGCAGGTTCTGAATATACCGAAGGCCTGATGACGTTGTTGCCCGACATTGGCAAAAATTCTCCGGGACGCGCCCTCGCCCTCGCCCGGGAATTGGTCAAAAACAACGGTGATCAAGCCATTTATAGCGCGCTGTTCGATCAATTTGCCCGTCGCAACATGGATGAGGCGTTGCATTTGCTGGAGCTGGTGTCTTCCGGCCCCGCCCGCCAAACCGCCCTCCGCGCCCTCGCGTCCCATTGGGCCGCCAACGATCTTTCCGGCGCCATCAATTGGGCGCAACAAATGACCGACGACAGTGAACGGTCGGTGGCGATGGAGGCCACGCTGTTGACCTTGACCAAACAGGACCCGAACCGCAGTCTCGATCTCGCCCGGCAATATCTTGCCGGCGATGCGTTGGATCGGGTCATTTCCGGCAGTGTCAAGCAACTGACTCTCACCGACCCGATGGCCGCCGCCGACATCGTCGGCCACATGCCCGCCGGTTCGGAACAAACGGACGCGGCGATTGATGTGGTTCGCGCGTTGTCGGACAAAGATCCGGAGAATGCCATCGCCTGGTTGAAATCGCTGCCGGCTGGCGACGCCCAAAAACTTGCGCTCAATAATGTCCTGGATATTTGGAGCGCGAAGAATCCCGCCGCCGCCGGACAATACGTCGCGCAAATGGCCAAAGGTCCGGAGCAGGATTCCGCCGCGGCCCGTTTGGCGGAAATTTTGACGGCCGCTGATCCGTCCGATGCGATCAAATGGGCGCAGGATTTGACTTCGGATTCCGCGCGCAACGCCGCCGTCAGCGGCATCGCCTCAAAATGGGCGCAAAAAAATGCGGTCGAAGCCGCGCAATGGGCCATGAATTTGCCGGCAGAATTTGCCGCCCGGAACGAGGCGATCAAAGGCGCGTTCTCTTATTGGGCTTTGGACGATGCTGCTGCTGCGGCCGCGTTCGTTCCCAAACTTCCGCCGACCGATCAATCTTTGGCCATCGCGGAGATCGCTCCCATCCTGGCGCAAAGCGATGTGCCCGCCGCGCTTCAGTGGGCGCAGGGCCTGCCGACGGCGCAAAGCCGGGACACGGCCTTGCGCGAAGTCATCGGGCGTTGGATGGATAATGAGCCGTTGGAAACTTCTCATTGGATGGAAACGTTGCCCACCGGTCAAACCCACGATGCGGCGGCGGAAGTGATGGTCGCCCGCTTGACCGACACTGATCCGCCTCAAGCCATCACCTGGGCTCAATCCATCAGCTCGGTTGATCAGCGCAACTCGCGGCTTGAAGCCGTGGCCACCGCCTGGCTAAAGACCGACCATGCCACCGCCTGGACCTGGCTCGCCAGCGTGAATCTTCCCGCCGAGACGAAGAGTCGGTTGCTGGCGCAGTAAATTGACTTGGATGTGATTTAGAGCGCCAGTCATCCGGGTTGGTGATTATAAGTGGGTGCAACCGAAAAAGCGGCAGAGGACTAGCCGCAGTCCAAAAGCTGTCGCCATTTTGCAAGCGCTCTTACGCGCGGAGCGTCTTGGACTGCGGCTAGTCCTCTGCCGCTTTTTCCTGCGCCGCTGATTCAATCGAACCATTCCCTCGTTCGCGATTTATTTCTGCTGCTTTGCCAGATATTCGGTCAGTTGTTCAAACGTGCCCGACCAGCCCTGGCTCATGCCCGGTTTGGCGGCGATGAAGCTCTTGAGTTCTTCCTCGGTCGCGTTGTCTGGCGTCCAGCGAATGGTCAGCAGCGTTTTGCCGTCGTGCTCGGCGAAGGTGGTGGTCGAAAGCATTTCCAATGGCCAACCGGCGCTCATCGGATGACGGGTGAGGCCGCCCTTTTCATCGGAAAAGGAACTGATAAACACGATTTTTTCGGGCGCAACAATTTCGCGATAGACAAATTTGCCCCAGATCATTTTGCCGTCGGGCGACTTCATGCCGTAATGAAACACGCCGCCGGGACGGAAATCCACGGTGGCGGTGGATATGGTCAAGCCTTTCGGGCCGAACCATTGCAACAGGCGATCGCGCTCGGTCCAGGCTTTCCAGACCAGATCGCGCGGCGCGGCAAAAGTGCGCGTGATGACGAATTCTTTTTCGCCCACGGTCATGGTCGGGAGATATTCGGCCAGGCGTCCAAGGGTCTGTTTGCCGCCTTCGATCGCGCCGTATTCTTTGACAACGATGTTGCGGGCTTCGGCGGTTGGGAAAACCATGCGCGCGGTGATCCGGGTTTTGCCGGGGGCCACTTCCTCGAAAGTCCAGGTAGCAGTGAAGTTTGCGCCGGGGCCGCTGCCGTCTTCGCGTCCGCCGCCGTGGGAATAAACGATCTTCTCCGGCTTCACCAATTCTTTGAAAATGCTTTTGTTGGGATATTTCGCGCCGTCCGGCCCTTGCATCACATGTTTCCAAACGCCGCCGGGCCGCACGTCCATGGTTTCAATGGTGGTGCTGAAACCATTCGGCCCCCACCAGTTGACGACATGTTTGGGATTGGTCATCGCCTCCCAAACGAGTTCGCGCGGAGCGTCGAAGACACGGGTGATGACGATTTCGTTATCGGCAGCAGGGGTGGGGGGATTGCAGTTCATGGGAATTTTGGAAATAAATTTTCAGGATTTGTTGCAGCGAAAAGGAATCAAGGCGCGGATGCGGCGGTCCCGGAGGAATAGTCCGCCCCAAACCAAAATCCCGAACACTGCCGGCATGATAAACGGCTCGCCGATCCGCACATGGGTGGCGACGGCCCCGCCGAGATAGCCAGTCAAGAGAATCGCTCCCAACACCGAAGTGACTGGGATGACGTAGAGGATGACACAGACCATTTCCACGATGAGCAGCGGCGTGGCGACGCTTGCGGGATAGCCGGTCTTGGCCATCCCGTCTTGAACCATTTTTGGATTGGTCAACGCCATGACGAGGCCCATGAGGCACATCAGGACAGGAAGGGCGCTCATGATATATCCGGCCCAGAGGGCTTTTTTGGAGACAGGGATGGTGTTTATTTCGGTGTTCATAGTTTTTAATTATTTTTGTTTTCTACCCGGTTCGTTCTTGCTCGCGAGCAAAGCCGCCAACCGATCCAGGCTGAGCGACATGCCTTGTTCGTAGCCGCCAATATATTTGCTCGCATCCGGCGTGGTTTTGGTGACCTTCGACCGGATGGTGAGCTGCGTTTTGCCGTTGCAGGCCGCCAGTGTGACCGTGTGGACAAATTCAAACAACATCACACCCTTTTCATCCAATGCGCCGCAGGAAATCACGATCCGCTCCGGTGGGACGACTTCGATGAACGCGCCACCCATCGGGAAATCTGTGCCGTTCGGCGCGCGCATGACTACGTAAATGGAGTTGCCCGCCTTCGCGTCCCATTGGCACACCGGGTTGGTGAAGCCTTTCGGTCCCCACCATTGGGCCACATGTTTGGGATCGGTCCAGGCTTTGAAAACCAGTTCGCGCGGGGCGTTGAATTCGCGCTCAATCAAAAATTCGCAGTTCGTGTAGTCTTTCATGGGATTATTTTTTGCGGCCAATTTTCTTTTCCTCTTTTTGCAGTTCTTTCAGATAGTCGTCCAGGCGATCGAAACTTTGTTCCCAAAATTGGCGATAATGCGCGATCCACTCCGCCGTTTCCTTCAGCGGCGCCGCCTCCAATTCACACGGACGCCACTGCGCCGACCGGCTGCGCCGGATCAGGCCCGCCCGCTCCAACACCTTGAGATGTTTGGAAATTCCCGGCAGCGAAATCTTGAACGGCCTGGCCAAGTCGGTCACCGAGGTGACGCCAGAGGCCAGTCGCGCCAATATCGCGCGACGCGTCGGATCGGCCAACGCGGCGAAAGTTAAACTGAGAGCATCTGCGGTCATCGTTATTAAACCACTAAGTTAATTAACTATTTGGTAAAATACATATCAGCCACAAACTTGTCAAGCCCTCCATTGGACAAAAAATGGTGCGAGCAAAAGTGAGGGCTCTGACGGAGCGCGCCTCTG
>CAIYOY010000262.1 GCA_903927905.1 uncultured Verrucomicrobiales bacterium | reverse complement strand
GGCTCGGCTTGATGAACCGGTTGTCTGTTGCCGGAGGGCCCAGTTTCGGGCCGGAACCCAATTGGTTCTTTGAAATAGCATTCCGCCTCGCGATTCCGACCGGTTGGAGTTATTTTGAGCAGATCAATTGCCATCGGTTGGTGACCAAACAACAACTCAAATCCATTGATGTCGCCACCCAAACCGTCAATCCGACCAGCATGGAAAAAAATTGGAAAGAGGTGGGGCAGTTTTTAAAAGGCGGCGTGATGGATTCCATTTTCCATCACAAAGTCATGGCCAAAATGTTGACGCCGTCCTTGAGCAATATCACCAAAAAATCGGCCTTCAGCCAGAACGCGCTGGACATGGTGCGGGTGGCTTGCGCGCTGGAGCGATATTATTTGGCAAAAAAGGAATACCCCGCGAATCTGGAGGCACTCGTTCCCCAATTTGCAACGGAATTGCCGCATGACGTGATTGGCGGGCGTCCGTTAAAATATCGGCGGAACGATGACGGCCGGTTTGTGCTTTATTCGGTGGGATGGAATGAAACAGACGATGGCGGCCATGTGGCCATGGAAACAAAAAAGAACACGAGCCAAAGCAGCGGCAACTACCTTGATGATATTGCCCGCAGGCTCAAACCGGACATTTTGGAGGGCGACTGGGTCTGGCAATATTCAGCAGTCAAATAACCTTTTTTCTTCCAACGGAGCGCGGTTCTGTGAACCGCAGCAGGTGGATAAATCAGCCGGTTTTCAATCTCTTAGCCGCTCTCAAGTTCAACCTGCTGCGGTTCACAGAACCGCGCTCCGCCTGATTAAAAACTCAGAGGAATCTTAAGCGATTGTGCGGTTCGGGCAAATTCTTCAGCGGAAATGGGCTTGGTAAAAAAGGAGCGCGCGCCAAGTTCGTAAGCTTGTTGCATCTTGCGCAGATCACCGCTCCAACCGGTCAGCATGAGGACAGGAACCGCAGCGTGTGGCGGATGATCGCGCAACCATGCCAGCACATCCATACCGCTCATCCCAGGCATTTTCATGTCCAGCAAGATGACAATGGGATAGGGATAAAGAAGCCGGTCCTGATAGGGGGCCAGGCCTTCCAGATAGGTGATCAATTCTTCACCGCTGACCAAGACGTGGACTAAATTATGCACTGCCAGTTTCGCCACATGATGGCGGGTGATCTGCCCGTCCTCGGATGAGTCGTCCACGATTAAAATTGCGCCCATAATTAATTCTGGTCGCGAAGGCATTGGCCTGCACAACGTCGCTCTTTTTGTTGGTTCAACGTAGGACAATATTGCGGCCCGTCAATGGACTATTTTAAGGGGGAGGCAAAATCATAGCGGCAAAATCATGAAGAGGGGGCGGCAAAGCGGAAGGCAAAATGATTAATGGCATAATAATTAAAAACGAGAAGAAGGGGAAGAAATCCAAAGCTGCACCAGCCCCGTTCCCCGCCAGGAGCAGCACTCCAAACGCTTCGCGCAATAAGAGGCCCCCGTCTTATTTTTGGAGGAGGAATTTTTGCACGCGCTGGCCGATGAGGTCGCCGCAATAGATGTTGCCATCGGGATCCAGCGCCATGCTGTGCAACCAGTTGAGGTCGCCGGGTTTTTCATGGCCGTCTTCGCCTTTGGGGGCAGTCCAAAGCTGGAGCAGTTTTCCTTCGGTATTGAACTTCATGAAAAGCTGGTCCTTGGGCGGGCAGCCGAGCGGGGCGTTGGGATATTTGCCGTCAAAGCCCCAGGGCATCGGCGAGGAACCGCAGGCCCAGATCTCGTCTTTGGGCGAAATCCACAGGCCCCAAGGGGTGATGACATTGGACCATGTGTCAAGCATTTTTCCTTCGGTGTCGAAGACCTGGATGCGGGTGTTGTTGCGATCGGCCACGTAGAGGCGGCTTTTGCTGTCACAGACGATGGCGTGCGGCAGGCTGAATTCTCCCGGGCGAAAACCGAGTCCTCCCCAGGCGTAGAGAAATTTTCCGGTCTTGTCAAAGTGGACCACGCGATTGTTGGCGTAACCATCGGTCACAAAAATATCGCCGTTGGGCGCGATGGCCACATCGGTGGGCTTGTTGAAATGAGTGGCATCGTCACCCGGGACGCCGGCGACGCCGAGCGTCAGCAACTTCTTCTGTTCCTGGGTATATTTGGTCACGGTGTGCAGCCCACAGTCCACCAACCAGACGTTGCCATCATGATCGAAGCGGATGGACTCGGGGATGGTATTGGTATCTGCTTCGGTCCAGCCTTTGAGATAACCGCCGCTGGTGTTGTAAAGTTGGACGACGGGATTGGTGCGGGTATAAATCCAGATGTTGGTATCGGGCGAAATGGCGACACCGGCCACGCCGGCCCAAGGGATGTCAGCGGGCGGTTGCGGCCATTTCGGGTCCACGAGGTACGTCGCCGACATGTTAGTGCGCGGATAGACGGACGCGGCTTCGAGTTTGACCATGATGTCAGCGTAACGGCGACCGAGTTCACGCTGGGAAGCGGAATTAAAGTGCATGTTGTCGCCGATATCGGTCAAACCTTTGGCGCTGGCGCAGCCGGTATAGAGAACTTTGTTGGGCAGATCCGCCAGGGCTTGATTGATCATGGTCGCAAACTGGCCCAGACCGTTCTCGCCTTTAAAAAAATCACCGAGTTGTCCGACCACAAACGGCGCATTGGTCACACCGATGTCCTTGCGCAAATCCTGAATCATGATGGCAAGACGTTCGCCGTAATTGGTCGCGGTGTTTTCGTGCGAGCTGTCGCGTTCGCCCTGATGCCAGAGGATGCCGCAAAAGGTGCCGTCCTTCATGGCCCGGCGAGCGCGGCGCAACGCAGTCAAATAAAGGTCTTCGCCCTTGCTCCAGCGTTGCAGTGGCGTGCTGCTGACGGCGCAGGGAATCAAGCCGATGGTCACCCCGGGATTTTTTTCCGCCATGGCTTTGCCGAAGGCGAAGGCCGGCCCGACGCCGTGGTCCTTGCCCGAATCCACCGTGACCGGTTCAGCGGCGTGTTGCCAGCCGCCGACCTGTCCCAGCATCAAAACGCGCGGATCCTGTCTCGTGTCTTCCGGCTCCACTCGTCCCATGCCGGCCATGTTCGATTGGCCCATGAGCAGATAGACGTGAAAATCTTTTTTATCCGGCAATTTCATTGGCGCGGCGGTGGCACCGAAAAAAAGCGCTAAACCAACGGTGGAAGCGAATAAAGTTCTGGCATTCATCATTGTGCTGACTCCAATTTAAGCATGATCTCGGACGCTGACGGAGTGCGGACATTCTTGTCCGCAGCAACGTGGCCACGGAGAAAAACTGCGAACTGTCCAAACGTTCCGCTTGGAATGCGTTTAAATATATCACCGTCACCGTGCGCTCCACCCTGCTGCGGACAAGAATGTCCGCACTCCGCAAATCGCACCTTGGCTAATAACGTCTGTAATCTCATGGCTGTTGTGCCTCCAGTTTAAGCATGATCTCCGCGTAACGCCGACCAAATTCACGCTGCCCCTCCGTGCCGAAATGCAATTCGTCGCCTTTATCGTGCAATCCCTTGGACGACGCGCAGCCCGTCATCGGCACTTGCGCGGGAATCTTCAACAACGCCTCATTCACCACCGCCGCCAGCGGAACCGGCTTGTTCGTTCGATTGATCAAAAACTGCCCAAGCTCACCGACGACGAACGGCGCATTCGTCACACCGAGATCCGCGCGCAAATCGTGAATCATCTTCGCCAAACGCGTGCCGTAAGAATGCGCGTTCGTTTCCGAGCCGGTGTCCGATTCTCCCTGATGCCAGAGAATCCCTTTCAACGTGCCATCCTTCATCGCCAGGCGCATCCGATGAACCGCCTTCGTGTAGAGATCACCGCCCTGCACCCAGCGCGACAACGGCGTGCCGCCCACCGCGCACGGCACCAACCCGATCGTCACCGCCGGTTTCTTTTCCGCCATCACCTTGCCGAAAGCCAGACCGGGGCCGATGCCGTGAAATTTATTCGGGTCCATGGTGATCGGCTCAATGGCGGGCAGCCATTGGTTATTGGTCGCGAACATCAGCACGCGGGGATGCGGGGTTTTGTCCAAATCTTCCACCGGCCCGCGACCGGCCATATTGGACTGGCCGATGAGCAGGTAAAGCTCGAGTTTATCTTTGGCGGGCAAGGGCGGAGCAGCGATCATACTCATACAAAAGGACGCGCTCAACGCGCTGGCAGCTAAAACTTTAACGGTCATCACCCCAAGACAATAGCCGACTGCGGGGAAAAGGGAATGCTGAAAACGGAGGGGCTTTGTGCCATAACCTGCGGTTTAACAACCAAATCGCAGCGCATGGTTAAAGATTTTTGTTCGTAGAATCATGCCAGCCCTCTCCGTTGCAATGTTGGCAGACCGAACCTGCGATCTTCCCGGTGCTGCGACAGAAGAAGCACTCACGATCAATGCCGATAATCTTCCAACTCTCGCCAACAGCTGCCAGACGATAACGTGTCCGAAGAATCCTAGTCCCGAAATGCTCGCGGGCGACGACAGTTGTAACGTAATCCAATTTTTGCACATTCTCAACCTCTGCACGGATTGTTTCCCTCGGCATGAAAAACTCTACGTGCTGAGATAGAGGCTCTGCAAAATATTTTAAGTATACATTTGTCAGGTGGGGACGAGCCTCAGCCCAAGCTGCGGTCTTTTCTTGTAAGAAAAGCTCTACGAATTGTTGTGGATTAGCCATAACTTATTACCAAAGGTTTACGGACAGGCTCAGAACCATTCCTCGCCTTGCTGATGGCCAAAGCTTGCCCCTGCCCGCCCACGGAATCAAGCATTTAACGCAGCGCAGAATATTTTAGGCTTGAGGCATAATCGCCCGATAGCGGAAACCACACCGAAAATTGCAAGGAAGGCAAACAATGAATTGACCCTTGGCAACGAGGCGGATAATAACATCCCCATTGACCACATGAAGAATCTCGATTTTGAAAACGGCAGCGTCATCCGCGAACCGGTCGGCAATAATTCCGGTTACTGGGTTGGCGCGCCGGGTGTCTTTTATGCCGCCGATGAAAAAGCCTGGTATCTGACTTATCGCATCCGGCGTCCGCGCGGGGTGGAACCGGATCGCGGCGGAGAGGCCCGCATCGCGCGATCAACGGATTTGAAAACATGGGAAGATATTTGGTCGGTGACGAAAGACAAATATCACAGCGCGTCCATTGAACGCAGCGCGATCTGCAAAGGGCCGGATAAAATGTGGCGCTACTTCACGAGCTACGTTGATCCGGCGGATGGCCGTTGGTGCGTTTCCATGTTGAAAAGTTCCGACCCGAGCAAGTTCAATCCAGCGGAAGCGCAGTCTATTTTCAAAGCCGCGCCACTCGGTTTGGAAGGCATTAAGGACCCGTGGATCATGAAGCACGAAGGCTTGTATTACATGTTCCTGAGCGTAGCCACGCCGACCCAGGCGACGACGGATAAATCGCATTCCACCCTGGATATTTACAACACCGGCGAATGTGTTTCGGCCACCGGATTGGCGACCTCAATGAACCTCGATCACTGGAATTGGAAAGGAATCATTTTTCAACCGGAAGGAAACGGATGGGATCGTTATTGCCGGCGGATCAACAGTGTCCTGGTGGAGAACGGAAAAATAGGGGCTTTTTACGACGGCAGCGCAAGCCATCTCGAAAATTACGAAGAAAAAACCGGATTTGCCTCGGCCGTGTCCAAGGGCATGGAAAAATGGTTCTCGATGACACCAAACGGTCCGATGTTTACCAGTCCGCACGCGTCCGGTTCGTTGCGCTACATAGACGCGCAAGTGGTTGACGGGCAAACTTACCTGTTTTACGAATACGCCCGGAAAGATGGGGCGCATGATTTGCGGGTGATAAAAATTTTATGATGACCGGTGAAAAACGAACCTCCTCTCCCCAACAGTCAGTACGGTTGGTTGTTGCACCGCTCACGGTGCTCTCTCCTCCATCCGATGGAGGAGAGGGAGAAGATCCTAAACCGCGTAAATCGAACATCGTAAATCGTAAATTTCAATGATTGATTACCTGAACATTTCCGCCGCCGATTTGGGCAAGGGCACGCCGGTCAAGATTACGGTCAAGACTGACATGGTTTCCATCGGCATGGCCGTGGCGCATGACATGTTGGAGGAAATTTTGCGGGCCAAGGCGGATGGGCGGAATGCCACGCTGATCGTTCCGGTGGGACCGGTGGATCAATTCGCGATTCTCGCGGCCATTCTGAATGAGAAAAAAATTTCCATCCGCGAGATTATGTTCATCAACATGGACGAGTATCTGACCGATGATGACCAATGGATTCCCAAGGAGCATCCACTCAGTTTTCGCGGTTACATGGACCGTCTTTTTTATCAGCGGCTTGATCCGGCGCTCGCGCCTAAAACGGAAAATCGCGTCTTCCCTGATCCGGCCAATGCCGGGGCCATTCAACAATTGATTGATTCACGCGGTGGGGTGGATGCGTGTTTTGGCGGTATCGGCATCAATGGGCACATGGCGTTCAACGAACCACCGGAACCCGGAGAAAAAATATCCGACCAGGATTTTGCCAATCTGCCGGCCCGTAATCTGACGTTGTCGCGCGAAACGAGGACGATCAATTCGGTGACGGTCGGGGGGGAGATCACGCTGATTCCGCATCGGGCGGTCACGGTTGGAATGAAAGAAATTTTGGCGGCGCGACGTTTGCGCTTTTATTGCAATCGCATTTGGCAGAGCGCGGTGGTGCGGCGGGTGCTGCACGGGCCGATCACGGCGAGTTGTCCGGCGTCGTTCATGCGACAACATGCGGATGCGGCTTTGACGGTGGCGGATTATGTGGCGATGCCGCCGAATATTCAGTTAAGGTGATGGAAAACTGAGCGCGGGTCTGTGACCCGCAGCAGGGTGGAATGATGTAGAGGGGTCGAATTGGAGAAACCTGCGCGAGTTAAGGTTGTTTTAAATTTTCGCGTCTTTTGGCTGGTGACGCTGCTGCGGGTCACAGACCCGCGCTCCGCTGGGAACGTTAGGATTTGAAGGGTTCGGCTTTATCCATCGGGCCGCGGGTGACGCCGAGTTGGTTTTGGAGTTTGAGTTCGCGCCAGAGTTGTTGGCCGGTGATTTCGCCGTTGAGCAGGGAGCGATAGCGCGCGATGGTCTTGGTGGTTTCTTCGGCGGTTTCGTTGACGAATTCGATGCGGAAATTTCGCAGGCCCAGAGCGAGCAAAGGGGTGACGTATTCAGCGCCGGTTTGGGCGCGGGCGTTGAAGACGGTATTGCGACAGCCGGCATCGGCTTTCAGAGGATGGCTCAGGCCGACGCGGTCGCGCACGGCCACGGCGTGGGTGTCGCAGGGGCGTCCGCAGTTGGTGTAATCGGTGCCTTTGGAAAGAAAGGCGCAGAAGACGCAATGCTCCATGTGAAACATCGGCATGTGTTGATGGATGGTGACTTCGAACCATTCGGGTGGTGTGGATTGGAGCAAGGCTTCCAATTGGGTGATATTGAGATCGTAGGAGGCGGTCAGGCGTTCGAGGCCGAATTTGTTTTTGAAATATTCGGCGCTCAGGGGATTGGCGATGTTCAGGGAGAAGTCCCCCACCCTGCGGCAATCGGCGAAGTATTTCAGGTGATCGTAATTGCGGATGAGATAGCCGTCGGCTTCGCAGGAGCGGACTTGTTTCAGGATCCAGTCCTCGCCGGTTTTGAAAATGCGGGGAGGAGCGACGAAGAGTTCAGAGTGAGGAGTGGAGAGTGAAGAGTGACGGAAAAAGGCCACTGCTTCGCGGTATTTTTTGGGGTCTTCGAATTCGCAGTAGATGGTTTTCAGGTCGCATTTTATGGCGGCTTCGAGTTGGGCCAGGTTGCGGACGAGGACGATCAGTTGCGGGCTGGAAAGTGGGGTTGCTGCAACGGATTTGAGATTGGAGATTTGAGATTTGGAATCGTTGAGCTGCCAGCGTTTGGGCTGGATGCGGAGTTGTTCCAGTTGCGCCACGAGGTCGCGGCGGAGGCGGTTCAGTTCGCTCATGGGGATGATGACTTCGCCTTCCAATTGGTTCTTGAGTTCGCCTAGACGAAAGGGACTGCCGCCCAAGCGGCCAAGTTGCTCTGTCAATCGTTCGGTGGTCAGGGGTTGTTTTTGCGCTTTGACCAGGGGCATGGTGGAGGTGACTTGGGCGACGTGGCCGATTTCATCGCGGCCGATCAGGGTCAGGACGGTGCCTTCGTGGCCGTGGACTTCGAGGTCGAGCGGGCGCTCGTAATGCGGCGCGTCACCGGCGAAGCTCTGGCGCAAACGGCGGTCCAACTCAGGGTCGTTGGTTTTCCAAAGTTTGTCGCCGACGTGGAGGCGGGAAAAATTGATGTCGTCTTGACCGAAGCCGAGCGTGGCGGTTCCGGCACCGGCTTTGACGGAATAGACGCGGCCGCCTTCTTCTTTTTCGTCGGGCCGACCGGCGTCGAAGACGATGCCGTCGCCGGGTTTCAACGGGGCCTCGAGTTTTAGCACAACTTGGTTTCGTTCCAAGCGTTGGACTTCGCCGAGATAGACGCCGCGTTTTTTTCCGAAGCGGGCATGGACGAGTTGCTGGTTGTTGATGCCGCCAAACCAGCCGGTATAGAGGCCTCGGGAAAAGGCCATTTCTAAATCGTACTGGGCTGCTGGACCGGTGTTGGCGGCGCTATCCAGTGCTTGACGATAAACTTTGGTGATGTTGGCGACGTACTCCGGCGATTTCAGACGGCCTTCGATTTTTAGCGACGACACGCCGGAACGCACAATCTCCGGCAGCATTTCAATCCCGGACAAATCCTGCGGGCTAAGCAAGTAGCGTTTATCACCGAGTGGGACTTGTTGACCGTCGGAAATCAGATCGTAGGGCATGCGGCAGGCTTGGGCGCACTCGCCGCGATTGGCGGAACGGCCGCCGAGTGATTCGCTGGTGAGGCATTGGCCGGAATAGGCCACGCATAACGCGCCGTGGACAAAGACTTCCAGCGGGATGGCAGTTGACTGCGCGGTTTTGATTTTTTCGATCTCTGTCAATGAACATTCGCGCGCGAGCACGACGAGGTTGCAGCCAAGTTCCCGGGCAAATTCCACGCCAGCGGCGCTGGTGATGGTCATTTGCGTGGAGGAATGAATCGGGAAATCTGGCGAGATTTGGCGGATCAGGCGGCAAATTCCGACGTCTTGGACGATGGCGGCATCCACTCCGGCGGCAATGATGGTGCGCAGATATTGTTCCGCGTCGGCAAGTTCGTTGGCGAAGACGAGGGTGTTGAAGGTGACGTAGCCTTTTACGCCGCGACGGTGGAGGAACTCCATCAGCTTTGGCAGATCGGCTTCGGTGAAGTTGTGCGCCCTCATGCGGGCGTTGAAGCGTTCGAGGCCGAAATAGATGGCGTCAGCGCCGTTTTCGACGGCGGCTTTGGCACATTCCCAATCACCGGCGGGGGCCAGTAATTCAGGAATATTTTTGACTGTTTTCACATCATCCTTGCTCACAACGACTTACAGATTAATTTGCTTGTTTAGATTTTGTAACCCATTCCATCTGCTCAGCGTCATCTTAGTGGAGGAGAGCATTCTCCACAAACAAACAAAAGATATATATCAGATTATGAAAAAATTGTTAGTTGCACTGACTGGCCTCGCTCTGGCGGGGATGTTGATGGTTCACGCGGACGACACGTCCACCAACGCCGCGCCGAAGCACAAGGCGATGACCGATGAGCAAAAGGCCCTCCGCAAGGAAATGGTTGCCAAGTATGACGCGAACAAAGATGGCAAGCTCGATAAAGACGAGATCGCCAAGATGAGCGCGGAAGACAAGGAAAAATGCGACAAGGCTGGCTTGCATTTGGCCGGCGGTCACAAGAAGAAGGCTCAATAAGTCTTCGGTAGTTTTACCACAAGCCCCGTTGCTTTCAGCGACGGGGCTTTTTCTTTGCTGGAGTTTGGCGCAATCCCGCGTTTAATGGACGTCATGCGAATATTGATACTCGGTTGCGGCTATGTGGGGTTTCAACTCGGGGCTGAGTTGGTTCGCCAAGGCCATGAGGTCTTTGGTGTGCAACGTTCGCCGGATGCTGATGGTCATTTGGCCAAGGCCGGGATCAAACCTCTGATCGCCGACATCACGCAACGCGAACAACTCAACGCGCTTCCCCTGCCCTTCGATTGGGTGATCAATACGGTTTCTTCCAGCAAAGGTGGCGTGGAGGATTATCAGCAGACGTATCTGCAAGGGACAAAAAATCTGATTGACTGGCTCAGTGCGAATCCGCCGAAAAAATATATTTATACCAGCAGCACGAGTGTGTACGGGCAGATGGACGGTTCACAGGTGAAGGAAAGCAGTGTCACGGAACCGGCGGGTGAAACAGGCAAGATTTTGGTGGAAACGGAAAAGCTGCTGCTGGAGGCGGCGCAATCAAAAAAAATTCCAGCCATCATTCTGCGGGTTTCAGGAATTTACGGGCCGGACCGGGGGCATCTTTTTTTGCAGTATCTCAAGGATGAGGCGAAAATTCCAGGCAAGGGCGACCGGCTCATCAATATGATTCATCGCGATGATGTGGTGGGCTGCATCATCACGGCTTTAAAAAATGGACGGAGCGGAGAAATTTATAATGCCACGGATGATGAACCGGTACCGCAGATCCATTTTTTCCGGTGGCTCTCGGAAACGCTGGGAAAATATATGCCGCCGTTTGTTGCTGAAGACGAGATGCCGGAACGCAAACGGGCACTGACGCAAAAGAAGGTTTTGAATCGGAAACTGAAAATGGAATTGGGTTATCAGTTCAAATATCCGACTTTTCGGCAGGGTTACACGGCGGAGGTCAAACGGCTGGATGATGCCGGTTTGCTAATGATCACACCTCAAACACGGTGATTTCCATTGGCGACAGCTCGAGTAATCACCAATTCTTATGGTTCACGAACGCCCAGATCGCGGCAGATTTTTCGGGCAAGAAATTTATTAACCTCAGTATGCTTTGGAACTGCTGATCGAAGATTTTGTGCTGGATTGCCCCACCACGAATGATTGCTCCCCTCGCGAATAAGCTCACACCCTTGCGCGGCCAAATGTCGGATTAGCTCCCGCCTTTTCACACCAAAATAAGTTCTTCTTCGTAATTTTTATCCGCCGCTTCCAAAGCCTCATTTTTATTAAACTCCAGAGCTTCCTTCAGCGCGGAGCGCAGATTTCTTAAAAGCTCGGCTCGGGTCTTGCCTTGAGAATTAACCCCGGCAATTTCCTCGATCCAGCCTATCCACCAGCCTTCGTCTTGCTTGATGACTGCGGTAAATCTGTTTTTCATGAGGTCAAATCTGTTTTTCATGAGGTCAAAATAAACTATTTGAAGTTACTTTCAAGACGACATTTTTGAAAGAAATCATACCTCAAACACGGTGATTTCCGGGCGGCAATTGAATCGTAATTGGGTGCCGATGTAGCCGATGCCGGGATTGACGTAGAGCGGGCCGGAGGCGGTTTCAAAATGGCCCAGGTCATATTTGCCGACCCAAAATGGCAGCAGGATCGGCCCGTAAAACGGAATCCGCACCTGCCCACCATGGGAATGTCCCGCGAGGATCAAATCAAATTTGTGAGGTTTCACCTGTTGCACAAACAACGGATAATGAATGAGCAGGATGTTCTTACAGCGCGGGTTCGGCGGTGTAATGCCCGGCACGCCCCAATTCAAACAGGTGGCACCCGTTACACAGATTTTCCCGTCGGCCGACACCATTTGCGAGTCCATCAGCCAGCCGCCGCCAGTGCCGGTAAAGAAACGGGCGATTTCGCTGAAATCGCTTTTACTCCAATAATCGTGATTGCCGGGAATGCCGTAGATCGGGGCTTTGATATTTTTTAGGATGGCGAGGGTTTCGGTGGTGAATTCTTTGTCTTCCACCAGATCGCCGGTGAAACAGACGATGTCGGGAGACAGGGCGTTGATTTTTGTCACCACAGATTCAAGAAATGGTTTGTCGCCTTTATGATGAATGTCGCTGAATTGCACCACCCGATGCTTCGGTGTCCCCTGGCCAAGGCGCAATGTTCGGATGTTGATCCACTGTGGCTCGAGCAAATCGGCATCCGCAAACACTACGGCGGGCGCGGCCAACAGTGAGCCGACCAAAAATTTTCTCCGGTTTAATTTGCCGAATTTCATGGCGAGAATCTGAAAGTCATCCTATCAGTTTGACCGACGAATGGCTATATTTACTCAACGATAGAAATGAAAATCATCACCGATTCTCGCTGCACTGAATATTCAGCTCGCGGACATCCCGAGCGGCCGCAACGCGTCAGCCGCACGGTGGAAGCGCTCCGGGCTCAAACTGAGCTGCCGATCATCTGGGAGGAACCGCTCGCGGTTGAGGATGCCTCCATTTTGCGCGCACATACGCCGGAGCTTCTGGAAAGCATTCACCGTGGCCAAGATTTTGATGCGGACACTCCGGCGCATCCGAATATCGTGGAGCACGCACGCCGATCGGTCGGCGGCGCCTTGCATGCTCTGCAATCTGCGCAAAAAGGCGAAATGGCTTTCAGCCTGATGCGCCCGCCGGGACATCATGCCACGCGGCGACAGGCGATGGGTTTTTGTTATTTCAATTCCATTGCCATCGCCGCCCTTGAGGCCCGCGCCAAGGGTTGCAAACGAGTCGCGGTGTTTGATTTCGATGTGCATCATGGGAATGGCACGGAGGATATTCTTTTGGATCAACCCGGTTGCCTGTTTACTTCCATTCACCAATCACCGTGTTATCCGGGAACCGGATTGGCTAATCGTGGGAAAAATTGTTTTAATTATCCGGTTCCTGCCGCGCTGCCGCGTGAACAATATCGCGGGATTTTTTCACAAGCCTTTGAAGAGCTGAAAAAGTTTAAGCCGGACATGATCGGCATCTCGGCTGGTTTCGATGCGTATGCGCGCGATCCGCTGGCCCAGGAAACTTTGGAGGCGGAAGATTTTCATTGGCTCGGCGAGACGATCCGCAAACTGGAGACGCCGGTTTTCAGCATCCTTGAAGGCGGTTACAGCAACGATTTGCCTGAACTCATCATGGCTTACTTGCGCGGCCTCTCTGGAAAATGAGGCTTATTTCCTTAATACTGGTCTGGGCGGGTGGGATGGTCATGGCGTCCGAAAGTCCATCGCCGACAGTCATCCATGGATTAACCGGCCGAGTCAGTGATGTGCGCATCGCGGTGGAATCGCCGAAGGTGATTGCTCCTTTGCCGGAGATATTTCTCGAGCGAGACACGGATCTGAAAAGGATGGCGGATTGGGCGATGAATTATTTGATACGCACGCCGAACAAGGACTTTGATTATGAGCCGGTCTTTCAATGTCATCCGCTGCGTTGTCCTCCGGCACCGCAAGGCCGGGATGTGGTTGTTCCGTGCGACACGGATGCGCGCATGAATTGGGAGTGGTATTATATGCGGGACGTGAGCGGTTTGGCGGAAGGTGCGGACATCGAAAAAGGTTTTCACAAACGGATGCTGGCCTATGTGCAAAAAGATGGAACGGTGCTGGCCCCGCCCGGTTGTTATAACGAAGGCGACATCAATAAAGTTTATAAGAAGGAAGATTACGTCTATCACATTTGGGGTGCGACCAAGATCTTGCAGGCGTTGGTCGAGGATTTTCGGCGCACGGGCAACTTGGAAGCAAAGGCCACAGCGAGGAAAATTATGCTTCGACTCAAGAAGGCGGCAGTTTATCCCACACCAGATAAATGTTATCTCCCGGCAGGCATGGGGCCGCTGCGTCAAGACGGAACGGCAATAGCCAACGGCTGGAACAAACAGCCGGCACCGCTCGTCGGGCCATTGGTCAGTTATTATCAGGTGACGGGCGATAAGGAGGCGTTGGATTTTGCCAGGGCTTACGCGGAGGGAATCATGGCAGGCAGTCAGCCGGGCGGCCTTCGCATTGGCGCGAATGGAAATTTTGGCGGCGGACATGGACATGCGACGTTGCATGCGCTTTGGGGCATCGGGCAGTTGGGTTTGGTCACCGGCGAGGCACGGTATTTGGATTTTGCAAAACGTTCATGGGATTGGATGTTGACGCAAGGCACGGGTACGGGATGGTTTCCGGCGGCTCCGGTTTGGGCCGACAACTGCAACGAAACCTGCTGCATTTCGGATATGATCTCTCTCGCCGCCGTGATCGCGAACAGTGGTCACGCGGAATATTTTGATTATGTGGAGCGTTATCTGAGAAATTATATCAGCAATCTCCAGTTCATCATCACCCCGGAGTTTGAAGCTTATTATCGCAAGATCAACGCATCGCTCGGCGAAGAAAAAATCAATAATGGATTGAAAGAACTGCGCAAATTTCAGGGCGGCATCATTGGCGGGTCGGGCTTGAATGATTTTGAAAATCAATCGATGGGAAGGGTGTCGGGGTTTGAGATGTTCGGTTGCTGTGCGCCGGAAGGGATGCGGGCGATTTATACGACATGGGCCAATGTCATCGAACATCTGCCGAAATCGGCGTTGGGACCGTCGGGAGTTTATGTGAACATAAATTTGAGCCGGGAATCGAAATGGGGGCGAGTCGTATCCTTCTACCCGGAAGCGGGCCGGTTGACGGTCAAGGCCGGGGTGCGTGATCGGTTTTTCCTGCGACCGCCGCATTGGGCGCCGCGCGATCAGGTGCGGGCGTTTGTTGGGACTCGGAACATTCCGGTCAAATGGTCGGGCGATTATGTCAGCTTCAACAAGGTGAAGCCGGGCGATGAATTGACGATCACTTATCCTTTGGTGAGTTTTTCACATGAGGTGAAAGGAATCTGGAAAAATTATCCAAATCTTAAGATGACATTTCAATGGCTGGGTAATCGGGTGGTGGGTTGCGATCCCCCGGCAGAATTGACTCCATTATTTAGCGACACTCCCCGTTTGTTGCCAATGCCGCCAATTCAATGAGACCACCGGCGGCTTGTGAAAAATCCGGGACGGTGTCATTCTTTCAACCTTGAAAATTCTAGTTGCCATCACGGGAGCAAGCGGAGCGCTGTATGCACAGCGGTTGCTTGACAATATTGATCCGCGCCAGCATGAAGTGCATTTGGTGATGAGTAATTATGCCCAGGTGGTGCTGAAACAAGAATTGCCCAACGGCCTCCAGTTGGCCGCAGGCGTCACCACGCACAGCCTTAAAAGCATGAACGCGCCTTTCGCCAGCGGCTCCAATCCAGTGGATGCGATGGTCGTGATTCCCTGCACGATGGGAACCATGGGGCGAATCGCGCATGGATTCAGTGAAGATGTTTTGTTGCGGGCGGCGGATGTGGTTTTGAAAGAAAAGAAAAAGCTGATTCTCGTGCCGCGTGAGACGCCCCTGAGTTTGGTTCACATCAAAAATTTTGAACTATTGCTCCTGGCAGGGGCGACGGTTCTGCCGGCGAATCCTTGCTTTTACACCAATCCGAAAACGATTGAACAAGTGATTGATACGGTGGTCGCTCGGGTTTTGGATCATCTGGGAATACCGCAAAATCTGGTGGCGAAGTGGCAGGAGGAAGAGTGATCGCCACCATAAAAAAATGGGCCGACTTCATCAAGTTGTCGCACACGATTTTTGCGCTGCCCTTTGCGCTGGCTTCGATGGCGGTGGCGGCGCGGGAGCATCGGGGATGGCCGGGGTGGCAAACTTTTTTGCTGATTCTGGCCTGCATGGTTTGCGCCCGGACTTGTGCGATGGCGTTTAATCGCATTGCGGACCGGGAGTTTGACCGGCGCAACCCACGAACAGCGGGGCGCCATTTGCCGAGCGGGCAAATCGCGATCTCAGGCGCGTGGGGGCTTTGTTTGGTGAGCGCTCTGGGATTGATCGGGGCGAGTTTTGCGCTGAATCGGGTCTGTTTTTTTCTTTCGCCGGTGGCGTTGTTTTTTGTCTGCTTCTATTCTCTGACCAAACGATTCACCGATTTCACTCACATATTTCTTGGCCTTGCTTTAGCGCTCGCGCCGATCGGCGCATGGCTCGCGGTCAGGGGTAACTTTGATCTATTCCCAACCCACGACGGATGGTGGGCCATGAAACAGAGCGCCCTTCTACCCCTGTTGCTGGCGGTGGCGGTGGTCTTCTGGTTGATCGGCTTTGATCTCATCTATGCGCTGCAGGATTATGATTTTGACCGGCAACATGGACTGCATTCTTTGGTCGTTCGGTGGGGTCCGAAAAATGCTCTCGCGGCGTCATTTCTATCGCACATGGTCATGTGGCTGATTTTGGGGGTCTTCGGTTTATTGGCGGGATTTCGGCTGGCTTACTATGTCGGGTTGATTTTTATTCTCATCTGCCTGGTCTGCGAACACTGGCTGGCGAGCAAGCGCAGCCTGGATTGGATCAATAACGCCTTCTTCCGTCTGAACGCCGTCATCAGCCTGGTATTTCTGGGAGTCACGCTGACGGAGATTGCATTCCCGTTTTTTCGTTTTAGATAACACCAAGAAAACAAATCGCCATGAACAGTCAAACCTTCGGAACCATTCATCCCGGAACACGCATTGGCCACGTGCATTTGAAAGTGGCGGACTTGCAACGCGCCCTTGATTTTTATTGCGGAGTGCTGGGCTTTAGCTTGACTCAAAAATATGGCAACGAAGCCGCTTTTATTTCGGCTGGCGGCTACCATCATCATATCGGGCTTAATACCTGGGAAAGTTTGGGCGGTTCCCCACCCGCGCCGGGAACCACCGGACTTTTCCATACGGCCGTTCTTTATCCGACTCGCCCGGCGTTGGCCGATGCCTTGCGTCGCGTGGTGGCGGCGGGAATCACACTGGACGGGGCCAGCGATCATGGCGTGAGTGAAGCGCTCTACCTTCGTGACCCGGACCAAAACGGCGTGGAACTTTATTGGGATCGTCCGGAAAATTTGTGGCCCAAAACATCGCAAGGCGAACTGGCCATGTTTACCCGCCGATTGGATCTTGATTCGTTGCTGCAAGAGCCGCCCTTGTCGCCCGAACCTTAGCTTTATTCCGGCCCCAACCACCGTTTTGCCTCCGCAGGAGTCATCGGTTTTGGTGATTCGCTGCCCCGAAGAAAATCCCAGGCGTTGTCACCGCGAAAACAATCCGGCATTTGGTGAAAACCCAAGGCTTCCCGCGCGGTCGCCGCGTCTATGCCATGGGTCTGACAAATTTTATTCTTCTCCTCAATCAACTCAAACATCCTGGCCTGGTCTTTGCGGAAAAAATGATTGCTCTCGCATCGCGGAAAATGACAAATCAATGAGGCAACGATCAATCCGCCAATAAAACGAGCCTGTAAATGGGTTAATCCCGGCCCTTGGCCAAACGGAAACCGCTTGGCCATCATCCCTGGCAGCCCGCCCATTAGAAAAAAGACGAGCCCCAAATGCGGTGCCAGATGATAACGCGTCCAATTATGGAGCTGGTCATAAGGCCATAAAACCCGCGCACTGAAAGCCAGCAGATCAAAGAAAAGCACCAGGGAAATCCCCAACAACATCAGCCTCCGATTGGCCGCCCGGCGCCACCACCAAATTCCGCCGCAAAGCAATAAAACCAATCCGACCAGCACCACGGGCCAGGGAAACGGGCTAATAAAATGCAATCCAAACATGCCCAAAACTTGGCTATCCACCAGCGTTCGAGCCGTCCGAATGGTCCCCTCGACCAGATCAAAAGCCTGAAAAACCGTTTTCCCGTGATAATGTTCCGCGTGAATAATCTGCGCGGCGGTTCGCGGCAGACTGATCGCCAGAAAAAGCAAGCTGCCAAGGATTGGCACGGCGCACAACCACCAGCGTTTTTTCCACGGCCCTGTTCCCCTATGTTCTCCCGGTTCCGGCCAGGGAAATAGATATATCGCGCACCAAACACCTGATAGAATGCCGCCGCCCAGCCAGGCCGGTGACAACCCGCAAAAGATCACACACCAGCAAAGATAAATCGCCCGCCCGGTCAGTCGCCACGATTGCGCGGCCACCAGCGCGAGCATGAAGGTCATCATCGAAATGACAAAATAAGACCCAGAATAACTGCTGACGCATTCATGATACGTCGTCGTCACACCAAAGACGGTCATCGCAATCAATCCATAAAAAGCGTGCCCCAATTCCCGGCTGACAAAACGGCAGACCAACAGCATTGTGCCCACTACGGCCAATGGAGCCTGACAACCCGCCAAATAAGGAATCATCCGCACATCTTGCGCCAACCACATTAAAACTCCGGACAGCATCCGCGTCAAAGGAAGCGCATGGTCATTCCTTGGCAACCAGACATGCGTCCACATTTCGCGCCAGGTTCGCGAAAGCGTCAGCAAATTGAAATCATCCAACCCCAGCCCTGGAACCAAAATCCAGTGCGCGTAAAGAATCAAAACGGCCAAACACGCCGCCGCGACCATCAGCCCGACAGGCATGCGAGATTGCTTTGCAGTATTTTTTTTCAAAGTAAAAACCCGTCCCGCAGTGAAAGCGATGCTCCCCAACCAAGTCAAACTATTAAAATTGTTTAACTCGGCAACCTTTTGTGCTTCTTTGTGTGGAAGTGAATTTTTTGGTGAAACACAGCGGGTTAAGCGACCTCTACGACAAAGTGGCGGCGGGTGAACGGATTTCTGAGGCGGACGCTTTGCGCCTTTTTGAATCGAAAGATTTGAATGCCATTGGCGCCATTGCTGATCTGGTGCGCGAACGCAAAAATGACAATCGCGCCAGTTACATCATCAATCGTTACATCAATTATTCCAATTATTGCATCTTGAGTTGTCAGTTTTGCGCCTTCTCCAAAAAGAAACGGGATGCGGATGGGTTCCAACTTTCGGTCGAAGAAATTGTGCAGAAGGCGCGCGAGGCGCTCAGTGTCGGCATCACGGAGTTGCATATCGTCGGCGGGCTTCATCCGTCACTGCCTTTCAGTTATTACACCGACATGCTCCGAGCGCTGAAGGCGTTGGATGCGCGGCTGCAACTCAAGTGTTTTACCGCGATTGAAATTTTACATTTGGCATGGCTGGCTAAAAAATCGGGGCGCGACACATTGATCGCCTTGAAAGAAGCCGGATTGGAATCGCTCACCGGCGGCGGTGCGGAAATTTTTCGCAAGGAAATCAGGTCACAAATCGCCAAGGGCAAGGAATCGGCGGAGGAATATCTGGATGTGCATCGCACTTGGCACCAGCTCGGCGGTCGCAGTACTTGCACGATGCTGTTTGGACACATTGAGTCGGTGGCGGATCGGGTGCAGCACCTGAGTCTGCTTCGGGGATTGCAAGATGAGACGCATGGCTTTACGGGTTTCGTTCCTCTGCCTTATCAGCCGGACAATAATGAGATTGATGTCAAACATCCGCCGACGGGATTTGATTCTTTGCGCACGATTGCGATCAGCCGGATTTATCTGGATAACTTTGATCACATCACGGCGTACTGGGTTGGCATGGGATTGAAAACGGCGCAGGTGGCGCTCAGTTATGGAGCGGATGATCTGCATGGGACGATCATTGAAGAACATATTTTTCACATGGCCGGGGCGAAGTCACCGCAATTGCATACTGAAGCGGAAATGCTCAAGGCCATCCGCGAGGCCGGGCGCACTCCGGTCCAGCGAAACACGTTCTACGAACCGATCAAGGTTTGGGCGGACACTCCGCCCGCCGACGAACCTGACCATGACTCTCACTCTAAAATTTTGGACGAAAATCTGGCCACCGCATGAATGAGGAAATTCCAAAGCTTCGCCTCGCGCCAAAGGAAACACCAGAGGAGCTGGCGCACCGATTTGAACGCGAAACGCGTCCGGCTCTCCTACAGCGGGAAAGCGAACTCGCCTCGGGCCTGGGTTCTTTCAAAGTAGGCTCGGTACCCTATCTCAATGCGGTGCCCCTGACTCGCGGGTTGGAGGATGAAATTATTTTTATTCCTCCATCGGAACTGGCTAAAAAACTTCAAAATGATGAACTCGATGCGGCCTTGGTCAGTATCACGGAAGTTCTTTTTCATGACCGCTATGATATTCTTGACGGCATTGCCGTTGCTTCGCTCGGTGAGGTTAAAAGCGTTTTTCTTGCTCATCGGCAGCCGCTGGAGGAAATTCGGGAAATTTTTTGCGACCCCGCCTCGCTGGCCAGTTTGAATCTG
>CAIYOY010000261.1 GCA_903927905.1 uncultured Verrucomicrobiales bacterium | reverse complement strand
CTCGATTCCTTGCTTTGGATTTCAATGCGGTGCTTGGATGCCGTTGGGGATGCAATCCCGGCCATCGCCATTTGGGAGTCAAGGCTCCCGTAGGACGGCAAGGCAAGGAAGATGCAATTAGCAGATGTGACTAGAAGTGTCGGTCAATTTTTCCACAGGCCAAACTTTGTAACGATCGTTACAAAGTTTGGCAATGTCTCGCGAACGCATTAATGTGATCGTTCGGCGCTTTTTATTGCTCTCCAGGGCGAAATCGTTTCGACATCTTCGCCATTATCCCGTACGATTTCGCCATGATAAATGAACCCGTTGGATTTGCCAAAGAGGAGCCTTGGCGCGTTTTTAGAATCATGGCCGAATTCGTGGACTCCTTTGAAACCATGTCCCAGGTCGGTCCGGCGGTGACCATCTTCGGTTCCGCGCGCACCCCGCCAACCGATCACTATTACGAGGCGGCCGTCACGTTGGGCAAAGGTTTTGCCAAGAACAAGATGGCGGTCATCACTGGCGGCGGCCCCGGCATCATGGAGGCGGCCAATCGCGGCGCGTCCGCCGCGAAAGGCAAATCGGTGGGTTTGAATATTGAACTGCCCTTTGAACAGAAAGGAAACCGGTATGCCAATGTGCCGCTCAATTTCCATTATTTCTTTTCGCGTAAGGTTTGTTTTGTCAAATATAGCGTTGGCTTTGTCTTCATGCCCGGCGGCTTCGGCACGCTGGATGAGTTTTTTGAAGTGATCACCTTGGTGCAAACCCAGCGCATCCCGCGATTTCCGCTGGTGTTGTTTGGCACGAAGTATTGGAGCGGTCTGCTGGAATGGGCCAAGACGACGATGGAAGGAAATGCTTACATCAGTCCGGGCGATTTGGATCTGGTCACCTTGACCGATGATCCGCAGGTGGCGATTGATGTCATCATGAAATACATGCGGCAAGTCGGCCCGCCGGATGTGATTCCGAAAGCTTTGGCGTAATTCCACATGTATCAAACCACGCGTCTCGATAACGGCCTGACCATCGCCACGGCGGAAATGCCGCACATGGCCAGCGTCAGTCTTGGCATCTGGGTGGGAGTTGGCGGACGATATGAGCCGGAACCGGTTAGCGGCATTTCTCATTTCATCGAGCATCTTCTGTTCAAAGGAACGAACCGGCGCTCCGCCCGTGAAATTTCGCAGTCGGTCGAAGGTATCGGCGGTTATCTCAATGCTTTCACCAGCGAAGAGAACACCTGTTTTTATTCGAAGGCGCGGCATGATTGCTTTGACGAATTGCTTGATGTGCTGGCGGATATGTTTTTGCATTCCACCTTTGATCCGGTGGAAATCGGCAAGGAACGCGATGTCATCAAGGAAGAACTGGCCATGTATATGGATCAGCCACAGCAGTACGTTCATGAACTGCTCAACGCCATGGTTTGGCCGAATCAACCGCTGGGCCGTTCCATCATGGGGACAAAGAAGACGCTCGACCACATGACGCGGCAGCATATGGTAAGTTTTAAAAACCAGAACTACGTCGCCGGGAGCACCTTGATCGCAGCGGCCGGGCGATTGCAGCATAAGCAAGTGGTCAAAGCCGTTGCCAAGCTGGCCAAACAATTTGTCCCGGGCTCACGTCCTGCCTTTGTCCCGGTCACCACTGCGCAAACCAAGCCCGGCCTGCATCTGCTGTCCAAGAAAACCGAACAGACGCAGATCGCTCTGGGCATCCGCACCTGCTCCCGTCACCATGAAAACCGTTTTCCCCTGCGCGTGCTCAATACCATTCTCGGCGAAAACATGAGCTCGCGTTTGTTCCAAACCGTGCGAGAAGATCAGGGTCTGGCTTATTCTATTTACAGCGGAAACAGTTTTTTTGCAGACACCGGTGATCTGGTCATCTCGGCCGGGTTGGACGCGGGAAATCTGCAAAAGACATTGCGTATCATCGTGCGGGAAATGAAACGGTTGAAGGACGATTTGGTGCCCGCCGCAGAATTACAGCGCGCCAGCGATTATATCACCGGTCAACTGGATTTGAGCCTGGAAAACAGTGAAAACCAAATGATGTGGGTTGGCGAAAATTTGCTGGGCTACGGAAAGATTACTTCACCTGAAATGACCAAAAAGCGTTTCGCTGAAGTGAAACCCGCAGCCGTGCGAGCGATGGCGCGGGAGTATTTTCGACCGGAACGATTGAACCTCGCGTTGATCAGTCCGCTGAAATCAGCGAATGGTTTGGACAAAATCCTGGTCTAGAAAACGAATCAAGAATTGACCAATCGCAGTTAAAGCCTTATTTTTCCGATGTGGATTACCAGAGCATCATAACGATTGAACCGGGGAAGCGAAGTGGTAAAGCGTGCATTCGTGGTTTGCGCATTACAGTTCAGGATATTTTGGAATATCTAGCTTCCGGCATGTCCATGAATGAAATTGTGGAAGATTTCCCTGATTTGACGACGGAAGATATTCGCGCTTGCCTGGCTTATGCTGCCGACCGTGAACGGCGAATCGGAACACCGCCGGCATGAAACTTTTATTGGATGAGAATATCTCGCCGAAACTAGCGATTTCTCTCTCCGATTTATATCCAGAAAGTCTCCATGTCCGTAATATTGCTTTGGCACGTTCTGATGATTTGACTGTCTGGAAGTATGCCAAGGCCAACGGGTTTGTGATTGTTTCCAAAGATTCGGATTTTGAGCAGTATAGTTTGCTCTGGGGCCATCCTCCCAAAGTCGTTTGGATTCGATTGGGCAACTGCTCGACCCAAGAAATCGAAGAGCTTCTTCGCAGCCATTCGGTGATTATTCATACTTTTAATGAAGATCCCATCGAGTCGCTTTTGCTTTTGCCCTGACCATGCGCCCGCTCATCCACGAAATCCAAACCCCGCACACCCCGGAATCAATGGTGGAACGGTTGCAGGGTGAGCCGGGAATCACGTTGTTGCGCAGCGCGTTGTTTGATTCGACGCAGGCGCGGTATTCGTATGTGGCGGCGCGGCCTTTTTTGACATTTCGTTCGTTTGGTTCACGGTGTGAATTGGGTGGATTGCACGAGACACAGTTTGGGAATCCTTGGCAGGTACTCGACGGTTTAATGTCCCGTTACGAGTTGCTCGATGAAATTGACCTGCCGTTTCCACTCGGTGGTTGTTTTGGGTATTGGGGATATGACCTGAAAAATTTCGTCGAGCCACGATTGCCGCGACGGGCCGTGGCGGATTTGGAATGGCCCGATTGTCAGGTTGGTTTTTACGACAGCCTGGTGGTCTTTGATCATCACCTCGCCAAAACCTGGATCATTTCCACCGGCCTCCAAGCGGATGGTTCCCGCAGTGAAGCGAAAGCGGCCGAGCAAATTGTTTTTTGGCAACAACATTTAAGCGCCCGAAACGAACAACCTTTGCATCATCACACGGGCACTCAAACTTGCCATGCGGCCGATTCCAATGTTTCCCGCGCGGAATTTATCGCCAAAGTGGAACGCGCAAAAAAATACATTTTCGCCGGGGACATCTATCAGGTGAATTTATCCCAGCGCTTGAGCGCGGAATCGGCCATGTCCGGCTGGGAATTTTTCCAGAGTCTTTCGGAGGTTTCGCCCGCGCCGTTTTCGGCTTATTTGGATTGTGGCGATTTTCAGGTCTGTTCCTCTTCTCCGGAAATGTTTTTGCGTCTGAGCGGTTCGCATATTCAAACGCGTCCGATTAAGGGTACGCGGCCGCGCGCCGCTGATTCGGTGCGGGACGCGCAATTGGCCTACGAACTCCAAACCAGCGCCAAGGAACTGGCCGAACTGGTCATGATCACGGATTTATTGCGTAACGATTTGGGCAAAGTTTGCGAATACGGTTCGGTGCAGGTACCCGAACTGGTGCGCTTGGAGCGTTATCCCCAGGTGCAACATTTGGTTTCCACGGTGGCGGGACGATTGCGTTCCGATCAAACTCATTTTTCCGCCTTCGCCTCATGCTTTCCCGGAGGCAGTGTGACCGGCGCGCCGAAAATTCGGGCCATGGAAATCATTGATGAACTGGAGCCGGTCACGCGCGGACCGTACACAGGAGCATTGGGCTATCTCGGTTTCAATCGCGAAAGCCAGCTTAGCATCACCATTCGCACGGCGGTATGTCAGCAGGGGAGAATCCATTTTCACGTCGGCGCGGGCATCGTGGCCGATTCCATTCCGGAAGCCGAGTACGACGAAACTCTGGCCAAAGCCGCCGGTTTCATCGCCACCTTGAATCACGCGCCACGTCCCGCGCATCACGGCTTATGATCGTTTTCCTGAATGGCAAATTTGTTCCCGAAGAACGGGCGGTCGTCTCCGTCTTTGACCGTGGATTTCTATATGGCGATGCTTTGTTCGAGGGGATGTTGATCAATCACGGCGAACCTTTTCGTTGGGATGAACACATGAAACGCCTGCAACGCGGCGTGGATTTTCTCAAGCTGACCGTTCCATTCCGCTACGATGAACTATTGGTTTTTGCCCGCCAACTGATCAAACGAAATGGGATGCGCGAAGGAATGTTGCGCTTGAGCTTATCCCGTGGAATCACCGGGCGCACTTACTCGCCCAAGAATGCCAAAAATCCTGCGGTGATCATGACGGTTCATCCCTTGCCAGAATCGTCCGGGAAAAATCCGCACTGGCGTTTGGTCACGGCTTCGCTTCGTTTGCCAGCGGGTGATCCTTTGGCTCAATTCAAAACCGCCAATAAACTTCCCCAAGTCCTGGCTCGCGCCGAAGCCGATGCTGCCGACGCGCAGGAAGCGATTTTGCTCAACACCGATGGCCACCTCGTCGAGGGGACGACGAGCAATCTATTTTGGATTCGCAATGGAGTGGTCTGCACGCCGCCGTTGCCGACGAGCGCACTGGCAGGAGTGACGCGGGCGATCGTGTTGGAATTATGCGCCAGCTTGAAAATCCGCACGAAAGAAGTCCTGGCCGGTCCGTCTGCCTTGCTGAAGTCACAAGGTGTTTTCCTCACCATGACTTCGATGGGCATTGTCGAAACCAAGTCATTGGATGGCCAGAAATTGAAACGCTCGCCACTGGTAAGAAAACTGCAATCGGCCTATGGCCGATTGCTCGCGTGACCGATCAATTCACCGCGTCCGCTTTTTTCTCCACCTGGATCGCATCCACCAACATGAGCGACATCGCTTGCGAGACCGGCATCGTCATCATTTCTCCCGCCTTGCGCTTGTAACTGGTCGTGGCTGATTGCTCAATTTCCGCCCCGGCGGTCATGCCGAGTTCCGGGTCAAACCAAACACGTCCAGTCAAATGACCGTCTTCCAAGTTGGATTTATCCGTCGGATCGGCGCTCGCAATGGTGCCTTCCAATTCGAACAAAGCGCATTTTCGCTTCTCATGAATCTGCCAACCCTTAAAGGTGCAGTTGACATTGGCTTCCGCCGCGCTAAAGCCGGTGGTGACCGCCGATTTCACCTTCCAGGAATCGCCGACGGAAACCGCCTTGTCCGGCAGATAAATAAATTCAACCAGATGTTTAAAAGTGTCATCCGATAAAACCCGGTCCACATAGCCGCTGGTCCGGTTGGCATCCAAGTGGTCGAGGGCCTGTTGCGTGAGCGATTTCCGACCGGAAACCTTTTTTAACTTATTGTCGGACAGATCCACGGAGAGTTGCCCGCCAATCAGTCGGGACAAGGCGGTGGAGGCGGCATCATTCCCGGGTGGTACCGCCTTGTTTTCAGAGTCAAACACATAATCAAACTGGTCGCCGTAGGCCAGGTCTATCTCCAATGATTGCATCTGATAGGCCAGTTGCACGTGGCTGTCGCTCGGCTGGTTCGTGACTTGGAGGGAATAATCCTCCGCAAAAATTCTTTCCTGGTCGGTGTTGCCGCCGTGTTTATGTTTGCGGCCGGCGGTATCGCTACCCTTGGGGCTGCCGATGTTTTGCACCTGGCGGTAATAAAACAGGTATTGCCGGTCTGGCTTCCATTGGGTCTTGAATTCGACCGCGACATCGGACGCACTGCCGGTGATTGGTTCTTCGGGCGCGGCTTGCGCATTGATCTGCTCATGGCTCTTGCGGGCGCATCCCGTCAGGATGGCCAAACCCAACGCGCATACTAGATAAAGCACTTTTTTAATCATCACTTTGACAGACGTTACACGACCGGCATTTGTTACACTAGCTTACTTTAGCCTTTAGCCTTTAGCCTTAAGCCTTTATTCTCCCCCCTGTGCCTCACTTTTATGAGCAAATTCGGGATGAACTCCAGCGTGAGCCGGGATTTGTCCTGGGCATAATCTCCGGGGTGAAAGGTTCCAGTCCCCAAAAATTGGGGGCCAAAGCGTTGTTTTTTCCGGGGGATCGGATTGTTGGCACTCTCGGCGGCGGCTGTCTCGAAGCCGAAATCCGTCTGCGCGCGCGCCGCGCCCTTGCTACTCGCGAACCGGCGACGTTCGAAATGACTCTCGACCATGATTTCGGTTGGGACGATGGCTTGATCTGCGGCGGAACTGTTTCGGGTTTGATTTTGCCCAAGGCCGCTGAAGCTGCCGAAATATGGCGAGTCCTGGCCAGTCGTGACCAGCCGCGCACTTGGGGCGTGCGTAAAAACTTTTCCATCGGTTGGGTTGAAGACGCTGGTGTTCACGCTTCAGCTTGTTCTGAAGATTGGCTCTATCAGGAAACCGTTTTGCCGCCGACCAACTTATGGATAGCCGGTTCCGGCCACATTGCCCAAGCGGTCGCTCCACTGGCTCAGACGTTGGATTTCAACGTGACCATTTTTGACGACCGTCCGGAACTGGCCAATTTCGAATATTTTCCAAAAACCACCCATCTCCGCGTTGGCCATTGGGGGGAACTTCTTGCCATGCCTTTGCCACCACAACCCACCATGGGCCTGATTGTCACCCGTGGCCACCAACACGATGCCAATGTTCTGGCCGAATGGATTCACAACCCGTTTCAATTCCTAGGAATGATCGGCAGCCGCCGCAAGTCCCGCATCATTCGCGAAGGCTTTATCAAGCGCAAAGTGGCCACCGTTGAACAACTCGACAAACTGGCCTCTCCCGTTGGCCTCGATATCAATGCCGCCACCGTTCCAGAAATTGCCGTCAGCATCCTCGCGCAATACATTCAAAAACGGGCGGAGTATTCCAATTCAGCCTCGAGCAAAAAAGCATGAAAACGTTAATCTTTCCGCAATCGCACGACATTGATTAGGTGCGTGTGTACCAGCGAAAGCCCCACTGACAAAACCTTCGCTCCCTTCGTCACCTTCGCGCGACAAACTTTGGAACTTGGAACTTGCCCCGCGCAATCCTACTCTCGTTTCATGTTGTCGGAACGAAAGTGGAGTTTGCCCGGTGTGCTGCGCCTGTTTTTAGGCGTGCTCGCCACCATGTGCTTTGCCATGGGCATCGGGGGGCTGATTCCGAGCGTGGTCCACGGTCTGCCGGAAGCGCAGCGAAATTTTTTAGGGATGGCGGTCGCTGCGGTGGCCTTTCAGGGCGCAACATTTTTTTGGCTGCGCTCTTTCCTGCGGGAGGAGAATCTTTCCTGGTCACAGGCGTTTGGCTTTAACTCGACCGGTCGTAATCGTGCTGTTCTGCTCGGGTTGCTCGGCGGTGTGATCGTGGTGCCTACGGCG
>CAIYOY010000260.1 GCA_903927905.1 uncultured Verrucomicrobiales bacterium | reverse complement strand
AGGTGGGCGACCGGGAGATCACGGTGGAAGATTTCCAGAAGGAAATGGCCTACCGCAAAAGCAATCAACAGCCCTTGCCGGAGAAACAGGTTTTGCTGGAGCAAATGATTGCCCGCGAGGTTTCTTTGCAAAAGGCCAAAGCAGCGGGCTTGGAGAATGATCCCTCGGTGCGCCGGAGTTACGAAGACATGCTGGCGAGCAAATTAAATGAAACCCAGCTTGGGCCGAAGGTCAATGCGGTCACGGTCCCAGTGGAAGAAGTGCGGGCGGCTTATGAGCGGGAAATAGCGCATTACACCAAACCGGCGAAAGTTCAGATGGCGGTCATTTACATGAAGACGGAGCGGAAAACCAAACCGGACCAATTGGCCGAAATTGAAGCCCGCATGAAAGAAGCCCGTGCGCAAGCCAAAGCGCTGCCTTCGACCAGTGCCGGTTTTGGGACGTTGGCGGTCAATTTTTCGGAAGACCAGGCCAGCCGTTACCGTGGCGGCAACGTCGGTTGGTTTGATGTGGGAGAAACCGGCTATCGCATCCCGGCGGAAGTCATCGCCACGGCTGCCCAGATGAAAACGAACGGGGAATTGAGCGATGTAATCAAAACGGCCAATGGTTATTATTTGGTCACGCGGCTGGATTCACGCCCGGCGGTGGTCACACCTTTTGAACAAGTCAAGCCTGGGATTGAGCGCAGGCTTTTGACGGCCAGAAAGCAGCAGGCCGAAACTGCTTTCATGCAGGAAATGCGAAACTCGCTTTCCGTGCGCACGGACGTCCAGGCGCTCAACCAGGTGGATTACCCCACCCAAACGATCGCCCAAACGGCGCCTTCCGCGCCTCCGGGACTGCCGAGCACACAATAAAGATTTTATTGCATGAAACCAAATATCCTATCTCAACGATTTTTTAAAGCGAAGGCCGCCTGGCTGGTTTTGGCCGCGTGGCTTGCGACTCTGCCCGCTGCTTTCGCCGCCATCGGCATCACCGGAACTTTCCCCGGGGTAAACATTGACGACACTCAGACCAACCACATCTATTCGTCCACCTTGCTCACTGACACGGTCACCAACAGCATAACCGTCACGGTTAATTTCTGGCCCACCAATGTTGGCGGTTTGACTCCTCTGCCCGGCGGTGTGAGCGTTTCCAGCCTGACCAATTACATCATCGGTCCCGCGACCCCTGCCTCGGCCCAGAGCACTTTGCGTTCGTTGAATTTCACTCCCAGGAATAATTTTATCACCGTGCCCAACACGAGCAATGTGGTCTTTAATATCTCCTTTACGGATGCCACCGGCACCAATACTGCGACCGCCCCCGCCACCACCGTCAACATCACGGCCACCAATGACGATCCCGTGGTTACGGCCAGTGCCCCCACGACCTACAATATCAATGATACCGCCATCACGAACAAACCTTTCGTCCATTTCACTATTTCCGATGTGGACGACGGCGGCGCCCAGCAGCAAACCGTGACCATCACCATGAGCGATACCAACAACGGTTATCTCAGCACCAACTTGAGCGGATCGGTCGCCAGCAACAACCTGGTCTATACCTTTACCGGCACGTCAGCGGCGGCGACTCTGGCCATCAGCAACCTGGTTTATATTCCCGCCTCGAACTACGTCGCCGTGGGTTCGACGACCACCAACACTTTTACCGTCACCTCCGCAGATGGCTATGCATCAAATAACGCCACCGTCAAAATCATTGTCACCTCCATCAACGATCCACCCACATTGATTGGCGCCTCGAGTCCGATCCTGGTCCAGACCGGAACCAGTGTTCTTCCCTTCAGCAGCATGAACATCACGGACCCGGACCCAAATGATATTGCCACCAATCTCAACGGCCAGTTCCTGAGTTTGAGCGTGACTTTGACCGGCACCAATGTCGTCGGCAGCATCCAGGCCGGCGGCAACAACAGTGGCTCCAGTTACAGCATCACCGGCGTGGACCCGCCCTCGGCCAGTTTTTACCTGCGCAACCTGACGTATCGCCCGCCGTCCAGCGCGGTCAGCGGCACCAACCAGATGACTTTTAACATCATTGTCACGGACGGCCATGGTGGCGCGGCGACCAATAATTTGACGCTGGATGTCTTTACCGTGGCGCAGGCCCCAACCTTGTCCGGCACGCAAACCGGTTTGCATGTCAATGATAATT
>CAIYOY010000259.1 GCA_903927905.1 uncultured Verrucomicrobiales bacterium | reverse complement strand
GTCATGGTTCGAATCCATGTCGGGCAGCCATTTTCCATTTACGATATTCGATTGGGAGTTTACGAGTGGCATCTGGTTTTAAGCTTCGTTCTCGCGGTCACCCTATTTTTCTTTTTTACATGCAATTCAGGATAAGCCGGAACAATCCGTCCGCCGCGAAGCGTTACGGTCTTTCTTTTCATCCATGGTTCAAGGTCGGCTTCTTCGTTGATCATTGCTTTGATATCGTAATTATGACGCCGGGCATGTTCATCTCGGATGCGGCGTAATTCATCAATAATTGGATTTTTCATATACTAAACCTATAATAATTGATCCGGTGTGCAAATTACAGGGCAATGACTATCGTGTTGTCGGCAAATAGAACGGATGTGCTCTTCGGTGGCCGGATTATTTATGTGAGTGAAATTCCAAGTCAGCAAAAACTCCACCCCATATACCGCGCCTAAGGCAATATGCATGGCATCATCCGCAGCAATGGCGGGGATCGCTTTTTGATCAACCAACGCGTCTGCGAGCCTTGCCACCGGTGCAGTTCTTTGCAACCAACGAAACGACCGGATCAGTTTGAGCCTGCGTTCAGCCGCAAATTTGTCACCTTTGCCTGCTTCCTGCCAGACCATGAAGGAAATAAAAACTTCGTAACCACTCCGCTTTTCTTTCCACCAACGACGTGTGCTAAATTGATGACCTGCCATGATCGGATCTTTGCTTGGACGAGCTGCCAAATAGCTCACCACGGAAGTTTCCAGATATAATTTGGATTTCACTTGCACCTCCCCAACAGCTCATCCGCTTTCTGGTTGCTCACCCCTTCATGAAAATCTTCATTGATCATGACCACCGGTGCCGTCCCGCAACTGGCCAGACATTCGACAAATTCAACGGTGAACTTGCCGTCCTTGGTGGTCTGCGGTTCGTGCTTGGTGGAGTCGAGACCAAGCTTTTGGCAAAAATGATCGCGCAGGGCGTGGCTTCCGCCGAGGGCGCAGCTCAAGGTCCGGCAAACTTTGATCTGATATTTTCCCAACTTTTCCGTCCGGAACATCGGATAAAACGTCACCAACTCGTAAACATTGATGGGCTGGAGTTCGAGTTTTTTTGCGGTCCACTCCATCGCCTCGGGCGAAATGAAACCGAAATGCTCCTGAATGGCATGGAGGAACATGAGTGATGCGCTCCGCTTCTGCGGGTAATGAGTGATCAACTCATCCAACTCCGTCTCCAATTCTTTGGGCACAGTGAAGCTCATCAGGCAATCCCTCCTGAAATCAATGACGAATCTCTAAATCCTAATGACGAAAGGATGACTAAGCTCAAATGATCAAACAACACGCGTCCGGCTTCGGATTTAGTCATTAGACATTCTTTCGTCATTCGTGCTTCGTCATTAGTCATTTTCTTCTTCATCGGTCACACTCTCCCATCACAAAATCGAGCGAGCCAAAAATCGAAACCGTATCGCTGATCATATGGCCGGGCATCAACACCGGCAAAATGCTTAGATTAACAAACGATGGCGAGCGGATTTTCAGGCGATTAGGCGTGCCGCCGCCTTTGCTGTGGATGTAAAAGCCAAGTTCGCCCTTGGGATTTTCCGCACCGAAATAAACTTCGCCCGGAGGCGCATTGATGCCCTGGGTCACGAGGATGAATTGATGGATCAATTCTTCCATGCTCGTCAAGACCTTGTCTTTCGACGGCAGGACGGTTTTGCCATCGGGAATATTGATCGGGCCGCCGGGCAATTTATCGAGGCATTGATGCAGGATGCGGACGCTCTGACGCATCTCTTCCATGCGGATCAAATAGCGATCATAACAATCACCCGCCGAACCGATCGGAACTTCAAAATCAAGTTGATCATAGACCAAATAAGGATGCGCTTTGCGCAAATCAAAATCCACACCGCTGCCGCGCAGATTCGGCCCACTCAAGCCGTAATCAATGGCCAGTTCCTTGGAAATCACCCCGATGTCGCGCGTCCGATCCACGAAAATTTTATTGCGCGAAAGCAGCGTCTCCGTTTCGTCAATGTTCTTCACCACTTCATCGAGAAATTTGCGGCATTGCTCAACCCAACCCGGTGGCAGATCGCGGGCCAGTCCACCGATACGGGTGTAAGTGGTGGTAAAACGCGCGCCGGTCAGCGATTCGATCAGATTATAAATCTTCTCGCGCTCCGTGAACGTGAACAGAAAAACAGTCAACGCACCGACATCCATGGCGAAGCAACCGATGCCGAGCAGATGCGCGGAAATCCGCGCCAATTCGCAGCAGATCACGCGGATGTATTGGCAGCGCGGCGGCAATTGTTTGTCTATGCCCATCAGCTTTTCAACGGCCAGAGCGTAAGCGACGTTGTTGGCGAGAGGCGCGAGATAATCCAGTCGGTCCGTGTACGGAATAAACTGGGTGTAAGTCATGTTCTCCGCGATCTTTTCATCACCACGATGCAGATAGCCGATGTCGGGCGTGGCCTTGGTGATGATTTCGCCGTCGAGTTCCAAAATAACGCGCAATACCCCGTGGGTCGCGGGATGCGATGGACCGAGGTTCAAAACCATTTTCTCGCCGTGCATATCCGGCAATTCATCATGCGCCTGGGCCGCGCGGGCAATCGGATCGCGAAATTCGATTTCGGTGGTCGTCATTTCTTCTCCTTGTCCACCGAATCAGGATCGGGATTGCGCACACGCGGTTCGCGGGTGATGGTGCTATTGCCCCCGGCAATGGTCACGAAAGGGCCACCTTCCAAGGGCGCGGGTTTGGTGAAGGCAACTTCAGGCAGCTCGGTCGGCTTGCCAGCAAGAGGAAAATCTTTGCGCAACGGAAAATAAGGATACCCTTCCCACATCAAAATACGCCGCAGATCAGGATGCCCGCGAAAACGAATTCCCATCATGTCGTAAATTTCCCGCTCATGCCAATCCGCTGTCCGCCAAACACTGGTCACCGTCGGGAGTTCGGATTTTTCTTCGCTCACATCCGTTTTCAGACGCAAATGACAATGATGCCCGTAGCCGTAAAGATGATAAACCACCGTCCAACGCGGATCAGTGCCGTAATTGTCCAAGCTGCTGACATCCACGAGATAATCAAAGCCCAGTTCCTTTTTGCAAAACAGGCCGATTTCAGCAATGCGCTCGGCCTCCGCGACCACCAGAGTGGTTTCGCCGCGAAATTCAACAGGTTCGGACAACAGTTCCGCGAACCTGGTTTTCAGTTGTTTGGCAAATTCGTTGGCAGACATGAGCAAACTTTTCAACTTTCCCCGGGCCAGATCAGGCCACCCTCTTTTGCAAAGATAAGGCCGGTTCTTTGGCCACCTGGGCCTGCAATTTAATCATCGCATCCAAAAGCGCTTCCGGCCGCGGCGGACAACCGGCCACATAGACATCCACTGGGATAATATTATCCACGCCCTGCAAAACCGCGTAGCTGCGATACATGCCGCCCGTGGACGCGCACGCACCCATGGCAATAACCCACTTCGGCTCAGTCATCTGCTCATAAATACGGCGGACGACCGTCGCCATCTTATAAGTGACGGTCCCTGCGACGATCATGACATCGGATTGGCGCGGTGAAAAACGCATGACTTCCGAGCCAAAGCGCGAAATATCAAAACGACTGGCCCCGGCGGCCATGAGTTCGATGGCACAGCAGGCCAGGCCCATCGGCATGGGCCAAAGCGAATTCTTGCGGCACCAACCGATGGCGGTATCCAACTGAGTGTGGATGACGCCCCCTTCGACCTTTGAATTATGACCAATTTCGGTAACTTGCATGACGTTTTGCGGACGGAAAGCACCGTCCGATTTAATTAACAACTTAATGGAAAAGGGCGCAAGAAGATTGTGATTTTTTTCACAAGCCAAATTACCCCGTGGCTGCGTTCGTAAGAACGCGGCTGAATACACCCAGCCAAACCGTTGACGTCAGAAGACAAGAAACTGAATTAACCGCAGAGACCCGCAAAGAGCGCAGAGGAAACGCAGAGAAGAAGGAAACGGCGTAGAGCAGGACGTTGGTGTCAACGAAGGCGAGTGTTTCCGCCATTGGTGCGTTCGCGGGTGGGTTTTTCGCCTATGGTCACTTGGTGTGTGGCGTCCCATTCAGCGAGGAAGGTGGTTAGCGGCGAAAGATTCGAATCATGGCTGGTGGCGACGAAACTGGTGAGTTTCGCCAGCAACAACTTTTGTTCCCCGGTAGGTAATTGCCTCACCTCTTCCTCAATCTGTTCCAGCGTGTGCATGTTGAAAGGTAAGCTTCTTTCCACCCTTTTGGCAAGCATGGAGGAGGGCGGTGCCAAAAAAGTGTCAATAGCTGAAACTGACACCTGCCTGAACAAACCCATTTCCCTACTTTCTTGCGTCTGCGGGAGGAAATCTGATACTAAAGCGGGGAATGAATCTGGCGGCATTAACCAAACTCAAGCCACGTCGAAGGGGACATGTTTCTTTTGCTCTCCTGACAAAATGGGCGAGTGCCATCTTATTTTACGGAGCGGTCCTAGCCCGGGCGGATTTGCCGCAAAAGGAAAATGACGACTTCATGCGGGAATTCACGGCCCAACAAATTTTGGAATTGGCGTCCGTTCATCAGGTCAAGGAGAGTTCTTTGGAAAATTTAAAGCAGTTGGAAACGAAGGCCAACGGGGGAAACGCCCAGGCGCAATATGATCTGGGCCTGGCCTTATTTTCCGGTGAGCGGCTGGACACCGCCACTGCCATAAAATGGTTCAAGAAAGCCGCGCAACAGGGATTGAAAGAAGCCCAATGCCAAATTGGCTGGTGTTATGGGACCGGTTCAGGGGTTAAAAAAGATTATCACGCCGCCCTGCAATGGTATCAAAAATCCGCCGCCCAGGGAAATCCCGTGGCCTTCTATAATATTGGCTGTCTTTATTACAGTGGATTCGGAGTCGCGAGTAATCTGGACGAAGCCACCAAATGGTTTCTCCTGGCGGCGGAACAAAAACTGGCGGTAGCGCAATATTCCCTGGGAGGGATTTATTCCCGTCCACCCCGGCAAGATTGGGCACAAGCGCTGAAATGGCATCTTCGGGCCGCCGAGCAGAAATATGCCCCGGCAGAATTGGTTCTCGCGAACATCTATAGTGATGGCCGCAGCGTCCTCCAGG
>CAIYOY010000258.1 GCA_903927905.1 uncultured Verrucomicrobiales bacterium | reverse complement strand
ATCACGTTCAAGCCGACGGGCGCGACCAGCAGCCGCAGCGGCATCGGCTTGTTCCTGCAAAACAGCAACGCCGGCTGGGGTTCCATCATCGGCACCACCAACATCGGCTCGATTTATATCCATTAGAGATTTCCAGCGACGCACGCCCAATCGGGTCCTGCTCAATCTGCGAAATGCCGCCTATCTTTCAGCCGTAAAGTGATCAGTGATCCTTCAAACCAGGGGCGGCTTCAGGTCAAGATGCTCACCGGCCCGAGCAAACCGGCAGGCATGAGCGGCGCCGTTTTGGTCAGCTTGCGGATATTGGTTTTGGCATAATGTTTTCCCTTGGGCAACGTCGCCTCACCGACGATGCAATTGGGTAGAATAAAGAAATGGCGACCCTAAGGGGAGTCGAACCCCTGCTACTGCCGTGAAAGGGCGGTGTCCTAACCACTAGACGATAGGGTCGTCGCAGAACGATGGAATATAGGCATTTTAAACCAGTTGTCACGCAAAATTTTCAGAAAAATGGACAGGCAAAGAGCACCCTAATGAGGCGGGCGCAGCCGAAGGGCGTGTTGCCCAATCAAGATTTTGAAAGTTTTTTTGCACGGGTGGCTGCGGCCGTGGCAGCATCGTGGGAAACGAGAAGCAACGGTCACGCTGGCGGCGACGGCGGCGGCAGCGGATTCAGGATCATCTGTTGGGCGTCATTCAGAACCTGCGTCATTTACTGGCGCGAACCACGCTCAAACCAATCGGTAGTGGGCTGCTTTGGGCAACACGCCCATAAAGATGCGCTCCAGGTAAAAGCCATGTTGGCATACGGGCGCAGATCAGCCGGGAATCAAATAAACAACAATGTCGCTTGCTATCTGCGCCCAACGGGTGATGTTGCAGGCATGGCTGATCCTTTTGAAGATTTCATGGATGAAGAAGTGGTTGATACCGAGGGCAACCCCATCGGCACCCTGGCGTGCTATTGGGAACATGATGAGGGCAAGCCGGTCCTGCTCGGCATTGATGTCGGTGGACAAGGCCACCACACCCATCTCATGCCGGCGAAAGATGCGCGACCCAATGCCAAGCACGCTTACATCGTGGTCAATTACACCAAGGAGAAAGTCAGCCAGGCCCCTTGCCTGGATTGCGGCTGCGAACTGGACGGGCCGTTCGAGAAAAAAGTTTTTGCCTACTACGGCGAGGAAGCATTTGATTACAACGCGAAGGAAACCGCTGCTGCCCAGCGCGAATTGCGCCGAAGATTCCGCGCTCAAGCCTCCCCCCTGCCCGTGACCGATCCGGTCACAGATCCGGTGGCCAATCCAGCCGCGCCGCCCGCAATTCCCGTGGGGCCGATCTAAAATTTCCAGGTTGCCCCAACAGTCAGATTGACCGTGCAGCCCGGATCAAACCGGGCGGTCCGGCTGCCCGCCGACTGGTTCAAACCAGTCAAATTTTGAAAGCGCGCTCCCACATACAGCCCCCAACGCCGGGTAATATCGTAACGGAGCATCGCGCCCGCATAAGGGCCGTAAAGCAATTCCGTCTTGGACGAATGACCGCGGGCGGCATACGTTCCGCCACCGCCGGGCAGTGTGGCCGTTTCTGAGAAATCATAATCCAGCATGGTTGGCGCCAACGCCAAACCCGCGCTGGCGGACAGGCTTAATTTGTCAGTGAGGTTCCATTCGGCAAAAGGCCCCAAGCGGATGGTGACCAATTGACCGCTCAACTTTTGGTAGCCCGTGCGAGTAGCAAGCGTGGTGGTGCGCGTGGGCGTGTCGCCGAGGAGCGGCCCCGGCCCGGCGAAAGTCCCGTTATATCCGGCCCCGGGCGGAATCACCCCGTTCAATTGAAAGGTATCCGTCGTGACGGGCAAAGTTCCATTAAAATTCTCACGCAGATCGATTTCCGTGACGCCGAGCCCGGTTTCCAAACCCCAGACGATGGACGGAGCACACAAGTGACCGATGACCCGCTGATAGTTCAGCTCGAAGCCCATTTGCGGATCGCCGGTGATCGAGGAGGAGTTTTGCGTCTGGATGGCGTGAAATTGCATGGTGTCGCCGACCACTTGCGAGGGGTTTTTGTAACCCCAGTTCCCCGTAACGCCGCCAGCGTTCCCGCTGCCATCCACCAAAACGTAACCGTCATTGTAATTGTGGTTCGCGCCGCCGCCCGCAGGCCCAGGAGTGACGTTGTTGTACAAAGCGGCGTTATTGCGGAACTGCGCTTTGAAGTTCAGTCCAAACGTCGGGCCGAAGCTGAAACGATTGGGATTCTCCGGCAGATCGTCGGCCCGCAAGACGAGAGGAGTGGCCGCCGCGAGGGCAAGGGTGGTGCGAAAAATAAATTGATTCATAGAGGTGGTGTAGGTTGCGGCTGGATTCAAGGCAGTTGGAAAACACGATAGAAACGGTTGGCCGGAAGGCTTTGCGTCTTGGGCGGGCCCTGGTCAATCCACTGCACGTAATTGGCCGGGGCGACGATGAACGGATCGGCCGTCAGCCAAGTGGTCAGGTCAGAGCTGTATTGCACGGCGTAACTGCGGCCCGGGATGGCGTGAAATCCGACCAGAAACCCTCCGCCCCGGAACGGCATTTGTTTGTCAATCATAACACCCGTGCCATTGGCGAAGGTCAAGGTGACCGCCGTGGTGTCCTCCGGCACATAAGTGGGCGTGGGAAACGGCTGGCGGCTGGGGCGATAATATTCGATCCTGAAATCCACCGTCGCGCCGGGAGCAAGGGGAAAATTGTATTGCACATAAGGAATGCCGTTGGTGGTGTAGCCGCTGGCATCATAAACCTGCACATCGCCCGGAAGATTCAGGATAAAGAGCCGGACTGCGGCGACGGTGTTGAGACTGCTGTTGGTCAAAAGAACGTTGTTCGTGAACAAGCCGGTCTGCGGATCCAGCAGGAGCTGGGAGATGCCGGCGGTGTTGGTGTTGATGACGATATTGGTCGAAACAATCACCGAGGGATCGGTTCCCGTGCCAGCGAGCGCGAGATTGAAAGGGTTGTTATTGACATCATTATTCGCGATATGCAGCACGGCAGTTTTCGCGCCTAGGCTGACGGGTGCAAACTGCACCGTAAAAGTGGTGCTGCCACCGGCGATCACCGGAGCGGTGGGATTGGCCGTCACAGTGAACAGAGCCGAGTTCGCGCCATCAATCGTGATCCCCAAACCGGTCAGACTGGCAGAGCCGACGTTGGTGATCGTGAAGAGGAGGCTGCTGTTGGTGCCGAGAACGACTTGACTAAAATTATTCGTGGCTCCATTGAGCAAGTTGGTGCCAAGAGGCTGTTGCACCACCATGCCGGGAACGGTTCCGAGACCCGTGCCCGTGCCAGTGAGCGTGAGGTTGAAAGGGTTGTTGTTGATGTCATTGTTGGCGATGTGCAGCACCGCAGTCTGGAGACCCGAACTCGCGGGCGCGAAGCGCACGGTAAAAGTGGTGCTGCCTCCGGGAATCACCGAGGATGCGGGATTAGTCGTGACGGTAAACATGGAGGCATTTGTTCCATCAATCGTGACCGCCAAGCCGGTGAGATTGGCGATGCCCGCATTCGTGATGGTAAAGGTGAGGGTGGTGTTGGTGCCAATGGCCACCGAGCCAAAGCCATTGGTGGCGACGCCGTTCACCAGGTTGGTGCCGAGCGGCTGTTGCACTACAATGCCGGAGGTGTTGGTCGTCGGAGCCGCCGCGCCGTTGCCATTGAAAGTCACACCAGCACTAAACGCCAAGGCCCGGCCTTCCATCGTGCTGCCGGTATTCATGGTAATGGCCTGATTGGCCAGGATGGTACCATGGAAAACGGAAGTCGTGCCGAGCACGGCGGACGTGCCGACTTGCCAGAAAATATTTTTGGCTAGAGCGCCGCCGGCCAAAATCACTTTTATGCCGCTGCCTAATTGGAGGTCTGCCGCGCATTGGAAGATCCAGACATCGTTCGGGCCGCCGGTGAGAGTGACGTCCGATCCGGTGATCAAAGCCGTGGTCGTAAATTTATAAAGCCCGGGAACAAGGTTCAGGCCGCCGATATTCCCGCCATTGGGATTCAGGAAAGGGCCGGAGGGCACTGGGGTTCGTCCAGCTGCGTCATTGTAGGCCGTGGTCAAATCATTTTTGGCCTGAGTCAACAAGGTGGCATTGATCACCGCGCAGGGAGGTCCGCTGGCGTCAACCGCATAGATCGTTCCGTTGATTTGGGAGCAGGGCACCCCGATGGCCGAACCGGCAATCGGACTGGCCCCGATATTTCCATTGATGATCCCGCCACCGGTCGTGGTGATGGCCGCTCCGGAGAGGATCACGAAATTAGCCGTGGTCAGAAGATTGAGCGGGGCTGGGCCGGCGGCCAAAAGTTGCAAGGGAATGGCGAGGGCCAGCAAAAGCGGGGTTAAAACTCGCGCCAAGGGACGCGGTTCCACAAAGATGTTTTGGAGTCGTTTACAGAGATGGGCAATCATATTTCTTTCGGAGACTCCTCGCTGACGGATTTTCCGTTTGTGAGACGAGTCTCTCGAACAGCGATAGTAGGTCGCGATTTCCCGGGGCGCTATAAGGTGTTATACTAACAGAAGTTCGCACCGTTCCCACATTAAAGCCCTCCCCTGTCCCGTCACGGATTGGCTCGCAAACCACTCAATGCGCCCAAGATCGTCTTTTGCACTGCCGGGTTGGACAAGTTGCCCAAATGCCCGCCTTGCGCGAACACAGTCAACCGTTCCGGCGTGAACGTGGCGTGCAGCCAGGCCAGGTCTTCGTCCGCCAGCACAAAATCGTTTTGATTGACAATGATGCGGACGTTGGGATTGGCCCGCAGCCCGCCTTCATAGGAGCGCAGATCCCCGGCTTTTTCCAGGGTGGCCTCGGTCGCATCCAGGCCGGTGGCCCAATAATACGGCACGACAAATTTCTTGAAATAATCCTGGTAGGAATATTGCATGATTTCCTGATACACCGGGTCGCGCCGCCAGTTATGGATCGAGTGGCCCAGGACGCCCTGATTATGCCGCCGCTGACTGCTGTAAATAATATCCCGCAGCATGAGCCGGAAAGTCAGCCCGACAATAAATTTGGATTCGATGGCGTTGAACGGCAGCGAGGTTTGCGGGGTGAGCGTGCTTTTGCTCAAGGCGGCCACCTTCAAAAACGTATTGTCAATATTAGTGGTTCGCTCCTCCGCCGGCCATTCCAGGGGCGCCCGGTAAAACTCGTCGAGCTTGTCCATGCCGCGAGTCATGCGCACCGGAGTGTTGATCGCGACATAGCGATCAAATTTAATCAGCGGCGATTGATTGGTGCGCTCGACGCCCGCGAGATACAATAACTGCAGCGCGCCCATGGAATAACCCATCAGTGCTTTTTCGCCCAACCGATTCGGATACACCGCGCGCAGACGGTGATCAATTTCCGTCAACGCCACTTGCACGTCATAACTGTCCACCGGCAGATAAGCCGGCATTGAGGCGGTGGAGGCGTGTTCCATGAACTCCGAATTGAACGGGCTGCTGATGCAAACGGCGGAAAAACCATTTTTATAAACCAACTCCGCCAGGGCCATCGAGGTCTGGGCCAACCGATGGGATCCAAGTCCGGGCACGATGTAAACCACCGGCGCATTGGTCGGTTGCAGCCAATAGGTGTATTTTAATTTTTTGCCGGTCGTCGGGATCAGCACCTGTTTGGTCTTGCTGTGCGTTGGAAATTCCGGGTCTTTGTAGGTGAAAAAAACGGATTCAACCGTTTCCAGCGAGGTTTCGTCCTGCTTTCCCTCCACTTGAAAATCCGCCACGCGATTGGCCCGCGCGAAAGTCCAGGCATATTGGATCTCCGAATACGGATCCATCTCCGCCTGGCTGAACCGCACATATTCATTCACCGTGTCGGACATGTCGTTATACATGACCGCATAGTTGAAATAGGTGTAAGGCCCGAGATAAGTCAGCGGATTATTTCCGTTGAATTTATAGGGCGAAATATAGAGCAGCGGATTGGCCGCCGTGTCCGCGCCCCAGCCAACGAGATCGCGATCGTTGCTCGGCCCCAAGATCGGCAGCATCAGATAGGCGTGCGGATTCCAACCCCACTGACCGAAAGTCTGCCCAAAATCCGCGTCTGATTTTGGAATATTTATGCTGGTCGAGACGTCAATAAAACCGGCCACGCCGGCGGTGGTGTTGCACAGAAACCGGTAGGTTTCATCACGCGCTCCAACCCATTTGCCCTGGAGCAGATTATTGATCAACCGACCCGGATAAGTGAGGTTGCGGCCAAAATTTCCAATGCCGGTGCGGACCGGCTTCATGACGATGGCGCGATAAACCCGGCTGCTCGGTTTGATCACATGCGTCATCACGCCCTTGTTGAAATCCCACATCAACCGATTCCAGGGTTCGATCGGATCGGGGACGGATTTGGGGAGCATGACGAGGTCGGCGGACGGCGCGTTGGTCACTGTCCCCTGCCCTCGGGAACAGAGCGCGAGGCCAAGCAAAAATCCGATCAAGACCGAGGCAAAAATCCGTTTCGATGCCATATTCAAACCGTGCGCCTTCCGGGGGTGAAGATAAAATTATTTCGTCCGGATAAGGGAGCTGCGGTCAATGGAATGGTGCGGACATTGGTCTTCATCTTGATGACACCATGCCGGATTTTGATGGCTTTGGCCACTTCTTCTTTTGGCCAGCGGATGGGGATGGAGGCTTTCAAGAAACGATATAACGTTGATGTTTTTGAAATTTGACGAAGTGGGTATTGACCGCCATCCAAACGATGCCGCTGGCTTTTCGTTTACCGCAACCGTCGTAAACGCCAGTGATGAATTCGCCGAAGGTCAGTGTTTTTTTTGGGGTGCTCATTTTCATGGACGCAAGAATAAACAGGTAAACCCCGGGCGTGCCATGGGGTCTTTTACCCATGGTTTGAGGAAATCCAGGTCTCACCCCGCGTGCAGAACCGCTTGCACCACGCCCAATAATTGCGCGGGGGTAAAAGGTTTGGAGAGTGTGGCGGTGGGTTCAAGCCAGGGGTTTTGCTTGAATTCTCCAACGGGCAAATTACCCGAGGCCATGATGATCGGCAGAGACATGTGCGCGGCCCTTACTTTCTCGACCAATTCCAGACCGGTCACATTTGGCATCTCATGATCCGTGATGAGCAGGTCATCTTCCGTCACGAGAATGCGTCGGGGCGCAGTGACT
>CAIYOY010000257.1 GCA_903927905.1 uncultured Verrucomicrobiales bacterium | reverse complement strand
CCCAATCTCACGGCCAAACCCGTCGTTTTACTCCATGTCCCCGTGTTCTAACTTTTTTCCGCTTTTGACCGCACACTCTTTTCCGCTTTTGAAAACTACACGACATTTTAGCATTGCGCCGTTGACTCCGTTGGCGGCTTGGTTAACTTAGTATGCTGTTATATGTGCCAAAGGTTTCTGATGTTGCTCGCCCTGACTGTCTTGGCCGCGTCTTCGCGCGCGGACCAGGCTTTGGAATCAGTTGTCGTTGGCAAAACCAACAGCGCCTTTTTGCAGGACGAAATGGATAAAGTCAGTTATAGCTTTGGGATGAGCGTCGGCACCGGCCTAAAATCCGTTCCAAACTTGAGGTCCAATGCTTTCGTGACGGGGGTATTCGATGTCCTCTATGGCAAACAGACCCTCGTCTCTGAGACCGAGCGGGATGAAATCCTGAAAAAGTTCGATGAATTCATGCAGCTTCGCCATACCGCAGAAATGTCCGCCCAAGCTGATAAAAACAAGACCGACGGGGAAACTTTTCTGGCGGAAAACGCGAAAAAGGAAGGCGTAAAAGTCCTGCCCAGCGGGCTGCAATACAAAATCATCACCGCCGGCTCCGGCCCTTCGCCCAAAGCGGACGACTCGGTGACCATTCATTATCGCGGCACCTTGGTCAATGGCCAGGAGTTCGACAGCTCCTACGCCCGGAAAATTCCGAATACGGTGCCCATCCGGAGCGTCATAAAAGGGTGGAGCGAGGCTTTGCAACTGATGAATCCCGGATCGAAATGGCAATTGTTTGTCCCGGCGGAACTCGGCTACGGCCGAAATACCGGGATCAAGGAAATTCCGGCCGACTCCGCTCTCATTTACGAAATCGAACTGTTGTCCATCGCCGGCCAATCGCCTTCGGCCACCCAGGCCTCGACCAAATAACTTACTTGTGACATCATCCTTTCACCAAAAAATTGAAATGAAATTCCGATTGTTCGCCCAGTCCCTGCGATTTGTCTTGTTGCTGGCATTGCTCTCCTCGTTCGAGAGCCGCGCCGAGCCGACCAATGCCGCTGCTAAAACGGCAGTTGCGCCGAAAACGGGCCTGGCCACGCCGCTCGCGCCGCCTGATGCCACGGAAAAAATGATCGCGAAAACTCTGGGCGAGATATTTTCCAACGATCACTATTTGCAACATCCCCTCGACAAGGAGATTTCCGCGAAATTTTATACGCAATACCTGAATGCGCTGGATGGTTATCATCTGCATTTTCTCCAGTCCGATCTCGATGAATTTGAACCGTACCGCACCAAGCTGGACACGCTTACGCTCAAGGATGGCGATACCAGTCTGGCTCGCCTGGTCTTCAACCGCTTCATGGAACGCTTCGAGCAGCGCATCACCTACACGACCAACTTGATTTTGACCGGCCAATTTGATTTCAGCGGCCACGAGCGTTACACCCCGGACCGTCGCAAAACCAACGCCCCCGTCACGATGGACGAACTCAAGGAGGTCTGGCGTCAGGAACTCCGCTATCAGTATCTCAACGAAAAACTCGCGGCCAAAGACATTCAGTTCACCGGCACCATCGGCGCCAACGCCAAAGGCGAGGCCCGCATTTTTCTGAGCAAAGACAAGCTGCACCCGCTGGGCCTGGACCTGTTGCCCGTGAAATTTTACGGCGAGAATCATAAACTGATCGGCACGCTCAAAATTTATCCAAATCAATCCAATGCGGTCATCACGCTGGAAGGCCGAGATTGGAAAAAATCCAAAAAATACAGCAAGGACATTTATTCCGAGAGCGGGGAGAAACTGGGCCGGCTGATGACGGCCTCACCGACTAATGCCGAACCTAAAACCAACGTTGTCAACGTCGTGATTGCAACTGAGGATGGTAAAAAATCTAGATCTACTCTTGTTACTAACCTGACGACTCCCGAGGCAAAAGCCGGGCCCGCTGTCTGGTTCCCTGATTTCACCATCTCTCCCAGCAATTCCTGGAACGCCATGATCCAGCTTAACCAGAAAAACATGGGCGACGTCGTTAAAAACCTGACCAATCGCTATGTCCGTTTGCAAAAAAATTTCCGCGAGTACACCAGTGACAATGTGGTGGAGCTTTATTTTAACTGCCTGGCCCGCGCTTACGATCCCCATTCCGATTACATGGGCCGCGACCAATCCGAGGATTTTAACATCCAGATGAAGCTTTCCCTCTTCGGCATCGGCGCCCGCCTGACCACCGAGGATAATTACTGTAAAATTGGCAGTCTCATCCCCGGTCCGGCCCAGAAAAGCGGCAAAGTTCACGACAAGGACCGCATCGTGGCCGTGGCCCAGGGCAGCCAGGAACCGGTGGACGTCATCGGCATGAAATTGAATAAAGTGGTCAATTTGATTCGCGGCCCGAAAGGGACCGAAGTCCGCCTGACCATCATCCCGGCGGACGCGCAGGATTCTTCGGTGCGGGTGGTGGTGCCGTTGATCCGCGCGGAAATTCAAATTGAGGATCAGCGGGCCAAGGCGTTTATCTATGATTTGCCCGGAGAGAAGGGGACGACCACCCGTCTCGGCATGGTTGATCTGCCCAGCTTTTATGCGGACGATAATCGCGGCAAAAAAACGGAGGACCGCAAAACCACCAGCGGTGACGTGGCCCGGCTGATCACCCGCCTGAAGAAGGAAAATGTGGACGGCATCATCCTTGACCTTCGGGCCAACGGCGGCGGTTTTCTCGATGAAGCGATCAACTTGACCGGGCTCTTTGTCAAAAGCGGTCCCGTGGTGCAAACCAAGTCGTACAACGGCGAAATCGTGGTGGAATCAAGCCAGCAACCGGCGCCGCTCTACGACGGTCCGTTGGTCATCCTGACCAGCCGCTTTAGCGCTTCCGCCTCCGAAATCACGACCGGGGCCTTGCAGGATTACGGCCGTGCCCTGGTGGTGGGAGATCGCGCGACGTATGGCAAAGGCACCGTGCAAACCAAACAGGATATCAGCTTTTACCTGGCGCAAAAGAAATTTACTCCCGCTTATGATCCGGGCGGGTTTAAAATCACCATCAAAAAATTCTACCGGGCGGGCGGTTCTTCCACGCAAAACAAAGGCGTCATCCCTGACATCGTTCTGCCCTCTAAAAACAGCTATGCCGAATTCGGCGAGGAGTTCGCCGACAATGCGCTGGAATGGGACACGGTGACCAGCGCCGACCCGCCCAATCTGTTTCGCGTCAAACCGTATCTGCCGGAACTGAAAAAACGGTCCGCCGCACGGCTGCAGTCCGAAAAGGAATTGGTCTATTGGTCGGAGGATGTCGAGCATTTTAAAAAAATGGTGGAAGAAAAAAGCGTCTCGATGAACGAAGCGGAGCGTTTGGCTGACAGCAACCGCGACAAAGCGCGACTGGAAGCCCGCAAGAAGGAGCGCGCCACCCGCAAAAAATCAGCGGAGAAATCTTATGAAATCAAATTTGAAAACATCGACGACGCCGTGCTGCACCCGCCCCCGGTGAAAACCAACGAGGTGGCTTCCGTCGCCAGCGATTCCATTGGTTTTGACGAAGACGGCGAAATGGCCGATGCCAAGGCTCCCAGCGCGGATGTGATTCTTCTGGATGAAACCAAGCGGATTCTGGTTGATTACATTTCGCTCCTGAAAAAGGACCAAGCCATTTCCAAAGCGCACTGATCATCGTGTGTGATTAAAGATGGGTGAGGGAATGCTTCCAATTTAATCGTCTGCGAAGGAAAAAAGCGGCAGAGGACTAGCCGCAGTCCAAGACGCTTCGCGCGTGTGAGCGAATTCAAATTGGCGACAGCTTTTGGACTGCGGCTAGTCCTCTGCCGCTTTTTCGGTTGCACCTACTTATAATCGCACCCTAATCAACCGCCCAACCGTTCGCCTGCGGACAAACGATGGCCGGCTAAAAAATCGCCTGCGGCCAGGCGTTTGCCGCCTTCCCGTTGCAATTCCAAAATCCGCAATGCCCCCTGGCCGCAGCCTACGATGATGCCGGATTTATCCGCGCAGATGATTTCTCCCGGCTTTCCTGCCAGATCCTCTTCCACCGCCACACTCCAGATTTTTATCAATCGCGGCTTGGCTTCCTCCTGATGAAAGGTGAAGGCCCCCGGCCATGGGGTGAATGTTCGCACCCGATTCCATAACATCCGCGCCGACAGCGACCAATCGAGCCGTCCATCTTCCTTGGCGATTTTTCGCGCATACGTGGCTTCCGCTTCCATCTGCGCGCGGGGAGTGATTTTTCCTGCGACAAAATCTGAAATCGTCGGCCCCAGCAGTTCCGCGCCCATGACCGCCAGCCGGTCATGCAATGATTGGCCGGTGTCTTCTGTAAGAATTGGAGTCGTTGTCATGCGCAAAATATCGCCGGTGTCCAAGCCCGCCGCCATTTTCATAATGGTCACGCCGGTTTCTGTTTCCCCGTTAAGCATGGCCCACTGGATCGGCGCCGCGCCGCGATACTTGGGCAGTAGTGAGCTATGGACATTGATGCACCCAAATCGTGGCAAATCCAAAATCGCCGGGGGGAGAATCTGCCCGTAGGCCGCCACGACCATCAGATCGGATCCCAGTGTGCCCAACTGTTCGATAAAAATCGGATCACGCGCCCGTTCCGGTTGCAAAACCGGCAGCCCGGCTTCCAGCGCAATTTTTTTTACCGGGGAAGGCTGTAGTTTCAAGTCCCGGCCTTTGGGCCGGTCCGGCTGCGTCACCACGGCAGTCACCGAGCATTTCGAGTCCGCCAGCAAAGCTTTCAAGCTCGGCACCGCAAAATCCGCCGTGCCCATGTAGATGATTTTAAGATTAGTTGTCATTTCTCGAACGAGGACTGCGGCCTTCAGGCGCTTCAATATAAAACCTGAAAGAGAGTTGATAAAACAATTGGCTTGGTTACGCGGAAGCGGCTTGAAAGCCGCGCTCCATTCACCCCTTCTCTGCGACCTGTGCGTCTCTGCGTTAATCAGACCGTCGCAATGACGCGCAAAATATCCCGCAACACATTGATCGGGTTTTGCGTTGAATCAATCGTTCGGACCAGATCAGCGCCGTAATATTCCAGCACCGGTTTGGTTTCGCGTTCGTAAGTTTCCAGACGCATTTTGATGACATCCAGATTGGCGTCATCCAACCGGTTTTCACGCAACGCCCGTCGCTGCATCCGCGCCACCAGCTTGCTCATGTCCGGGCAGCTCAGATAAAAAATGGCTTTCACATTCAACGTCGTGCCCAGAATCTTCGCCTGATTGGGATTGCGAGGAATGCCGTCGAGGATCAGTGTGTCGGTATCAGGGTTGAAGCGCCCGAAGCGTTCCGCGCCCTCGATGTTTTGACGCCAAAGGCGGATGGTCGGTTCATCCGGCACCAGTTCGCCGCGACTGGAGTGGTCCAGAAAAATTTTGCCCAATTCACTGTCCGGCGTCAGCGTCCGGAAAACTTCGCCACAGGAAAAATGATAAAAATTTGGGATCGCGCCAAGAATTTTTCCCTGGGTTCCTTTGCCTGAACCAGGAGCGCCAAACAGCAAAAACGTTCGATAATTCATAAGTCTTCTTTCGGTGGTGACAGGACAGGCTGCCTGTGGAACGGTCAGTTGGTCAAGCCAGGTCTTTGTGGCGAACTTCCGCTTCCATGATTTCGAGGATCGGGATCATCTCATCGGCCGTGGCCGCGCCGCTGAACGTTTGCAAATAGAGTTCGTCTTGCGTGATCTTGGTGATGCGCTTGCCGGTGAATTCTCCTCGGCTGGATTTGATCTTGAGCACCATGTCCTTTTCCGCCTCGCCTGGAACGAGCCGGAAGAAACCGGCAAATTTTGTCTCAAAAAACCGGCGGTTGAAGGAAAAATCGCCGCGGCGATAAACCACCGGTTCGGGCAAGGCACTGGCTGCTGCTGCGGCGGCTTCAGCTGCTGCGGCGGCAGCTCTCTCCGCTTCAGCGGCGGCTTCCGCCTCCGCGACTGGATCAACCGCTTCCACCGGGGCCGCATGGGCGGCATGAACTTCCTCGATGGAGACCGCGCGCGTCGGCATGGCAATAAAGATGATCGGGCTGCACACGCCGAGAAATGGGATCGCGGCCAGGCCAATGACCAGTCCGTACGGCT
>CAIYOY010000256.1 GCA_903927905.1 uncultured Verrucomicrobiales bacterium | reverse complement strand
CGGCGCGAACAAAGCGCTGACGCGCTTCCAACAGAGAACGAGTTTGCCAAGGCATGAAGGCAAAAACCCCTCATGCTAACTCCAAGACCCTCACCTATGTCCATGCATTGAACCCTCACCCATGTCCTTGCACCATGCCTCTCGCCGGACGCCACATCACTCCACCGCCGCATACCGCCGCAGTCCCATATCATACCGGAAATGTCCCAAATGTGTCACCAGCCACGGCTCAAAATCTTTGTCCGTCCCGTGGTAGTCTGTCAATAGAACCAATCGTTTCCGGTAGAAATCATATTTGTTATCTTCTTGAAGCTTTCGGATGGAGATATTAAGCGCCTCCGGCAAACCTTCGGCCGCCGCTTCGACACACAGCGGATCATCTGATCCAAGGCTCAACCGGGCCAACTTCCACGCCGCGCGCACCGCCGCCTCTAAATCAAATCCCGGGCATTGTTGCAGCGCCTGGATCAGTTCCAGACTTTGCGTCCGGGCATGAATGAAATGCCACGACAATTCCGGGTAGGTTTGCGGATCATGGGCCGACGCCACGATCATCAGCGCGAAACCAGACAGCGGAATCCGATGATCCGGCAATTGGGACAAGATGGCCGGGCGCGCATCAGCGTCCCATTTCTTTTCCTGGAACAACCGTGCCAGATTAAAATCCTGCGGCAACGCCTTGAGCAGATCGGGGACATCCAACCGACCAACATTTTTCACCAAAAAAGGAATGATGAAAGTGCTTTCAAACTTGTCTTCAAAAGGCAGCAACCTGGTGATTACCGGCACCGCTTCCTTCCCCAGAACCGCCAGCTTTTTCTCGATCACCTTGCGCATCGCCGGATCAAAATTCATGAACGCATTATCCGCAATCGTTTTGATATATCGCTCCATCTGCGCGGCGTCGGGCTGCGGCGGCAGCGTGGCCGCGCGAATCACCGCCAGGGCGGCGGCCCGGCTGCCTTGAATAGCTCCCGCTGTCCGGTCCCGCTTGAAAATATAATCCTCCTGATCAAACGGAAAGCTTGCGATGTGCGGCGGCCGCGCCCCATCCACCCCCTGCCCTTGTTTCATCGGCTGAAAGACCAGCAACCGCGCGTGTTTGAGCCATTCCTGCACGGTGATCCCCGTGAGCCGCGCCCGCAAGGCTGGAAACTTAAAATCCAGATTCACCGAGCCGTTCTGTGTCCCAAATTCGGTGCCGGTATTCGATTGGTCATTGCTCGTCGTGTAGGGATAGGCCTCGCCATAACTAGGGTGATACAACACATAGACGCATTCGCCATCGGACAAATCCAAATAACGATCGGTTTCCGGACTGAAAAGAAGGTCCGGCGCAGATTTGGACAGTTTGACTGAGATGCTTTCCATGTTGAGGGAAACGCTTTCAATGCGGACCTGGCATCCGGGGAGGACGGTCGCGGCCGCCTTCACTTTCAACGGCAGATCGGCCAATTGCCGGACATCATAAATCGAAACCCCCAGGTTGCCGGAAAGTTTGCCGTGCTGCCCCTTGGGCAACTGGCCTTTGTTGGTCACCGGCAAACCGCTCGCCCGGCGGGTTTGAACCCAACCATACCAGAGTGTGTTGGTCGGAAAGCAACCGCGCACCAATTGAAAAACATCCGCTTCATAATGATCCAGCAATCGCCCGCCCCACTCCTTCGCACTGGCATTGATGTTTACCCTGGTTTTATTCTCACCCAGAAAAGTGCCTTGCGCCTGATAAACCCCCGCCAGTTGGCGCGGCCCCAATCCGTTCACCAGAAAGTGCGACCACAAAATCTGGCTGCCGGGCGAGTCATCCAGCGAATCGTCTTCGCCCAGCACCGTCAACGAAACCGGAATTTTCTTCACCGGCTCGGATCGAATCAAAATCTCCGCGCCCCGCCAATAAGTGCAAAGCGGAATCGAGGCGAGCAAAACCAAGGCCATCGCCGCGACACAATATCGGCGGCGGGCCGCGAAGGATTGGAGCACCCAGGCCACCAGCATTCCCACCGCCAACAGCAGCCACGTCAAGGCGGTTCGATTATTTTCCACCACCACGTTGGTCAAATGAATCGTCGGCAGGCAGCCAAACCGCTCCAGCGTCAGCAGCAATCCCATCCATAATAAATAAAGCGCCACCGCGACGATGGCCGCCAAAAGAAAACGGCGGAAATTGGTGGTCAACGCCGCCAGGGTCGCCACGCCAAAAATAATCGCGCCTTCGATCAGCCCAAACTGGGCCAGCGCCTTCCACCAGAGAGCGGCGGAAAAACCCCGGCACCAGAGCCAGATCACACTTTGCATCAGCGCCAGCGGCAGGAAAACTAAAAGAATCAGAAACGCCGTCTTGCTCCACGACAGATGAAAGCGCCGCAGCGGACGCGTCAACCAAAAGGCCGTCGTTTCCACCAGCGGATCGGCTTGCACCACCCCGGCGATCAAAAACACCCCCAGCAAAACCTGGAAGAAAGTCACCAGGGCAAATAGATCGCCGGAATAATCCTTGAAAACGAACCAGCGACTGACGACCACGCCGATGACCAGGGACAACCACCATCCCGCCAGCCAGACACGAAAACGGCGAACATCGGTTTTGAATTGGTGCAAAATCAAATTCATGGATCAAGTCGGTTTGAGGACGAATCGGCCGCGCGCGGCATCGTATTGGAAATCTTTCGCCCGATGCGCCGCCAGCCACGTCGCCAGCCAGCCGTAGTCGGCCCTATTTTTACGGGTCATCCCGGGTATCTCCAGGTTGTCTCGCAAGGTGTTGATCAATTGCCCTTGGTCGCGGCGTTTTGGGGCGGAAACCAGTTCAAACATGCGGTAGGTCTCGGTTAGCGCTTCAGGCAATCCATGGCGCAAGCCGACAGACAAGGCCTGAGGAACCCGGACCTGGCCATTTTCGTCAATCACCTTCGGCCACTGGTCATAAAAATCTCTTACGGCCTGGTCCAAGTTGGTGGCCAGCCCGGGCAGCAGATGAAGAATGTCGTATTCGTAAGTGTTGGGATATGCCTGGAATTGCTCGAGCATCTTCGGATACGTCGCCGGATCATCAAACCAGGCATTCGCGGGCAACGCGGCCCCACTAACGCCGCGATCAAAGAGTGAGTTGAGCGTCGGGCGCGCCTCTTCCAACCAGCCGCGCTTGGCGATGACTCGCGCCAGCTCCTGCGCTTTGGGCAAGGCGGCGATAATTTCTCCTCTCTGGCTCTCCAGAGCGCCTTGGACAATGGCTCGATGAAGCACATCCTGCCCGAAAAAGGACGTGGCTGGAAGGCCGGCGACAAACACTTCCAAATGTTTTGGCACCAGGACGGCCAGTTGTCCGATCAACGCGTGATTATCCGGCAATCTTTCCGCGCGCGCCTCGACCAATCGCAGCACATCATTCAAGTATATGCCCACCTCCAGCCGGGAAGACCCCGGCAACGGCACCGGCAACGCCCCCAGCCGTTGATTGAATTCCAAGGGCGACATCTGTTCATTCTTCATGTTGTTTCCGCTCGATGAAGTGTTCAGATAATCCGCCAGCGTGAAGGCGGGCGACTCCCAGTGCCGGTGGATCGTGCCCAAATATTTCTTTTGCAGCACGATGAGTTTCAGCCGGCCCAGAGTGCGGTTGTCGGCCAGAGCGCCGTAGATCGTGCTGGTGTTAAAAACCGGGACCAAAAAATTCCGGGGGAAAGATGTTTCTCCTCCGATGTTGAAATTGACGAAAGTCTGCTGCTCGGAAAATTGAGCGCGCCGGCTGTTTTCGTCATAGAGCACAAATTTGAATTGACAGCACGTCGGTGGGCTCAAACTCTCCATCGCCGGATCGCCGCTTGTGCTCAACGCGACTTGATCACGTTCCACCGCCACTTGAATGCACCTCCATCCTTCGCCGTTAAGATTGGTCGCCCCCAGGATCGCCCAGCGGCCATAGGCATCCGTCGTCGATTTGCCTGCCACCACCGGCAGACTCACCGCCACTTCCCAGCGGAAAATATTGCCCGTCAAATCGGATTTCAAGACACTCTTGCCCGGCAGCAAAGAAACCGGCACTAGAAAACGCCCCAAACCCGCGCTCCAGTACGGTTGAAACATACCGTTTTGAATGAAGATCAGCGCCTCCGGCCCAAGGAATTTTGACAAAACCCCGGCTTCCGCTCCATCCACCTGGTATTGCCATTGGAATATGTTAAATTCCCGGCCTCGTTCATGAAACAGCACCGGGTGCCCGGAATCCGGCACCAACTCCGAATCCCGGCACGACCAATCAATCACCCAATCACGCGGCAGTTTGTCCAATTGCGGATTAATCGAGGCTTGCAGTGAAATGTCGCCATCTGAATTGGTCACATAAGTGCAGAAGAGATAAAAATCGCGGGGCCGAACTTTTAAGGGAAATTCGGTTCTCGCCGCGATCATCGGGTCGGGCGCATGGCGTTTTACCGGCAGCACCTCGACCGGCAACATCAGCAAAACCGTGCTCACCACCAGAATCAAAACCAGCCCAACTGCCCGTTTGACCACCGACCATCGAAAACGATGATTCAAAGCCGCCAGCATCAACACCAACCCAGCCGTGACATAGAGGAACATCACCGGACGGGAGCTTGACCCCATCCCCATTCCACTATTGGGGATAAAGTTGGCCACCGTCGAAAAGACCGCAACCCCCGCCAGCGCGGTAACCAGCGCCGCCGTCCATTCCCGCCCATTCCGCCAAAGCGCGGTAAATCCCATGGACAATCCCAGCCACGGCAAAATCCACATCACCCGCTCCAACATCCCATGAACCACCCACCCCGCCGCCAAGCCGCTCCCCCGCAAATAAACCATCTCCTGCAAAACCATCGGCAACACAATCAACAACACGATAAACAAAACCTTCGCTCCATATAAATCTCGCTTGCTCATCGGACGCGTATCCAGAAACGAATCCGTTTTCGCCGGGGAATTCGCCAGCACGAGCAAGGCCGGAATCAACAAAAACAATAACCACCCCACCACCAAGACCGCAGTGGCCCAAAAATTGGAGTCTCCCTCGAGCAAAGTCTTCGCATGATGATCCGGCGCTTCTATCCAGCCAAGATTCAGCCCCAGCCCCAGGAACAACATCACCGACCAGGCCATCAGCGCCAGCCGGTTGGCCCGCAGGTCGCAACGAAATTGATGCCACAAAAGATTCATAGTCCGTTCAAACGATAAGTCCGCGCCAAAGCGACGAATATTTCCCGCAGTGTCATCGGCCCGGCGTGCGGTGGGGCTGAGTTTGGAAACAGGCGAGCCACCTCCCCAGCCAACCGATGTTCGACATAGGCCGAATCGGTAAATCGCACCATGCGCCCGGAAATTTCCGCGTTCAACCACGCCGACGGCATGCCCGACGGCAAAGTCATCTCGGTTGTCAGCGCCACTTCCACCGATCGAAACCGTGCTTGTAAAGTTTGCGACGACTCTTCCAATTGCAATCGGCCCTGGTGAATGATCGCCACCCGATCCGCCAATCGTTCCACCTCTTCAATGTCATGCGACGAAACAAACACGCTCCACCCTTCCTCTTCCGTCAATTCCAGCAATCCGCGAATGAATTCATCCCGCACGAGGGGATCCAGCCCGGAAAAAGGCTCATCCAAAACCACCAGCCGTGGCCGATACGCCAGGCTCGATAACAACGACGCCTTCATCTTCATGCCGCGTGAAAGTGATTTCAGTTTCGTGTTCGGCGGCAGATCAAACTGTTTTGCCAGCTTGGCGGCGAAGGCTTTGTCCCAATCCGGATACATCGGACGGCAATAATCAAAAAATTGTTGCACTGTCATCCAACCCGGCAGCTCTTGATTTTCCGAGACATAGGCGATTTTCTGAAACGCCGCCGGTCCCAGCTTGCGCGAATCCTGGCCCAATACCGTGATCGTCCCCGCATCCGGTGAGTGCAGATTCAACAGGCACTTGATCGTCGTCGTTTTTCCCGCGCCGTTCGGCCCGAGGAACGCTGTCACCGATCCGGCTGGCACCTGCAGATTCAAACCGTCAATCGCCACGGTCTTACGAAATGTTTTTTTCAGATTTTGGATTTCAATAACTGGAGTCATAAAAATTATTCCATGGTTTTCAGGGTAATTTATTTTCCGAAGCCGACTTCCGCACCGCCTCCACCACGTCATTCAATTTCAATTGCAGTTCCGACGCCTCCTGCAACAATTCCCGGCACAACGGTTCCAACTGTTCCAATCGCTTCTCGCGCGTTGGCAATTCCCGCGCCGTCACGACCATGCCAATTCCCGGACGACTGGCCAAATAGCCTTCATCTTTCAGCAACGAAACCACTTTGTGCGCCGTGGTGGGGCTGATGCGCAATTCCTGGCTCAGATCGCGCACCGAGGGAAATTCATCGTTGTCCGCCAATTGCCCGGAAATGATCGCCTTCCGCACCGCCTGGACGATCTGGTCCGAGACCGGCACCCCGTCCTGAAGATGGATGGAAAATGGCAGCATAAAATCAAGCGCCCACGAATAGATACCCCTGCCCATGCACCGTGCGAAGCGTCTGCGGCTTGCTCGTGTCCCGCAGCTTCCCGCGCAGATGCACCACGTGCATGTCAATCACCCGCGTAATGATATTCCGCGGATTCAACCGCCAGACTTTCGACAAAATTTCATCACGCGAAATCACCCGTCCCGCGTTCTCCGCAAAATAGCGCAACAAATCCGCCTCCCGCGCTGACAACTGGCACCCGCCCCCATCGGGATACCGCACTTCACCCCGCGTCAAATCCACCGATCCGCGCCGCAACTTGATCTCCGGCGTCTCGGTCGTTTCATTCGCTAAAGCCGTTTCTTTCTTCATGGTGTAACAGCTATACTGTAACACCTGCAACAGCACAACCACGGAATTGTAAATTGTGGTTTCTTAGGTTCCGTCGGAGTGCGGACATTCCTGAGCCTGTCGGACTTAGAATGAACGAGAGGAGAGATCAGGCGTCGAAGGAAGTATGAGCACACGATTTGTCAATGTGGACCGAACCACGCCGATGTTATTGCCGCCGGATTTGCGCGAATGGGTTCACGGAGATGACCTCGTTCACTTTATCGTCGAGGCGGTGAGTCTGTTGGATTTTTCGGGGGCCCGGGTCAACCGGCGTGGCACCGGCAGCGAGCAGTATCCGCCGAGCATGATGCTGGGCTTGTTGGTCTATTGTTATGCCCAAGGGCTGTTCAGCTCGCGACGGATCGAACGGGCGACCTATCAAAATGTTTCGGTCCGGTATTTAGCGGGCAACACCCATCCGGATCATGACACCATCGCGGCCTTTCGGCGGGAGAACCAAGGTTTGATCGGTTCGGCTTTCGTACAACTGTTGCGGCTGGCCAAAGAGGCTGGCTTGTTGCGTTTGGGCGCGATTGCGCTGGACGGGACCAAGCTGCCCGCCGCGACAACCCGGCAAAAGAACCTGACGTATGCCCAACTCCAAGCCCAGCTCGGGGAGTTGGAAAAGCGGGTGAGCGACTTGTTGGCCCAGGCGGAAGCGGCCGATCAAGCGGAGCCGGAAGCGAGTGAGTTGCCGGCGGAACTGCAGGAGGCGCAAGCGCGCCGGGAAAAGTTGCTGGCGGCCAAAGCGCGGTTGGAAGCGCAAGCGCGCGCGCAGCGAGCAACGGGAGAAAGAACGGGCGGTCGCTCCGCCCGGGGGCAAACGCTCCGCGCTCCCGCCCGAACCACGGGCCCAAGACCGGATTAATTTGACCGATGCAGAAAGCAGTTTGCTCCGCACTCGCCGCGGTTTTATGCAAGGTTATAACGCGCAATTGGCGGTGGAGGTGGCCAGCGGATTGATCGTGGGGGCGGAGGTGATCCGGAGCGGAACGGACCGGCAGCAACTGCAACCGATGGTGCAACAAGTCAGCGAAAATGTCGGGGTGCCGACCCGGGTGTTGGTGGACACGGGCTATGAGAACGTGCCGCAGATCCAAGCGGTCGAAGCCAGTGGGCAAACGGAAGTGCTCTGTCCTCCGGCCCGCAGCGCCAATGCGCGGCCGACGGGTGGCTGGCGTCGGGCCTGGCGAGAGCGCAGCAAAGAGTTGCGGGCCCGGATGGAACAACGGTTAAGCAGTGTGGAAGGGCGGAGTTGGTATCGGCGGAGAAAAACCACCGTCGAGCCCGTCTTCGGAATCATCAAAGGAGCCTTAAGCTTTGGTCCGTTGCGGTTGCGGGGTCTGGGTGGGGCGCGAACCGAATGGCTGTTGGTCAGTTTGGCGATTAACTGCCGGCGACTGGCCGTCCGCTGGGCCTGAAACAGGCCTCCGTCGGCTTATTTTTCTTCCAGTAGCCACTTCACTACATCCAATACCGGGTTTCCCGGCACTTTCAGAACTCTTTTTCTTTTGGGTTCACTTGTCCCTCGGGGGTAAGTCCGACAGGCTCATTCCTGTCCGCAGCAGCGTGAATGAGATAAAAGATGTTGAGCTTAACCAAGCCGCCATCCGCTCCAGCCGTCTCTGAAAACGGTCACATTGCGGTTCCGCTCCGCCTCGCTGCGGACAAGAATGTCCGCACTCCGCAGGAAGCTTTTGTTCGCACCCTTTGGCGCGTGCTGGCGTGCTTTGCGGTTGACAGACGTTTACGTTGTCGCCACGTCTTCCGGCAAAGGCTGCCCTTTGGTTTCCGGGAGGAAATAGAGGGCGATGAGACCGAGCAGGAAAACCGCGCTCATAAAACAACAAGCGTTGCGGAAGGCCATTAATTTTTCGGCAGGCAAGGCGTTGGGCGCGGTGACTTGTAATTTACCCAGCGTATAAGGTCCGCTGGCGGCGATGAAGCGGCCGACGTTGTAGCAGAAGCTGGTGCCGGTGCTGCGGAGGCGCGTGGGGAAAAGTTCGGGCAAATAAATGGCGAAGCCGGCAAAGAGCGCCAATTGGAAAAAGCCGAGGAAGAAACTCATCCAGATGTCGCCCTGGCTGTTGAAGAAACGGAAGAAACCGAACGTGACGAGGAACGCGCAAATGAACGTTCCGGCAAAGGCGGGTTTGCGTCCGACATACTGGGTGATCTTGGTAAAGGTCAACATGCCGAAGAAAGCGCCGATGTTGAAGATGATCATGTTGATGCCGATCCAGTAGGTTTTTTGACCGGCAATTTTATCGGGCGAAATGCCGTTCTCTTTCAAGGAGCGTTCGATGACGGAGCCGACGAGTTCAGGACTGAAAAAACCGATGCCCCATAGGCCGATGATGCCCGCGACGCAGAGCAACATTCCGACGAGGGCCGGTTTGCGCCAGCGCGGGTTGCCGAAAAGCGACATGTAGGAACCGAATTGAACACCGGATATTCGACCGGCTTCGCGGGCTTTGACCCATTTCTCCGGTTCTTTCAAACGCATTTGCAGGAACACGCAAAGGAATGCGGGTAACGCGCCGATCATGAACATGTATTTCCAGGAATCGCCCGCTTTGAAACTGCTGCCTTCCAGTTGGCCCATCAACATGCTGATCAATCCGGCAACGACGTTGCCGATGCCGGAGAGGGCTTGCAGCGTGCCGAGAGCGCCACTGCGGGCTGCGTCGGGCAAACCGTCGGCCACTAGGGCAACCGCCAAACCAAAAACCCCGCCGACACCGAGGCCGGTAATGAAACGGTAAAGACCGAATTCAAAAAAAATCCGGGAGAAGGCTGAAAGTCCGGTGCAGATGGAATAAAGCAAAATGGTGAACGCCAATGTCTTGGCCCGGCCAATACGATCGCCGACCGCGCCAAAAATCAATCCACCAGTGGCCCAGCCCGCGACGAATATCGCCGTGGCATAACCGCCGTAAAGTTTTGCGTCCTGCCCAGGCAGGAGCAGGGCTTTCATGGCGGAACCGCGCGCCAGAATGAAAAGTTGTTGGTCGAGGCAATCGAACATCCACGCGAGCGACGCCATGGCGAAGATGAACCATTGATACCGGTTAAGGAGCTTCCACCAAGGCGTAGAGTTTGTCGTGTCGGGCATAGAGTGCTTCGGTAATAGTACCTACACGTATTTTTTTATTGAGCAAGAGAATTTGCTGGGGAAGAGTGCCAGCGAGCTAGGCGCGCTCCAGACGCTTCACGATAGACGAACGGGGCCAGCGATTTAACGGTTAAATTTTTTAGCATATTCCTCCAAAAATTGAATCTGACGGGGTGTTTCCACAGCCGAACTCTCGACCATCCGAATACGCTGAATAGCGGTCTGGGCGCTCTCGCCTTGGGCGATCAAATAAACTCCGAGAAGGGTTCCCGTTCTTCCAAGCCCTGCTTCACAATGAACCGCCACCGGCTTTTGACTTGTGCGCTCTCGATCAACAAAACGAACAAATTCATCTGCCTGTTCCAAGCTCGGCGCTTGGCCATCCAAAACCGGTAAACAAAGAAACGAAAATCCGGCTGATTCGAACACCGTTGCATCGCTGGGGATATTCAACAACGAAACGATTGCACGAATGCCCTGAGAATATAAAAAAGGAAGTTCGTCATCAAACGCCATCAGTCCGGCGTGTCCGCTCAAACGCCGCTCCAGATGGACAAAAGGCATGGGCATCCCGGCTAAAACATTGGGAATAATCCACCAAAGCAAATCGTTTTCTTTCACTTGATTCACTGACGCTATAAAGCCTCACCCCCACCGTAAAGAAAAAAGGCCCGTTCTTGCGAACGGGCCTTCGTGAATTGTTTTAATAATTAAGCCTTGGCTTCAGCTTCTTTAGCTTCAGTCTTCTTGGCTTTGCTTTTACCGGCTTTCTTTTCTTTCGGCGCTTCGGTGGCGGCGGGTTCAGTGCCGGCGGCGGGAGCGACGGGTTCCGGCGCGGTGGTGACGTCCACGAACTCAATGATGGCCATCTTGGCGGAATCGCCGATGCGCTGGCCGAGTTTCATGATGCGGGTGTAACCGCCATGGCGTTCCTTTTGGGTCGGCGCGATTTCGTTGAACAAAATCTTCACTGCTTCCTCGTCTTGATGGAGACGGGCGGAGGCGAGACGACGATCATGCAGCGTGCCGCTCTTACCGAGGGTCACCATTTTCTCCACAACGGAGCGGGCGACTTTAGCCTTGGCCAAAGTGGTGGTGATGCGGCGATGTTTGATCAGACTGCAAACCATGCTGGCGAGCATCCGGTTACGGTGCGTGCCTGTACGGCCGAGTTTGGCTGTGCGTTTAAGGTGGCGCATAAAACTTAATTATTGAACGAGCTTGATCTCATCCTTGGGGGCATCGAGCAAAGCAGAGTCGATGTTCATGCCCAAAGAGAGTTGCAAACTGGACAATTTTTCTTTGATTTCGTTGAGGGACTTTTTGCCGAAGTTGCGGTACTTGAGCATCTCGGCTTCGGTCTTCATGGCCAATTGGCCGACCGTGGTGATATTGGCGTTGTTCAAGCAGTTGGCCGCGCGCACGCTCAACTCGATTTCGTTGACGCTCATGTTGAGCAGCTTCTTCATCTTGGACTTCTCGTCGTCCTGCTTGGTTTCGGTTTCTTCGAATTCCACGGCGTTCTTGTCGTAACCGACGAAGACATCGAGGTGATGCTGGAGAATGGCCGAGGCCTGGGTCAGCGCGTCATCAGGGGTGATGCGGCCGTCCGTGTAAATTTCGATGATCAAACGATCATAATCCGTGCGCTGGCCGACGCGCGCGTTTTCCACGGCGTAACGGACCCGGGTCACGGGCGAGAACAGGGAATCAATGGCGATGACGCCGATGGCCTGGTCGGGCTTCTTGTTTTCGTCGCCGGGGCAGAAGCCGCGGCCGACTTTGACTTCGAGTTCCATCTCGAATTTCTTTTTCTTGTCCAGCGTGCAGAGGACCTGCTTCGGATTGACCAATTCGATGTTCTGGTTCAATTCGATGTCGCCGGCGGTGACTTCGCCTTCCTTGTTCACGGAGAGCAGGAGGGTTTGGGTCTCGCGGGAGTGGGCCTTGAAGAGAACCTTCTTGAGGTTCAACACCAGGTCGGTCACGTCTTCGACGATGCCGTCAATGGTGGTAAATTCATGCTGGGCACCGTCCACTTTGATGGAGGTGATGGCGGCTCCTTCGAGGGAGGAGAGGAGCACGCGGCGCAAAGAGTTGCCGATGGTGTGGCCGTAACCGGTTTCAAACGGTTCAGCGACAAACTTGGCATAAGTTTCGGTGGCGGTTGAATCCTCTTTGGTCAACCGTTTGGGCATTTCAAAACGTCCTAGACGAACTGGCATAATTTTCCTTCTAACAATTTTAATCTGGCTTCGCCGGTTTTTATTCCCACGCCGGCAAGGCCCATGTAATTGTTTTTTGTCCCGCTCGCGCGGGACGGGTTTACTGTTTAGCGGGAATAAAATTCAACGACAGCCTGCTCATTGGCGATGGGCTGGATCTCATCGCGGGTCGGGATGCGCATGACCGTTCCCTTCATGCTTTCCTTGTTCAACTGCATCCAATCAGGCACCACGCGGCTGGTGGAGTGTTCCAAATTCTTGGTCGCGAGCTGGCGCGAGACGTTGTGTTCCTTGACTTCGATGATGTCATTCACCTTGAGGGCGTAGGAAGGCACATTGACCTTGCGGCCGTTCACTTTAACGTGACCGTGCGTGACCATCTGGCGGGCAGCGGCGCGGGTGGCGGCAAAACCGAGATGATAAACGACGTTATCCAAACGGGTCTCCAAAATCTGCAGCATCTGTTCGCCGGTGACGCCGCGGCGATTGAGGGCTTTTTCATAGACGCCACGGAACTGTTTTTCCATGAGGCCGTAGAAATAGCGCAGCTTCTGCTTCTCGATCAGGCCGAGGCCGTAATCGGTGTGCTTGCGGCGGGACTTGGGGCCGTGAACGCCCGGGCCGTAATTGCGGCGTTCGAGATACTTGTCGGCGCCGAACATCGGAATTCCGAAGCGGCGGCTGATGCGAGTGCGAGGTCCTGTGTAACGAGCCATAAATTATTTCGTATTGTAGATTGCGGATTGCGGATTACACGCGGCGTTTTTTGCGGGGGCGGCAGCCATTGTGCGGAATGGGCGTGACGTCTTTGATGGTGGTGATTTCCAAACCGTTCGCCTGCAGGGCGCGGATGGCGGATTCACGGCCGGAGCCGGGACCCTTGACGCGGACTTCCACTTCGCGCATGCCATGAGACATGGCCTGGCGGGCGGCGTCTTGCGCGACTTGTTGCGCGGCAAAAGCGGTGCTCTTGCGGGAACCCTTGAAACCGACGCGACCGGCGCTCGACCAGCCAAGGACGTTGCCCTGCATGTCGGTGATGGTGACGTTGGTGTTGTTGAAGGTGGCCAAAATATTGGCGATACCCACGGAAATGTTTTTCGCGCCCTTGGCCTTGATGATCTTCTTGGCATTGGGATCATCGCCGAGCAATTCAGCGGCGGTCGGCGCATGCACGGCGGCGGCAATCGCCGCAGTATCAGCGCCAGCGGCCGGGGCCGGTGCGGCAGCGCCTTCAGCAGTCGCGGCAGCAGCTTTCTTGGCCGGTTTGGCGGTTTCTTCGCCGGCCGCTTTAGGAGCGGCGTCGGCTTTGGCTTCCTTCTTGGGAGCGGATTTCTTTTTGATTTCTTCAGCCATACAAAATTATT
>CAIYOY010000255.1 GCA_903927905.1 uncultured Verrucomicrobiales bacterium | reverse complement strand
GCGTCATATTCGCAAACTGTAAGCCATGTCTTGGCGCTAAGCTGTAAGCGATGTCTTGGCACTGTGCCTGTGACCCGCAGCGGCTTCACCTGGTAGAAGGTGGTGGAGTTATTCAAAGCGTCTTTACCATTTCACGCTGCTGCGGGTCATAGGCACAGTGCCACAGACCCGCGCTCCGCCAAAGCAGCCCACGACCGGCGATTTTGGTTTTCGGGATTGTTTTTAACCGGCTCTCACACTCTTATTAGCACCTGATTTAATTTTATGAATCGCGTTATATTTTTATTCGTGGCTTTGTTGGCGGGGTGCGCTTCACCCAAGCCATCCCCATCTGCACCCAAGGCCACCCCCGTCGTTCCCGCGCCAAAACAATCCACCCACATCAACTTCTGGACGACTAATTGGACGGACTTGTTTGATGGTAAAACGATGAAGAATTGGACGGTGACAGAATTTGCTGGTTATGGCGGCGTGAATGTGGAGTCCAACCAGATGACCATCAACCTCGGCGCAGATCTCAGTGGAATTAATTGGACGAATGGTTCTTTGCCGAAAACCGGTTATGAGATTTCGTTGGAGGCCATCAAGATCAATGGCAGCGATTTTTTTTGCGGTCTAACTTTTCCAGTAGGTGATTCATCGTGCAGTTTGATTGTCGGTGGGTGGGGTGGGGGAGTGGTGGGGCTGTCGAGCATTGATGACATGGATGCTTCGGAAAATGAGACCATGAAAAATCGTTACCTCGAAACCGGCAAATGGTTTCCCATCAAAGTGCGCGTGACACTGGAAAAGATCGAAGCCTGGCTGGGAGACGAAAAGATCGTGGATCAGGTCCTCATCGGCCACAAGGTCTCGTTGCGACCCGGTGAAATCTACCGGTCCGAGCCACTGGGGATTGCCACGTTTCAAACCACAGCGGGGATAAAAAAAATCCGACTAAGGCTCGTGCCATGAGTGAAGAAACTTTGATTCATAAGCCGGCCACGATTCTGGAGCGGTTTGATTTGGCAGCGTTATTTCCAAAAGCGCAACTGCTGGAGGTGGAGTTGGGCAGTGGCGATGGATCGTTTTTGGTGAAATACGCGGCCTTGCGCCCGGAGGTCAATTTTTTTGGCGTAGAACGTTTGCTTGGCCGATTGCGGAAGATTGATAAGAAAGGCCGTCGGGTGGGTTTGACCAATTTGCGGGTGGTGCGGATTGAAGCGGCCTACTTCCTGGAATATCTCCTGCCGCAAAATTCCGCCGTCGCCATCCACGTTTATTTTCCCGACCCATGGCCCAAGCGAAAGCACCGCAAAAACCGCCTGATCAACGATGCCTTCCCGCCGCTGGCGAAGGCGGCGCTGCAACCCGGAGGCATCGTCTATCTGCGCACGGATGACGCGGATTATTTTTCACAAATGAAGACCGTGTTTGCAGCTAGTCCGCTCTTTTCCGAAGTCTCCACCCCCGAAGCGCTCGCGACCGTGCAAACAGATTTTGAGCGCGGGTTTTTAGCCAAGGGGATTCAGACGAATCGGGCAGCGTATCGGGTGAAATGATAGGAAATGACTAAACCCATGAAGGGTCAGCGAAGCGGATTCAAACATCAATCACCGGGCCATTGCCGTCGTCTTTGGGCGGTTGGGGCGGGCGGGTGCGTTGGAAGCGGATGCGGGAACCTCCGCTGCCGGTGAGGGTATTCAAAATGATCGTGACGATGCTGATGACCAGCGCGCCCCAAAAGGCGGCACCAAAAGTGTCCACGTGAAAGTTTTTGAGCTGACCGACCCAATAAAGGAGCAGGGCGTTGATGATCAAAACAAAGAAGCCGAGGGTGAAGATGAGCAGCGGCAGGGAAAGCAGCAGCATGACTGGCCGGACCACGGCATTGAGCAGGCCGAGCAGGAGCGTGGCAATGATCAGACCTTCCGGCGTATCGTAGTGGATGCCCGGGACAACATTCGCCGCCACCAACACCGCGAGGGTGGTGATCAACCAGCGTTTGAGAAAAGATTTCATCGGCCTCTATTCACAGGGAACATTCCGCATCCAGCGGCAAAACACAAGGGGGAAACAAATGAATGCTGCGTTGTCACCAACGCAGCCACTTTGATTATTGCCCCGGACGATGGCCCCACTTGTTGTTGTCTTCGGGCATTTCTTCGGGGCCAAATTCGCTTTCGCCTTTTCTTTTGGCGGTGGTGGTTTCGCGGATCATCAGCTCGTTGACCATTATGTCGCCGTTTTCATATTTTTTAAATTCATCGGGTGGACGAAGTGCATCGGCGGGCAACACTTGGAATCGCAGGTTGGAAAAATCCACGGTGGTGGGCCGGGCACCGTCGAGCGTTTGGATCCGCACCGGAAATTCCTGCGCGTCATCCGCGTTCCAGACGGCAAAATGAATGATGGCTCCGTTGTTGGCCGCCACGGTCGCCACGGCTTTGTGGCAAGGATGGCCGTTGACGTTCTCGGCGGTGCGGGCTGCTTTGGCGTCCCATTGGACATTGGTGACTTCGGTTAAGGCATTGATCGGCGCGTAGCCTTGCAAGGCTACGTTGAGCGCGTAACCGAGATTTTTTGGCACGTCCCAGATGAAGCTGACCGTTTTGCCGGTCTTGCGAGTTTGTTTGGTCACACCGGGACCGGACATGGGTGTGTAAAGAAAACGACCGAATCGGCCCAGCAGTTCACCGCTGACCATTTTAGTTTCCTGTCCTGGAACAGGGGTGCTGATGACGACATGGGCGTTAAAACCATCCTGATTGGTGAGCAGGACTCCGCCTGGTCCGGCGAGGAAGTTAGGCGGTTGCACGGACAGGCCGGACACCCCGTGGCCGATAATGGAATTGTTTTTGCTGCTGCTGCAACCGGTGAAGATCAGCGCGAGCGAGGCGGCAAAGGATGCGATCAAACGCCAATGTGTTTTAAATTTTTTCATTATACCAAGGGCTAAAGTTCTACGTTAATGCAGCAAAGTCAAACATCACTGCTGTTTTTTGGCTCAGACAGAGCCGTGGGGCGCAGTCGGCGTTTTTGATACCACCCGACGCCAATGAGATCGTAGAGGCCGCGCCAAACGCGGTTCCAGACGCCATATTTGGACACCCCGGCGATACGGGGACGGTGGCCGACAGGGACTTCTTTGACGGTGGCACCCGCGCCATGAACCAACAGCGGGAGGAACCGATGCCAGCCGTTGAAGGGGAGAACGCCATCGAGCGATGAACGCTTAAAGACGCGCAGGAAACAGCCGGTGTCGCGAAAGGTGCCGCCAAGGAAAAGACCCCGCGCCCAGCGGGCAATCGCCGATGAAACATGCCGCACCCAGGTATCTTTCCGGTTGGTTCTCATGCCGCAAACGAAATCCACGGTTTTTAATTCGGCCAAAAGTTTGGGCAGATCAGCCGGATCATTTTGCAGATCGCCGTCGAGCGTGGCGAGAATGGGCGCGGTGGTATTGCGGACACCGGTCCAGAGGGCGGCGCTTTGGCCGGCATTTTGTTGGTGGCGTAGGCCGCGGACACGAGGATCGCGGCGGCGGGCTTCCTGGATTTTTTCCCAGGTGCCGTCGCGGCTGGCATCGTCCACGAAGACGATCTCAAATTCGCCGGGTTGAGTGGCGAGAGCCTGGGCCACCTGCTCGGCCAGCGGGAGAATGTTCTCCTGCTCGTCGAAGACAGGGACGATGACAGATATGTCCATTAAGTGAGTGGAGATTAATGGCTAAAGGCCAAAGGCTAAAGGCTAAAATCACACCTGCTCAAACCAGGTAGTGGTACAGTTTAAAAACGAAAGGGTTATAGGTAGGGCGCGTCACTCCG
>CAIYOY010000254.1 GCA_903927905.1 uncultured Verrucomicrobiales bacterium | reverse complement strand
GCTGCGGGTCACAGACCCGCGCTCCGTAAGAAAATGAAGATGAGAGAACCGTAATTTTCGCGCAGATGTATTGACATTGTAAATTTCACATGGCAAACTGATTTACCATCATGATTGTAGCCTGTTTTTCGGCTGGTTCGCATTCGCCTTTGGCGAAACGCAACGGATCGCAATGGTGTAAAAGGAGTGGTGGAAGCAAGATAACTCACGTTGTCCGCTGTCTCGCCTTAGCCGCTTTCACCTCGATTGTTCTCGGATTTAACGCCCAAGCGGCGACGCCAGCCATTATCCCTCAACCGGTCATCCTAACGGTGCGGTCTAACGTCTTCACCCTCATCGCCAATCAGTCCAACCGGGTCGCCATCGCAGTGGCCTCGACCAAAATTCTGGTGGATAACTCCTCCTTGGCCACCGGGCAATTCTTGGCGATGACGCTGAGTCGCTCCACCGGCTGCCAATTTCCCGTCTCCATCAACAACAACAACGGCCCCATCCGAAACGCCATCCTCTTCACCACCAACAACGCTCTGACCACCTTGGGTACCGAAGGCTATGAATTGACCGTTGCAGCGGATTCAGTCGTCGTCCGTGCCCCGACCCAGGCCGGCCTTTTCTACGGGATGCAATCCCTGTTGCAACTTTTCCCCGCGCAGATCATGTCGCCGCAAGTCGTCACGAACGTGGCTTGGACAGCACAGTGCGTTTATATTCAGGACCAACCCCGCTTTGCCTATCGCGGAGTCATGCTCGATGTCGCCCGGCATTTCGTGGACAAACAGGAGGTTGAAAAAATCCTCGACGGCCTGGCATTGCATAAAATCAACCAGTTTCACTGGCACCTGTGTGACGATCACGGCTGGCGGCTGGAGATAAAAGCTTATCCCACCCTGACCCTGGCCACCTCCACGAACACCGGCGCCTGGCGCTCGACCATTGATTATGGGAATAATCCGCTGGCCAGCACCGCTTGGAATTCATTTGGCAAATACGGCGGCTATTACTCGCAGGACGACGTCCGGGAAGTGGTCGCTTATGCCACCCAACGCCATATCAACGTCATTCCGGAATTGGAATTCCCGGCTCATTGCACAGCGGCGTTGCTTTCCTGCCCGCAATTTGGTTGCGGCAACACCGATGATACCACCCATTACAATGTGGATAACATCCATTACAGCTACACCCTGTTCAGCCTCGCCAATGCCTGGCCCACCTTTTTCACCAACGTCCTCACCGAAGTCTGCAATATCTTCCCCAGTCAATATATCCATTGCGGCGGGGACGAAGTCACCTCCACCGGGGATACGCAATGGGCCAGCTATACTCCGGATGTGAACTTGATGAGTTCACTGGGTATCACTGTCAGTGGCAACAACACCTCTCTGCGGCAGTATCAATTCTATTTGTCCACCAACCTGGTCTCCTTCTTACAATCAAAAGGCCGGACCATGGGTGGATGGTCTGAGATCGAAGATTACCAGACTGTGACCAATGCGCTTTTGTACGAATGGGAAACCGACAAGGCCTCGACGGCCGCCGCCGCTGGACAACCGGTGGTGATGTGTCCCAACGGCATCAACTATTACGAAATCCCATCCACTTCAACCAGCCCCTATGCCACGAATGTGGAACCGATGTTCTCCGTCGGCGGTAACCCCAGCTACAAAACGCTCAATAACCTTTATACCTACAATCCCATCACTTCCTCCGGCGCAAGTGGCTCGGCCACGAACAACATCATCGGCGTACAGGTGAATTTGTGGACGGAAAACGTGCCCAGCCCGCTGAACGTGGAGTACAAAATTTTCCCGAGAATTTGCGCGGAAGCGGAGTTGGGCTGGACCCCATTATCGCGGACCAACTATACAGATTTCACCAATCGCCTCGTGACCGCCGATCAGCGTCTGGCGCAAATGGGGATTAATTACAATAAGGAAAACGTTCCGCTCATCGGCACTTGGACGAGCGCTGCAACCACCGGCACGACCAATACATTTGACATCTCGACCAACGTCACCAAAACCGGCGAGATAGACATTGCCTTCGTCTTTACCTCCGGCGCGAACGCGGTGGATGTGAGCAACGCCATTTTGTTTGAGAATGGCGTGCAGATAGATACGGACAGCCACAGCGGACGCGCTGGCGCGATGTTCCCCACCTCCGTCACCTATTTTGCCCAGGCCTCGACTTACACCCTGGCGTATTACGTCTTCCATTTGAAGACGTATCACCCCGGTGCCACTTATACCGTGCAAGCCACGTTGACCGGCGCCGGTGGCTCCGCTTCAAACGGCAATGTGTACATGCCCAATTGGAATTAAATGAGAACGAAATTTGCGATCTTAACTTTTGCCTCTCTGCTCGCTTTTTCGCCGCTGGCACGTTCTCAAACGCTGTCCATCTCGACCCTCGCAGGTTCCGCCGGGCAGGGGAGCGCCAATGGCGCCGGTCCCGCCGCGCGCTTTGCCAATCCCTGGGGGGTGACCGTGGACGGATCTGGTAATTTATTTGTCGCCGACACCGACAATCACGTCATCCGGAAGATCACTTCCGGCGGGACTGTCACAACTTTCGCGGGCACTCCGGGAACCAGTGGTTCGAGCGATTCGGGCAGCGGCTTGTTCAATTCGCCCCAGGGCGTCGCGGTAGATTCCTCCGGCAATGTCTATGTATGTGACACAGGTAACCACACCATTCGCAAAATCACCTCGGGCGGAACCGTTTCCACGCTGGCCGGAACTGCGGGCCTGACCGGGACCAACGATGCCACCGGCGGCAGCGCGCGTTTTTATGAGCCGGAAGGAATCGTGGTGAACAGCACCGGAACCCTGATTTATGTGGCCGACACCTGGAACCACACCATCCGGCAGATCGCGTCTGGCGTGGTCACAACTTTGGCTGGATCGCCGACCAACGCCGGCTTTGCCAATGGCACCGGCGGAGCTGCGTTGTTCAATGAACCGCAAGGCGTGGCTCTCGATGTCGCCGGGAATATTTACGTGGGCGACACCGGTAATCAGATGATCCGCATGGTCACGGCAGCCGGTGTGGTCACCACCGTCGCCGGTTCGGCTGGAAATTACGGCAGCGTGGATGCGACCGGCGCGAGCGCGCAATTCTGGGGGCCGCAGGGAATCGCGGTTGATTCGGCGACCAACATGTATGTGGCTGATTCCTTCAACAACGCCATTCGCAAGATCACCAGTGCTGGCGTGGTCACGACGTATGCTGGAACGAATGCCGCAGCGGGTGGCGCGGACGGCACCGGGACGGCGGCCCGTTTTACTTTCCCGCAAGGCGTGGCGGTGGATGGCTCCGGGAATGTGTATGTAGCTGACAGTGGTAACGGCGCGATTCGCAAGATCACCAGCGGCGTGGTCACAACGCTGGCTGGCTCGGCCTCCGGCAATGCGGTGGATGCGACCAACAACATCGCCAGATTTTATGAACCGGCGAGCGCGGCGATTGATAATTCCGGCAACACCTACGTCGCGGACACCGGAAATAATACCATCCGCAAAATTACCTCCGCCGGAGTGGTGACCACCTTTGCCGGTTTGGCTGGTAGTCCCGGCAGCGCCGATGGCACGAGCGCCGCTCGTTTCAACGGTCCGCAAGGCGTCGCCGTGGACGCTTCCGGCACCGTATATGTGGCCGATACCGCGAACCACACCATTCGCAAAATCACTTCCGGCGGAACGGTCAGCACGCTGGCTGGAACGGTTGGGACCAACGGGGTCGTGGATGGAAACGGGACGGCTGCTCAATTTAATTTTCCCCAAGGCGTGGCCGTGGACGGTTCAGGCAACGTCTATGTGGCTGATACCTGGAATCACACCATCCGCAAAATCACTTCCGGCGTGGTGACCACCCTTGCCGGGTTTGCGGAGATCG
>CAIYOY010000253.1 GCA_903927905.1 uncultured Verrucomicrobiales bacterium | reverse complement strand
GTCTGCGCCCTCCAGGAGGCGGGCCAGTTGGAAAACGCGGAAATCATCATCTACCTCAACCGCCTCGCCGATTTGCTGTGGCTCTTCGCGCGGTGGGTGGAGAATCAGCCAGCGGGCGGTTGAGGGGGGACAGAAAGGAGCGCGCCGAAGCCGCGGTTTCCGCGTTAGATCCCCCTTGCCAATCAAAAAGATCAACGCTAGACTAGACTGCAACTGGTTTATTTATGGCCACAAGCACTTATCAAGCTCAACGTACCGATTCGTCGGTCGGAGCGTTTCACGCCAAAACGCACTTTTCCCAACTCTTAGCGCGGGTTGCCCAAGGGGAGGAGATCACCATTACCAAGCACGACCGTCCCGTTGCCCGTTTAGTTCCGGCCGGCCGCCCCTCGCGGGAACACATTGCGGGGATCTTCCGGGAAATGGATGCCCTGCGACAAGCTCTCCCTGAAGCAAAATCAGACGAGTCCCTCAAAGATCTGATCAACCAAGGAAGACGATTTTGAAGCCCTATGTCATCGACCCATCCGTGGCGTTGGGCTGGCTGCTCCCTGACGAAACAAACGAACGAGCCGGGGCCGTACGGCGGGCGCTGGAAGCGGGCGCGGAAGCCTGGATTCCCCTCCACTGGTGGCTGGAAGTGGCGAACGGCCTCCTGATGGCCGAACGGCGCAAAAGGATCACGTCGGACGGAGTCGTCCAAGCGATCTCCCTGGTAAATTCCCTGCCCTTTGAGCAGGACGAGGAAACCGCCGAGCAAATACCGACGAGGACTATCGAGCTGGCCCGCAAGCATGCGCTGACCATTTACGACGCCGCCTACCTGGAACTGGCACTTCGCCGCGGAGCGATTCTGGCCACCTTCGACGCACAACTCCTCAAAGCGGCGGCAGCGGAGCAGATTGCGATTGGGTGATAAACCTCATGGTGACTTGCTAGACAAAGTCAATTTACTTATGCAGGCTGATTCCCAAAGACGAAAGATTCGCAACGCCGCGCTGCACATATGGCCGAAATTCCTTGTTGGAAAAACCGGTGAGCTGCTGCGGATACAAGACGGCTTGCGCAAGTTGGGCTGTGACGGATGCCTCGGGAATCCGACTGCTGAATCAATAATAACGTCTTGGAAAGACGCAGGTTGGATTGCCATTTCTCCCAGCGGTTATGAAATTCGCCTGACCACTACGGGCGAGAACCAGATGCATAGTTGGCAACAAGAAGACCATTTGTGGGTCAGCGGGATAACAGACCGTCAAGAGCCAACAATACCTACACCAAACATGAAACGTGATTCCAACCTGATTCACCTTATCCTTCGAGAAGTTGTCGATGGAACGCCACCAGCAGAGATGAAGAATTACTCGGAAGAACTCATAATATACAACTCCGCATTGTTGGTGCAGGATGGCCTTGTTGATGGCGAGACAATCTCAGACGGGAACAGCCAAGTCGTTTCGATATTAATGCGGCAATTGACAAACCGGGGTCATTATCTCTTAGAGAAACTGAATTCCGATACTGTCCCGAAGGCAACCATGAAAAAAACCACGGACAATACCAAGGCGTACGCACTGTCTATTTTCATAAGTCACAGCGCCAAGGATGATAAAATCGCCAAAGCTCTGGTGGAACTGCTACGGGCATCGCTCAACCTCGCGGCAGATAAAATTCGTTGCACTAGCGTAGACGGATACCGCTTGCCGGCAGGCGCTCACACAACCGAAAGTCTCCGCCAGGAAGTCCTCGAATCGCAAGCCTTCGTCGCCATTATTACACCATCTAGCATCGCTTCAACATTCGTTATGTTTGAGCTGGGAGCCAGATGGGGCGCTAGCAAGCATCTCGTTCCACTACTTGCCGGCGGTGCGGGTGCGAATTTGCTGCGTGGGCCATTGAGCAATTTTAACGCTCTACGATGCGATCAACTCGGGCAAGTTCATCAGTTGATTGAAGAATTGGCCAAGGCGCTCTCTATTAAGGAAAAGACCTCGCCGGCTGCATATAGCAATCATATCCAGATTTTGATGAGTGCATCCAAAGAAGACTCCGCAGATACTCACACTACAACCTCTCACTCGCCATTACCAATGCCGGTAGCACAACAAACCGAGTTGACGGATAACGAGTTAGAGGTGATAAAACTATTTGTGAACGCAGGAAATTTTCGATTGCAGGATGCACAGGTTGCTAAAAGTCTAGAGCATCACCCACTAATAGTTAGTCAGTTGTTAGAACAGCTCGCGAAGAAGGAACTACTCCACCGCTTGCGCAGCATCGGAGGTATCCCCAGCCACAAACTGACAACGGCGGGGCGCGATTTCTTGATTAGTAAGAATTTAATCCCTGACACAAGAATTCCAAATTAGATTCGAGCCTCGTACGAGGCACCGATTATTCAATAAGTTCGGAGAAGCCCGAAACATAACCTTCGCTAACACCCTGGAGGAATTTCCACAACGGCGGCAAGAGCGGCACCAGCTACCGAAGACAGGCCGCGAGTGCCATTCCCATCCTTCCTCTCCGCTTGGCCAAACGCGTTCAGCGTGAACGTAAAAGGGGTCAACCCAAAATGCGGACGGCTAAATGGCGCCGTTGCCATCGAGGAAACCTGTGGGAGGGCCTCCCATTCTTCGGTCTCACCCGACTCGACCCGCCGCGGCCAGAGGGCGGGCCGACATTACTCCGCTGAAATGCCAGCAGCCCTTTGGAACGTGTGGGCAATCTTCACACAGCCGGCTCCAGAATCACCGTGGCCGACTTCCGCCCGCGCGCCGCTTTGGCAGGGGACTCGAATCGGATTTCGAGGCGCCGACCCAACGCGGTGGCGCTGCGTTGCAACTTGGTCAACGAATGGCCGTCGTAATCGGTATCCTCCAGCCGGGAGAGCACCGATTGCCGGTGCCGAGCTTGGCTGCCAATTCCGCCTGCGACAGTCCGGCTTCGGTCCGGGCGGCATAAATGAGCTGGGCCACCGTGGCGTTGATCCGCGCGGGTTCAGCGAGCCGCTGCAATTCGTGTCGCATCGGCAAGCGTGCGTGGGGCGAAAAAAAGTGGTTTTTTTTGGCCCCACGCCGCGGCGGCGGATTCAGTTGGCGGTGGCAGCCGACTTGGGATAGTTCCACGGCAGCCAGG
>CAIYOY010000252.1 GCA_903927905.1 uncultured Verrucomicrobiales bacterium | reverse complement strand
GTTCACACTGGCCATCGCGGCCGGGGCGTCGCCGGTTGAAGCCGCCATTTTTTCCAATCACGCCGCCGGTGTGGTGGTGGGCAAAGTCGGCACCGCCACCGTTCACGGGCCGGAACTGCTGGAGAGTTTTCGCCGTTAATTTTTGATGAGCACTTGCAAGATCACCCCGGAAACGATTCGCGCCATGAAAGGGCGGGAACGGATCGCTTCGTTGACCGCCTACGATTATCCCACGACGAAACAATTGGACGCCGCCGGCATTCCGCTGCTGCTGGTGGGTGATTCGCTCGGCATGGTGGTGTTGGGTTATGAAAACACCACGCACGTAACCATGGCGGAAATCGAACATCATCTGCGCGCGGTCGTTCGCGCCAAGCCGCAGGCCCTGATCGTCGCGGACTTGCCATATCAGAGTTACACCACGGTGGAAGCAGCGGTCACCAATGCAAAAAAATTAATGGCCCTCGGCGCCGAGGCGGTCAAAGCGGAAGGCGGCCTGAATATTTTGCCACAGGTCAAAGCGATTTTGGCTGCGGGCATTCCCTTTTTGGGGCACCTGGGAATGTCGCCGCAAAACGTGGTGGCCGAAGGCGGTTATCACGTCAAAGGCAAACAGGAAACAGAACGCGAAAGTCTGCTGGCCGATGCCCGGGCGCTCGCGGACGCGGGCGCGTTTGCCATCGTGCTGGAACTGGTGGCTAAAACGGTCGCCGGAGAAATCACCCGCGCCATCAAGATTCCCACCATTGGCATCGCCTCCGGCCCCGATTGTGACGGAGAAATTTTAGTGACCACGGATTTGCTCGGCACGTCGCCCAATTATATTCCGAAACACGTGAAGAAAAATTGGGGCATGGGCGAACAGATCCGGCAGGCGGCGCTGGAATGGAAAACCAGCCTCCAACGATGAAAAAATTTTCACACATTGACGATGAAGGCGCGGCCCGGATGGTGGATGTCTCGGCTAAACCGGTGGTGTTGCGCGAAGCGGTGGCTCGGGGAGAAATCCGGTTGCAGCTCGAGACGGTACGGATGATCGAAAAAAATAAAATCGCCAAAGGAAATGTTTTCGCCACCGCACGGGTTGCAGGCATCGCTGCTGCCAAGAAGACCGGCGAGTTGATTCCGCTTTGTCATCCCCTGCCGATCACTCATTGCGAAGTAAGTTTTGAAATCCCCAAAAGCCGCGACCGGGTGGTGATCACGGCCTCGGCCAAAATCGCGGCGCAAACGGGCGTGGAAATGGAAGCACTCACGGCGGTAAGTATGGCCGCACTGACGATTTACGACATGTGCAAAGCGGTGGACAAAACCATGCGCATCATGGATATAAAAGTCGTGTCCAAGACGAAGAAATAATTTATGCAAATTGACGTTGGCATCATTACGGTATCGGATCGCGCTTCACGCGGGTTGTATGACGACCTCGGAGGCCCGGCGTTGAAGAAGGCGGCGGAAGGTTATGGCTGGAAAGTTTTGGCGGAGGCTTTGGTGCCGGATGAGAAACGGGAGATCCAGCGAGCCATCCGCGAACAGGCGGGGAAAGGTTGTCAGCTTATTTTAACAACCGGCGGAACGGGAGTCGCGCTGCGCGATGTGACGCCGGAAGCAGTCCGGGAAATTGCTTTGCGCGAATTGCCCGGCTTTGGCGAGATCATGCGGATGGAATCCATGAAGATCACCAAGAATGCCATTCTCTCGCGCAACTTGGCGGTGGTGGTGGATAAAACGCTGGTGATCTGTCTGCCCGGCAAACCGAGCGGCGCAGTGGAATGTCTGGGCTTCGTGGTCGGAGCGATTCCACATTGTGTCGAGGTGTTGCAGGAAGTGCCGACGAGCTGTTGATGTTTATGAAAGTATATTTGACATGCCTTGCCTTGTTGTTTTTCGCCGGCTGCACGTCCACACGCAAAGCCAACCTCAAGGCGCGTGAGGCTTACATCCAGGGCCAGCAGGAAGCGATGGCCCAAGTGGCAGAATCGAAAAATCCGAGCGTCTTCGTGCAGGGCAACGTGAAAAATTCAAAAATTCCATGGACCGAAGGCCTGACCCTGTCCCAAACGATTGTCGCCGCCGAGTATCAAGGCATCACCACTCCGCGCACGATTCGTCTGGTGCGGAACCGGCAGCCAACGGACATCAAAGCCTCCGAGCTGCTCAAGGGCCAGGATGTGCCGGTGCTGGCCGGGGATCAAATCATCATCCTCTACTGAATCATGATCGAACCAAAGCCATTACAACAGGTGGATCGCACCTATGTCCGCTATCAGGGCCGCAAGTTTTCCTATTTTGCCGGTTGCGATTATTTCCGCATGGCCAGTCATCCGCAGGTGCTGGCGGCGGTGGGCGAAGGTTTGAAAAAATTTGGCCTGAACGTGGCGGCTTCGCGGCTGACCACGGGTAATCACGCGATCTACGCGGAATTGGAAGCAACCCTGAAAAAGTTTTTTGCCGCACCAGCGGCGCTGGTGGTGTCCAATGGTTACGCCACCAATCTGGTGGTTGCGCAGGCCTTGAAAGGCGAGTTTTCCCAGGTCGCGATTGATGAACGGGCGCACGTCAGCCTGAAGGATGCCAGCGGTTATTTTGATTGCCCGGTGATCCCATTCAAACATCGCGACCCGAAAGACCTGGCCCGCGTGCTGGCGAAAAAGCGGGGGAAGACAATTCTATTGACTGATGGCATGTTGTCGCACAATGGGGAAATCGCGCCGCTGCCGGATTATCTGAAAATTTTACCGGCCAACGGCCTGATGCTGCTGGATGACGCGCACGGCGCCGGAGTCCTGGGCAAGACCGGCAAAGGAACGCTGGAAAACGCCGGAGTTTCGCGGCAGCGCCTGGTGCAAACAGTGACGCTGAGCAAGGCGTTCGGGGTTTATGGCGGCGCGATCCTCTGCTCCCCTGCCCTGCGGGAAAAAATCATCCAGGTCAGCGGCATGTTTGCCGGCAGCACGCCGTTGCCGTTGCCGCTGGCTTATGCGGCGAAAAAATCCATCGGCATCGTGCAAGCTCATCCTGAAATACGACGCCGCTTGAATCGAAATGTGGAACGGGTCAAAACCGCTTTGAGTGGCGGACGTTTTTCCATTCCGGCGACTCCGGCCCCGATCATCGCTTACACGCCAACCAATGGACAGGAAGTCGAGTCCTTGAAAAAGGAATTGATCAAGCGGTCAGTTTTCCCGTCGTTCATCCGTTATCCCGGCGGGCCGAAGAACGGGTATTTTCGATTTGTCCTTTCCAGTGAACATTCGGAAAAACAGTTGGATGCGTTGATTGAGGCGTTGCAGAGTTTTTAACATTATTTGTCACAACAAACCACTTGCGCAACGGGGGTTTTTAGCGAGATTGAAGGTCTATGAGCAAAAAGAAAGACGACTGCATGAGCCGCGCCGGTCAATTCGGCTGGAACGAACTGGTCACCACCAATAAAAAAGCCGCGACCAAATTTTACACCAGCTTGATCGGCTGGAAAACCAAGCCCTTCGGCCACGGTTCCGATTACACCCTCTTGATGGCCGGCAAGGAAATGGCAGGCGGCTTGATGCAGTGTCCCAAAAAGGGCAATCCCGCCCAATGGATCTGCTATGTCGTCGTCAAAAACGTGGATGCCACGGTGATGAAGGCGCTGAAGTTGAAAGGCAAGATCTGCGTGCCGCCGATGGACATCCCCGATGTCGGCCGCATCGCCGTGCTGCAAGACCCGCAAGGCGCGGCCTTCGGAGTTTTCCAGCCGAAATAATTAATGATGAGTTATGGAATGTTTCGTCTGCGCAGGAAAAAAGCGGTAGAGGACTGACCGCAGTCCAAAAGCTTCGCCATTTTTTACGCCCTCACCAACGCTTGCGTCTTGGACTGCGGCCAGTCCTCTGCCGCTTTTTCGGTTGTGCCCACTTTAAATCACGACTAGAAATAGCGGGAATCAATAAGCAACGACTCGGTAAAACCGGTTGGTCGGCGGTGCCGGGTCATTCCAGTAACCGAGCCCGTTATTCGTGCTAATTGTGCTGTCCAATGGCTGCCAATTCGCATCCGTCAAACTGTTTTTATACTGCACCAAATAATTCTTCCCCGCCACCACCGGCCACGCCAAACTGCCTGGTGCGGTCAACACAATGCCGAAGGAAAAATTATTCAAATTCAGCGCAAACAAATCGCTGCCCTGATTAAAATCCTGCGGCACCAAATCGGAAGCCCAGCTTTGAAAAAGGAGATACTGCGAATCACCGCTGAAACAGGGCGCGAACGAAAAATTGTTGGCCGGGGTGTTGCCATAAACATTCCCGCTAACCAGCATGGTTGACTTGGTGTTCTGGTCATACAGGAAAATATCCGGGAAACCGTTCGTGTCTCCGGGAATGATGTTGGTGGCCATACTGCGGTAGGCCACGAAGCGCCCGTCAGGACTGATCGCCGCACAGTCCGATGGGCCATTGCCCCCGCCAGTTAACGCGTAATTCTTGCTGACCAAAAGATTCGTCCCCTTTTGAAAGTCATAAAGATTAACTTGATTCGTTCGGTTCACTCCCCCGGTATTATAGGCCAGGAACCGTCCATCCGCGCTGAATTGCATCCCCGGCTGACCATTGGTGGGCGCAATACCCAACGTCAGATTTGTTCCCGCCACCAAATCCGCAGCGATCACCTGCGCACTAGTCGAATAGACCAAGCGCCTTCCATCCGGACTGAGCGCCAATTCGGAAACAGAAGCCGCATTCGAAAAAATAATATTATGCGCCTGCAAATCCCATACCTGCAGCGTGACGCCGCCGCCTCCATATGCCACATAACGCCCATCAGCAGTCGTGGCCGTCGCCAGATTGGTGTTCACCGTATTCGTAACCAGCGCCAGCGTCGTGCCCAATTGGACATCCCGAAGATATATATTTTCCACGTTCGTTGCAGTGATGCCGGACACCAGATTTCCGGCCTGACTGTGAAACAGAACATATCGCCCGTCCCCGCTGATCAGGGGCGTATAAGACGGCGCATTCCCTGTCCCCGTCCCGGTAGAATTAACACTCACCAAAATATTGGTGCTGTTCTGCATGTCCCGCACAAAAACATCCCGCACCCCGTTGCCATCCGGCACCGATGAAATATCGCTGGCAAAACTTGAGAACGCCACATAACTCCCATTCCCGCTGATCACCGCCTCGGATGAAATCCCATTCCCCGGCCCCACACCATTCGTTGACCAGCTCACCAGCAAATTTGTCCCGTTTAATTTGTCATGGACAAAAACATCCCGGCAACCATTTGTATCATTCGCTGTCAAATTATCCGCCTCGCTGGAAAAAGCCACATACCGCACATCGGTGCTCATCGAAAAACCGGTAAACACGCTATTCCCATTCGGGCTGCTGGACGGCAACGACGATGCGCTGGTCGAAATCAGCCCCGTTACGTTGGCCGTCCGGTCCAGGACAAACACATCGCAACTCCGATTTCCATCCCCCGTCACCAACTGGGAATCAAACGAAGCAAAGGCCACATAGCGGCCATCACTGCTGAGCGCAGGCGCATCCAGCGGCCGGGACGCGGGCAGGCTTCCATTTGTGCGCACATCCACCTTCGTCGTTACTCCGGCCTGAAGATCCCGCACAAAAAGATAATAATCGCCTGCCGGCACACCCGCGACCAGATTGGTCGCGCTGCTGTAAAATGAAACCACATTCCCATTCGTGCTGATTTGCGGGAACCAACATTCCGAACCGCCCGACACCGCACCATTCAAATTAACACTGGCCAGAGTTTTAGATCCGAATTGGCCGTCCCACACATAAACCGCGTTGCTGGACGCGAAAACCGAGCTTAACCGGCCAACGAACGCGATAAATCGCCCATCCGGCGTCATGTCCAAACTGCGATAGTCCGCCTCGGCCCCTAACGCAGGCCCGACGGCATTCGTATAAATGGTATCGGTCACACCACTCGAAAGATTGTAACGCAACACCACTCCCGTACGGGCCGAGACCGAATTGGCGGCAGCAGCTTGATAAGCGATATACTGACCGTCATCACTGATCGTATGGTTATAAGCAAAACTCGAAGTGGAACTAAACACTGATTGCACGATGGCATGAGCGGCAAAGCTGGCCATCTTCGTGGTCCCGACCGTCAAATCACGAACATATATATCACTGCTGCTGTTGCTGTTAGTCGCCAAGCCCGTCGCCGTGCTGTAAAAAACAACATAACGGCCATCAGCGGAAATATCGGGCGATTCTGAAGTGCCGGTCCCCTGGGCACCAACACTCACCAGCGTCGTCGTGCCGGTCTGCAAGTCGCGCACAAAAACGTCGTTGATTCCATTGGCGTCACTCGCCACCAGATTCGTCGCCGCGCTGACAAAAGCCACATAACGCCCGTCCGGCGTCATCACCGAACTGCGAGAAATTCCGCTGCCAAAACCGCCATTGATGTTGGCGCTGACCAAAATCGTCGTGTTGTTGACAATATCGCGCACAAAAATATCGCTCACGTTATTGCTGTCCCCCGCCACCAGATTGGTGGCGATGCTTTCAAACAAAGCGAATTGCCCGTTGGTCGAAAGCCCGGTGGCCCACGACTCTCCGCTCCCGCCGCTAGTCCCATCCAGACTCACGCTGGCCAAAACTGTCACCCCATTCAGCAGATCACGCCGATACACATTAAGCCGTCCAGGAAACAATGGTCGAAAAGGGACTCCGTTGCTATTGACCGCCAAATTATCCCCTGCACTGGAAAAAAGCACATACCGCCCGTCTGGCGTGATGATTGGACTGATAGAATCCCCACCCGCACTGGCGGACGCCGACGCAGGATTAAGCGCTGTGACCAATTGCGGCGACTGGCCCTGCGCAGAAAGCAATCCACCGCCAAGGCAAAAAAGCCCGGCCATCCGCCCTAAATTTGAAAAAAACGCTTTCATTAATTGGCCTTGCAAGACGTCCGATTTTTCAACCATGTCCAATCCCGGTCGTTGATACCGACTCCGGGCCAGTTATTACCTGTCACTCCATATCTATATGGGGCATTGCGCACCCCGATGAAGGACGTTCCCGCCTCCACCCAGTGATGCAACTCAGCATGTCCATCGGCAAAGGCAAAACTGCCTGACCCATTATGGTAAGAGGCAGGACAATCTGGAAAAACAGCTGAGCTTAAACCCATCTGCATAAAACCATCATTTATGGTGTACATGCTCTCATCGGCAAAAATAAAAGCGCTGCCCGGAGTCGGACAGGTCAGATCGCTGACTTTGGTATAGACCCTCCACCCTGAGTTGTAAGCGCCATCTTGCAGCGTACCAGTATAATAAAGAGCTCCCATGTTGCCGTTCATCGAACAACTTCTCAGTCGAAAACCGTTGGCCGAAGGAATGACATCCCCCGGACAACGATAAAGCTCAATCCGGTTGCCGATGTAAGGGGCAAAAAGCGCCGTTAGATAATTAGAACGATTGGTATTAGCAGAAGCACTATACCAGTCTTCAGCGTATAAGCCACTAACCCAGGCATTTGTTGAGACAGCACTGACCGGCCCATTCGGCACCATCGTGTCATTATTTTCCACCGCAAACGCCGCCCATCCGATCATCATCTGCCGGAAATTATTAAGGCACCCAGATCCGGTGGATTTCATCCGCGCCTTGGCCATCACCGGCAACACCAGACAAAAAAGGATGGCCAAAGTGGCCAAGACGGCCATGAGTTCCATCACATTGAAACCTGAAAGAGATCGGTCTTTGATTTTCCGGTCCGTTGGCTTGAGTTTGGTCGCCATGGGCTTTTTTCCTTGGTTTGATTTTGTTTTTGGAAAATAAGACTTTTTTGGTCTTCAACACAAGGAAAATCAGCCATCGCCGAGCCTTTTTCATCAAGTTGACACCCCACAGATTTGCTTGCCCAAGACTCCAGGCAGGGGCATAGTCACTATTCGCTGAGAATCAGCGGAAATTTTTTGCGCGTGTAGCTCAATTGGATAGAGTAACGGCCTCCGAAGCCGCAGGTTGTGGGTTCAACTCCCGCCACGCGCACCAGTTTTATGAACAATGAACCGTCATCGGACAATGACGCCGGGGCTGCTGCCACCGGCCGTAAAGCCATCCATGTGTTAATGGTCGAGGACGAGAAGGCGTTCATCGAAACCCTCGTCCCTTTCATCGAACTGAACGGCTATAAAGTCGATGCCGCCGAAAACGGCGTGGACGCCTTGAAGTTGGTCATGGCCAAAGATTACGATCTCATTTTGTGCGACATGCAGATGCCGAAGCTTTCCGGCGACATGTTTTATCTGGCAGTCGAACGGGTCAAACCGCAGCAATGCAAACGTTTCGTTTTCATGTCCGGTCACAAAGGCGATCCCAAAACGGATGATTTCATCCGCAAAATCAACGGGATGCTCTTGTGGAAACCGTTTGAAGCCGAAGAACTCCTGAACACCATGCAATTGGTCTTGCAGACCAATACCCCTTCCTGACATTTTCGTTTTTAAAATTTTATGGCTGAAGATAAGTCCGTTGTTAAACCCGTTGATGCTCCTCCACTCACGCCGCTGGCTTTGAAAAGCAAGCTGGCTTCCACGCCCACTCGCCCGCCCACGTTCCAGACCAAGGTCAAAAATGCGGCCGGGGCCGAAGTCGTTCTCGGCGATCCATGCGCCACGCGCGCACTCGTGGCCTTGATGGATGTCCATGCCGTCGTGGGCGGTGCGGCTTGTCATTGGGGCGGTCCGGCGGCTTTTGCGGAAATCATGTCGGCCATCCATGGCATCATGTTTGCCACGCAAGGGCGTCAGTGGCATGAGGCTTTCAATTTCGTCAATGACGCGGGCCACGCGGAGAATGGGATTTATGCGCTGCGCGCGAATTATGGTTTCGACGGGATGACGCTGGAGACGTTGAAAGGTTTTCGCGGCATTCACAGCAAGTTGACCGGACATGGTGAATCGCATCTCAATCCCGAAGGCGTGCTGTTGAGCAACGGGCCGCTCAGTTCCAGTTTGCCCCAGGCCCAAGGGTTGGCCTTCGCCGACAAAGTACGGAAGAACGATCGCGTGACGATCTGCACCATTTCTGACGGTGCCTCAATGGAAGGCGAAGCCAAGGAAGCCTTCGCCGCGATTCCGGGTTTTGCCGCCAAGGGTCAATGCAATCCTTTTGTCCTGGTCGTTTCCGATAATGACACCAAGCTTTCCGGGCGCATCACCAAGGACGCCTTCAGCATGCAACCAACTTTCGCCGCGATGAGCACGCTCGGCTGGAATGTCATCGAAGTCCGGCAGGGAAATAATTTACAAGCGGTTTATCTCGCGGTGGAAGAAGGGATCAAACAGGCCCAGGCCAATCCCAAAGCGCCGGTCTGTCTCTGGGTCAAAACGGTCAAAGGTTTCGGCGTGAAAGCGACCGAGGAAAGTTCCTCCGGCGGCCACGGCTTCCCTCTGGCCAATGGGGAGAAGATCATTGATTTCGTGAATGAAATTTTTTGGGGCATGGAAAAAGTTCCAGCCGAATTGGCCGATTGGGCCAAAGCGCTCCGCGCCGATTGGGAGAAAAAAGACGCCGCCAAAAAAGCCAAGCCAGCCTCCCCTCCCCCGGCCATCAAATCGGACAAGGTGCAAAGCGGTTTGGCCAAAGCAGCCATTCGCGCGGCGCAGGAAGGATATCCGGTCTTTTCCATTTCCTCTGACGTGGAAGGTTCCACCGGCATCAGTCCGTTCCAAAAGGCCCTGCCCGACCGCTTCATCGAGGTCGGCATCGCCGAAGCCAACATGATCAGTGTCGGGGCCGGTTTTTCCAAGGCGGGCTTTATTCCTGTGGTTGACACTTTCGGCCAATTCGGCGTGACCAAGGGCAACCTTCCGCTGACCATGGCCGCGCTTTCGCAGGCACCGGTCATCGCGCTCTTTTCGCATGTCGGTTTTCAAGACGCCGCCGATGGCGCTTCGCATCAGGCCACAACTTATTTCGCCGCCACCTGCGCCATTCCTCATACCGTGGTCATCTCCTGTTCGTGCGCCGATGAAGCCGAATCCCTGATGTATCAGGCCATACAACGCATCGCCGCCGCGCGCAAGGCCGGCCAAGATGGGGAATCCGCCATCTTCTTCGTCGGTCGCGAAAATTATCCTGTTCGATTGACAGAAAATGCCAAATACGAATGGGGTCAGGCCCAGGTTTTGGCCGAAGGCAGCGACGTCGTGCTCATCGGCTGTGGTCCCCTGCTCTGCAAAGCGATCGAGGCTGGAAAAAAATTGAAGGAAAAAGGCATCAACGCCACCGTCATCGCCAATCCCTTTATCAATCAAGTGGACATCGCCACCATCGCCGCGGCAGTCAAGAAATGCCAGGGCCGGGTCGTCACCATTGAAGATCATCAGATCATCGGCGGCATGGGCGCACAAGTTTCCCACGCCCTCTCCCGCGACGGTATTGCTCACCAGATCGACAGCCTGGGTATCAACGGTGAATTCGGCCAATCCGCCTACCTCGCTGAAGACCTCTACGAAAAACACGGTTTGACTGCGGCCAAAATGGCGGAAGCTGCCGAAAAGATGATCGGCAAAAAATAATTTCGACGTTGGTAGGGCGCGTCACTCCGTGCGCGCC
>CAIYOY010000251.1 GCA_903927905.1 uncultured Verrucomicrobiales bacterium | reverse complement strand
TTTGGCCATCACTGGCTTTGGCTTTTTACCATCATCATCACCCTGGTGATTCTTTTCGGGACGGAAATTTTGCCCAAAATTTACGGGGTGCAAAATTCGGAAAAGCTGGCGCCATTACTGATTGGGCCGTTGACGGCGATGTTATGGCTTTGCCACCCGATTGTCGTGGTCATGAACTGGATGTGTGAAAAATTGAAAATGGATAGCGCCACCCAGGCGGAACGCCGGGCGAGCAGCCACATTATGGACATCATTGCGCTGACGCAGGCGGCGAAGTCGGAACAGCTCCTGCATAATCGGGAGGAAATAATCATCATACACGCGGCGACGTTGTCAGCCAGACGGGTAAAAACGTCAATGGTGCCGGGCGAATCGGTCATGGTTTTTCAGGAAAAACAAACGCTGCTGGAAAATGTGCAGGTGGTGGGGCCCAAGCTGCATCGGAGTTATCCGGTTAGCAAAGACGGTTCGCTGGAAAACATCATAGGCTATGTGCGGATTCGGGAAGTATTTGCGGCGAATTTGACCACAACCGGTCAATCGAACTGGCTGGAGTTCAAGCGGACTGCGCTGCGCATTCGCGACAATGCATCGCTGACACAACTGCTCGCGTTATTTTTGGAAAAGAATGAAATCGCGGCACTGGTGGAAGACGCGCAGAATAAAATTGTCGGCTGGATAACGATGGATGACGTGGTGAAAGTGCTGATGGGTCAGCGGGTTTAGGATTCCCATTGAAAATAAATTCAAGGACTGGGTTTAACCGCCTGCACGGTCGATCCGTATTTGCTCTGTGCCCACTGGAGGGCGGCGGCTTCGCCAAAAGTTTTCTGGCGTTCGAAATAATTGGCGATGTCGGCTTCGGTGAATTGCGCAAAGAGCGCGTCCTGCTGTTTGGCGACGCCGTTGATGGCCTGTAATTGTTGGGAAATAAACTGGAGCTGGTCGGCAGCGGTGTGGCCTTGGGCATCAATGACCGTTGCGGGATCCATGGCGTTGAGTGCCTGGCGTTCCATGAGTAAACCCGAACCGGCGGAGACAATGGACTGCGCGGGATTTTGGGTCATTTGCGAGCCGAGGTTGACAGCCATTTGCAAGGAGGCTTGCGCGGAAGCCGGGTCGCCGTCGGATTGGTAAGCCTTGGCCAAGTCCACGAGGTTTTTGCTGAGGTCGCGCAGTTGGGCGAGTTGCGGGAGCGGCGCGCCGGAGACGGCGATAAGTTTCGCCTCGGCATCGGAATAGCCTGCGGCGCGGTAGGATTCTTCGAGGCTCTGAATGGAATCACTGGTGTAATCTGACCAATCGGGTTTAGCGGAAGCGGCTTGGAGTTCTTGCAGGGCGAGGTCGCCATGGCCAGCTTGGAAATCGTCGTAAGCGGAGAGGACGTTGCCGAGCGCGTTGGTGGGGTCGGATTGCTTTAAGTTTTCGAGCCAGACGCGGCGGTCTTCGGGGGAAGATTGCGTGGCGAAATAAGCGGCGAAATCAACTTTCGGATCGTGAGGGAAATTCTGCATCGCTTCGCGCAGGAGGGTTTGATCGCCCGTGGCGTTGAAGGCGGCGAGGAGGCTGGCGGCGTTGCGCTGGTTTTGCGCGAGGAAGGCTTCGGCTTGCGCGGGGGTTAACTTCGGCACGGGCTCACCGTGGAGAAGTTTGGCCATGAGGGGATTCGTGGCGGGAAGAGCGGAGGAAGACGAAGCGGGGCTAACTTTGAAATTAAAATTGGGTGCGGGCAAATGCGGGCCGGAGGAAGATTTATGGGAGGAAGATGCGGTCGCGGAACGCAATCGCGCGATTTCCTGCTGCTGGAGGATAAGGGGCACTGAAGCGATGGACGCGACGAGGAGAGCAAG
>CAIYOY010000250.1 GCA_903927905.1 uncultured Verrucomicrobiales bacterium | reverse complement strand
TTAGCTTCGCTTTCGCAAGGTTTGTAGCGTCGTGACAATTTCTTTGGTCAAGGTGTCTGCTGCGTATTGTCCGAAGGGGGAGTTCTCTACTTCATAGCCGCCTTTGGGCCATTCTTCGGATGTTGCCATGTAGGCCATGCGACCATTCGTGTAGCCGCACATAAAAGTTACGGGAAATGGCGACTGCGCCTTCACCGCCAGACCGATTTCGGCGAAGGGTTCGATGTTGCAGCCGACGAAGGCGATGTCGCCGAAGGTCAGGAAATGGGTCCGCACTCCGGCATCGGTCTTGCCGCCGAAATCATCGGCCATGCGAAGTTGGATATCCGCGCGTCTCGCCATGTAGGTTGCTTCGGTGATGGCAGCGTCGTCCTTTTTTTCTCGGGCTGCGTTCAGCTTGTCCTTCCAAAATGCCAGTTTTTCTCCGGCCGGTTTTTTCTCCGGGAGACCTTCGCGCAATGGCACCAGAATATCTTTCGCTACAACTTTAACTGGAACTCCGGGCAACGTGGCGAATTCCCCATCATACATTCCGAGCGGCGCGCCGGAGGGGATGATCTCCCGGAACGTTACCTTTGATGGAAGATGATTTAAACTCAGTGCGATGCGGGCGGCTTCATGGCCGAGAATAGCGCCGTAATTCCGATATACTTTGGTGTCGCCTTGAAAGCTCTGGAGCGGGCCTTGATTGCCGGCGGAGCCTAAGAGAAACATACATTTGCCGCCAACGGCTTGTTCCACCACGCGCTTCATCGCGCCGGGATAATCTGGAGTGATCACACGCGTGGGCGGGCCCATCGTGGTGGGATGACAGGCGAAATTGACGAGAGTTGCCAGCGTTTGGCCATCGAGGGAATCCAGTTTTACCACGATGACTTCGTGGTCACATGGGCCGTCAGGGTTTACGCCGAGAAATTTTTCTCCGGTCGCGGTAGTGGCCCGGCGGTTGGTGTTGAAATGGCAAGCACCGCGTCCGGCGCGAACTGTCACGGGCTGCATGTTTGCCAAAGCTTCCGTCGCCGCTTCCACGCTCCAGCGATAGACATTCTCAAACCATGGGGCGACCATCTCGTAGCCTTTTTCAATCCAGCTTTTGTATGGAACCGGGCCGGTGTGTGTGTGCGTGGCTGAGGCGCGAATGTTCTCTACCGGCAAACCTGTGGCCTTGCTGACCGCTTGCCGAATCCCATCTGCTCGTTCGTTGGTCAAAATCTGGATATCCAGATCCAAAATGATTGTTTTGGTCGTTCCATCGGACAACGCCAGCGCTGTCACCCAAAGATCCATATCAATCCCCTCGGCTTGCTCGTGCTTTTGCGCGCCCCAGCCGCCGTGCGCGATGTTCGGCGGCGGATTCGTGCAACGGCGACCAACGCCGGCTTGTAAAATTGTCTCTGGCATAATTCGTGTTTTAAAATTTAATTGAGCTTATGCGGGTTACAAAGAACCTCACCTCACCCCGGCCCTCTCCCCTCCATCCGATGGAGCGGAGAGGGAGAAGAAACTGCCATCACGGGAAGTGTGAACATTTAATTCTATAAAATAAATATTATGACAAAAATTATCATCGTCGGAGCCAAAGGCCGGAT
>CAIYOY010000249.1 GCA_903927905.1 uncultured Verrucomicrobiales bacterium | reverse complement strand
GCGCGCCTTTACTTTGATCGAACTGCTGGTGGTCATTGCCATCATGGGTATTTTGGCGGCTTTGCTGTTCACCGCGCTGAAGGGCTCCAAAGAAACCGCCAAAAAATTGGCGGCCCGGACTGATATGAAGAATCTTGAAACGGCCATTCAGGCTTATCATTCCACTTACAATCGTTATCCGCTGCCGACCAACGTGATTTCGGCCGATTTTACGTTTGGCGACACGGACTTGAACATTGCCAGCAAAGTCAACGGTTTCACGGGCCTGAATTCCGAACTGATGGCGATTCTGCTGGATGACCCCGATGTCAATCACGCCAACGCCAATCATCAGAAAAATCCGCAGCAAACCCCGTTCATGCACATCAGCAAGCGGGCGACCGATGTCAGCCAACCCGGGCTCGGGCCGGACCTGGTGTTTCGCGATCCCTGGAGCAGAGCCTACAATATCTCGCTGGATTATGATTACGACGACATGTGCCGGGACAGTATTTATTCGTTAGAGAAGGTTTCGTCTTCTTCGACGACTGACAAACAAGCAGGTTTCAATGGACTGACCCGGCCGTCAGGTCTGGGGGATACCTTTATTTTGCGCGCTCCCGTTATGATCTGGTCTTCGGGGCCGGATCGCGGGATAGATCCCACCACATCCGCGAACCTGAGTTCGAATAAAGACAATATTTTAAGCTGGACCAGATAAATGAACTGCCGCCGTCCAATAACTTTTAGCAACCGACGCCAGTCGGCGCGGACGGCTTTTGCTCGCGTGGCTGCATTTACCCTCATCGAAATGCTGCTGGTCATCACGATCATTGGCATTATCGCGGGACTGACCCTGCCGCACATAGGCGGACTGACCAAAGCCAACGTCATGACTGCCGCCACCCGGCAGATGCTGGACGATGTGGCTTATGCGCGGCAAAAAGCCATCCAGAACCGCACCATCGTCTATATGGTCTTTGTCCCGCCTGGCTTTTGGGAGAACACGAACGCAGTGGCGTTTAACAACCTGAATGTGGACCGGGATCAACTGACCAATCTGCTGGTTCATCAATATTCCGCCTACGCGATGCTCACGCTCAAAAACGTCGGCGATCAGGTCGGCCGGCCTTATCCGCGCTACTTGACAGACTGGAAGCCGCTGCCGCAAGGGGTGATTTTTGCGCCGGACAAATTTTCCCTGGCCAATACCAATTACATCACCAACTGGACTTCCCTATTGTCCCCGCAACCGGTTTATACCGTGCCTCCTTTTGCCCAAGCCATGCTGCCGTTCCCGACGGTGGATGCGGCGACCAACGGGCCGAATTTTTCGCTGCCGTTCATCGCTTTCAATTCCAAGGGCCAATTAATCCCGCGCCCGGGACAGCCGGGGCCGCAGGATGAATTTATCCCGCTGAGCCGCGGCAGTTATCTGCCGTTGCGCGACAGCAACAATGTCCCGTTGCTGGCTGACATCCCGCCGGTGGAAACGCCCGCCGGAAACTCGACCAGTAATTTTAACATCATTCACATCAATGCCCTGACCGGTCGCGCCAAGGTGGAAAGGCCGGAGTTGCAATGAAGTTGAGAGTTCAAAGTTCAAAGTTCAAAGTTCAAGCCTTTACCATGGTGGAAATCGCCATCGCCATCGGGGTGATTGGTTTTGCTTTGGTGGCCATCGTCGGCATCCTGCCGCGCGGCTTGAACGTGCAAAAGGACAACCGGGAAGAAACCATCATCAGCCAGGACGGCCCGTATATCATGGACGCCATCCGCAACGGGCAGCAGGGTTTGGATTTCTTGACCAACTATGTGGACTACATCCAGATCAAAAAGATAAGCAACAATCAGGTGGTTGTTTCCCTCACCAGTTATCCCAACACCGACCCGTCAATCCTGTGGAATGGGGACACCATCATTGGGGCTTTGAGCACGCCGAAATATGAAGAGCATGATCCCGGGTGGCCCCTCACCAATATCGTCACCGCCCATGTGCGCGCGTTGAATGGTTCGGCCATGATGCAAAACAGCAACAACGTCCTGACCGCGTTTAATTACCTGTTGACCGCTGAAATCATAAAATTTCAATATTCCCAGACCAACGCCGGGCACGCGAATGTCCCCACTAATATTTCCCGGTACGCAGAATTCCTGAACACCAATCTGCCGCCGACCGATCCGGCCAATCTGCTTCCCGTGGCTGAATCGTTTCGCATGAAAGAACTGGCCACCTTGAGACAGTCGCTTTATGAGATCCGGCTCACCTTCCAGTGGCCGTTGCTGCATCCCTCGATTGTCACGGATAATTCGGTTGGTCCCGGCATCCATCAATTCCGCGCCATGATCAGCGGCGGTCTGAGAACGAACAACAATTCAGGGCAGATTTTCTTTCAACCGCAAATTTTTCGGCCAACACCGTGAACATCAACCCGACATCATCCCATAGAAATCTGCCGGTGGGCGGAGCCGGAGGGGCTGGCCGCAGTGAACACGGCCTGACCCTCATTGAAATGATGGTCTCGACCGTCTGCCTGTTGATCATCATCCTTGGGTTGACGGCCATGTTCATCCAGACGCAGAAAGCCTTCAAAACCGGCCTCAGACAAAACGATACCTCGGACAACGGCCGCACCATCGCCGATCTCCTGGTGCGCGACTTGTCCCAGATGGCCTCGGCCCAGAACACCAATGTGACCAACAGCGTCTTTACCGTCCGGGCCGACCGCCCGTTGATCATTCAAAATAATGCCGACGGCCTCACCCCCATCCGCACTAATTTCGTGGAGGACATTTTTACCATCACCCGGGTCGGTTCAGCGTGGGCCTCGATTGGTTACGCCGTGTCGCTTTCCACCAACACTATTGTCGGCACTTTATATCGTTACGCGCCGCCGCCGTTGACCGGTTCCCCGACCAACCGTCCGCCGCCGATCTCGCCCGAAGGCCTCAACGCGTTCAACGCCCAGTACAACATTTTTACCAGCACCAACTGGATGATTGACAGAGTGGCCGACGGCATTATTCATCTGCAAGTTCACGCTTATGACACCAACGGTTTTGAAATTCCTCCGGTGATGAATGGCACGGTAGTGAGTCTGCCCTTTCCTGGAATGGGGACCGGATCGATCATTATCCTGCCCTTTCCCTATGTCAGTCCGACGAATTCTGCGGTGACGTTCAATCTACCCGCCGCGCTCGAACTGGAACTGGGCGTGCTGGAACCGGAAGCGCTCGAACACGTCCGCGCCCTGGGCAACATCACCGCCCAGCTCAGCTATCTGTCCAATCACGCCGGGCAGGTGCAAATTTTTCGCCAGCAGATCCCGATCAAAGCCGCCACCCGATGAATTTGAATTTACAGTCCAGCAAATCGAAACACCGCCCTGCGGGAAGGCTCGGGGCTGCCCACTCTTCACTCTCCACTCTTCACTCTCCCACTTCCGCCGTGGCCTTGGTGATCACGCTGCTGATGCTCTCGGTCATCACTTTTCTGGCCGTGGCTTTCCTGGCGGTGACCCGGCGGGATCGCGAAGCGGTCAACAGCACCCTCGATCAAGGCGATGCCCGCAGCATGCAGGAAGTGGCCCTGGCCCGCGCCCAAGCCGAAATCATCGCCCACATGCAGGCCCACGGCGACACGAACAGCTACGAATTCTTTTCCTCGCACAATTACATCAATCCCAACGGTTTTGATGCCAGCCAGCCGTTGAATGTGGTTGACACAAACAATGTCAATTACGATTTCATCAGCAGCACCGGCCTGCCGTTGAATGCCTCAAATTGGGTGCAAAACATCGCCAACCTCCTTTATGATCCGCGCGCCCCGGTTTTCGTCCCGACCAACCGCGCTGGCTCCAACGATTTCCGTTTCTGGATCGATCTCAACCGCAATGGCGTTTTTGAGACCAACGGCTATCTCCCGGTCATCGGCGACAACGGCCTGCCGTTGGCCCCGAATGGCATCAGCACCACCACCCCGCCGTTTATGACCAATTATTTCGATGGCGAGCCGGAATGGATCGGTCTTTTGCGCAACCCGGAGGTCCCGCATTCGTCCAGCAACCGTTTCATCGGTCGTTACGCCTATTGTGTGCTGCCGATCGGAAAAACGCTGGACATCAATTACATTCACAACCACACGCAGGGCAACCAGCTTGGCAATGACGGTTACCTCCGCAACCAGGGTTTTGGTTCCTGGGAGCTGAATCTGGGCGGCTACCTGGCGGATTTGAATACCAACCTTTGGAATCCGCCCAACTTTAACGGCTATGCCTACCATGTCAGCCCCAATTTCAGTTTTGCGGCCAATGACGCCGCCAGCGTCCTGGGCTTTCGTTATAACAACTCCCTGGCCAACCTTGCTTCGGCCCAAAACTTTTTTAACGCGGGCGGCACGAATATTTTCACCAACTTCGACGGCTATTCCAGCGGCAACCTTTATTACGCCACGCCCACAAATTATTTTAACCCCGAAAACCAACCGTGGTCCGGCAGTGATAATCCCAATTCCTATTATAATCTTCTCGACGAAATGTTTGATCCGAATCGCGCGCCGGCATTGACCGCCAGAATGATCAACGCAGTCAATGCCACCAACGGCCTCACGCCCAGTTCCTACAACCGCTATACCTTCCAACGCCTGCTCGCCACCCTTGGCACGGATTCCGCGCCCGATTTGCAGACGGTGGTGCACGGCAATATTTTGACTTCCAATTATAATGCCGTGATAGACCCGGCGAATCTGATCTTGCGGACCAAGGTCAATCTGAACTGGAGCAACACCAACGAAATCGCCCATACCCTTAATGCCAGCCCGACCAATCTGGTGCGTTGGACGCCGACCAATTTCTTTCTCAACGCCGCCGATCTGCTCCTCCGCTCCCAGATTTTCACGATTACCAACCAAAATTTTGGGAACAATAGCGCGGTCCTGGTCAACTACGCGACCTTCGGCGTGACCAACATTCCCATTTATTGCTCGACCAACAACGGCATCCGCTACAATTCGCAAATCCACCGGTTGTTGCAGCTCGCGGCCAACACCTTCGATGCCATCAATGATTCAAACTCCATCGTCCCGCATGTTTTCCGTCCGCAGTTTTATCAGACCATAAGCAACAGCGTGACCAATGTCTTTATCACCAATTTTGTGGAAGTGGTGGATGTGGATAAACTGCCCTCGACTCCGTATAAACCCATCACCACCAATGGCATCACAACGGAGGACAATATTTGGGGCATTCCCTGGATCATCGGCGCGCGAAAGGGCCTGCCAAACTTTAATGAATATTCCTTTAACACGCTTTATCAGATGACCCGGAAATTAGAAGTATTGCGACAAAGCAACTCACTGCCTTATCTGACCAATGAGATGTACATCATTGGCATCACCAATTTGTTTGGTTGTGAGCAGTGGAACCCTTATTCTCAACCGTTTATCCGCCAGGTTGAGTATCGCTTTACCAACATCGTGGAGATCACCATCCTGACCAATTCGACCACTTCCATCCTGACCACGAACACCGGCGCGACCAACTACTTTCCCACCCAGACGAATCTGATCATGACGGGGTTTAATCCCTCGAAAGCGATGTTCGGAAATTTTTATCTGCCCTTTGTCATCACCAATACGGTGGTGCCCCTGTCGCGCTTTTTGCGGACGCCGGACGCCGGCCCAAATTACTTCCGGCTCATCCCTTCCGGCTCCAGCGATAGTTGGGAAACCGGGAATGGTTTCCCCAGCCCGGACTTGGTCATTAACATCACCAACCGTCTGGTTTTTATGGTGATTGATCGGACCTCCGGCTCCTCGGGCCGAATCCTTGATTACGTCAACCTGGATGGCCTGGGCAGCGTCATCAATGTGGATCAGATATTAAACAGATCGAATAATTTTTCCGGCCTGACTTCTTCGCAAAATGGCCCAACCGCCCTGAACACCGTGTGGTTGACAAATATGAATGCACTCAATATTCCAGCCGGCATTCAGAGCCAGATGGATATTGCGGACGGACGAGCCATGGTTTCGTCGAAAGATTGGAACAGCTATAATACCCCGGGAGCCGGTCTGACAAATGACACCACCACTTTTTTAAATTTTCTAACCAACTCTGTTTGGACCAACGACACCACATATGTGAGAAATGCGCCCTTTGCGCCCATGGTTACTTTCGTCCAGCGAAGATCCTTCCAGGTCAACGATCCGTTGGTTCACTATACACTGGACGACCTGACAGACCCGAAGGTTTTCAAGTCTGGGCAGTCTAATGTCGTTGAATTTTATAACTCCGTTCAAGTTGCCACCAACGGCGGCGGGGGGTTGACCGATGCGCAGTCGCACCATTATAACCTGGGCCGGATCAATGATCGTTACCAGCCGTGGGATTCGTCGTCTGACGCAGATAGCGTCCAAGCCGAGGACATGCTTTTCAAAGATCCATTAGTTAAATTTGCTGATATTTGGAATTTCCCCACCAATCAGTTTCCGAGCATTGGCTGGCTGGGCCGGGTGCATCGCGGAACGCCCTGGCAAACGTTCTTCTTAAAAGCCGATCCCAATCCTAATTTAATCACCTGGACCAATGCGTGGGTCGTTTCCCCGGCCACTTATCCCACTTCGGATTGGCCGCTGCTGGACCTTTTCACGGTCAGCCCGAATGACAATGCGAGCCGGGGTTTGCTCTCCATCAACCAAGCCAATAGCGCTGCTTGGGCCGCCCTGTTCAGCGGAGTCATCGTTTTGACCGATGGTGCTGGGGCCAGCGTGACCCTTGATCCAACCAATGTTTCAGCCCTGTTAAATACTACGACCAATGCTAATAATGTCGTCGCCAAAGGCATCAATGTTGTCCGTCAGGCCCAAACCAATGGAGTTTTCCATTCCATTGGCGATATACTTGCGGTCCCCGCTTTGACTTCTTTTTCACCGTTTCTGGGCGGATCAACCAACACCTCCTCGGCTTTTACCGACGACGTGGTGGAACGTATTCCACAACAAATCCTGTCACTGCTCAAGGTGGGCCAGCCGCGTTTCGTCATATACGCGTACGGCCAATCGCTCAAGCCGAAGGACATTTACTTGGGCAACCCGAATTTTAACCTTTGCACGAATTACGCCATCACCGGTGAGTTCATGACCCGCACCGTCTGCCATGTCGAAGGCGATGTGAACCACCCCAAAGTCGTGGTGGATAACTTCAACGTCCTGACCGGAGATTGATGCCATGAATTTATTTAACCGCAAAGAACGCAGAGAACTCAAAGAGCCAACTCAAAAGCAAAATGATTTATGGCAAAATGATAAGAGCAGAAAATTCTTCTCAGGTATGAGCCTCATTCTTTCGCGTATTTCGTATGTTTCGCGGTTAATTCTCCCTCTCCGCTCCATCGGATGGAGGGGAGAGGGCTGGGGAGAGGTGAGGTCTTCTTTTTTCAGTTTCACAACCTCCTCTCCCCAACCCTCTCCTCCCTCCGAGGGAAGAGAGGGAGCCGGAGTTTTTTTGCGTATTTCGCGGTTAATTCTCCCATCTTTGCGCTCTCTGCGCTGCTATCCCGCTGTATCAGTCATTTTTGAGAAGATTTTTGCTGGTTCTGCTTTTTATCATTTTGCCCTTAATTATTTTGCCTTTCCTATTTGGTTGCGTTCTTTGCGGTTAAATCCCTTTTCCACTGGCTTTACGGCCTTTTTTCGGTTAGCTTGTAACGTTAGTTTCCAACGAGGTGTGTCATGCGTTTAAGACCCAGAACATGGTTCCTGCTCAGCCTGCTGCTGTTTGCCGCAGCCGCCCTCACTTGGCGACATGCCGAAGACCTGCGCCACACCCGCACCACCACCCCAGCCATGCCGGTCCGGGTTAAAAAATCCATGGCTCCGGTCAAACCTGGCGCTCCCTTGCTGGCCCGCGTCGAAACCACGTCTCCCGCCACCAATGCAGTCCCGGTTAAAGACAAATTGTCCTATCGCTTGAGCAACACGGTGGCGAAAGTCGGCCAACTCGCCCGCATGGATCGCGCCATCCTCCTGCGCAATGCCCTGATTGATACCGCGCTCCCCATGCGCCTCGATATTCCCGCCAATCTCCGTTCCAAAGGCGATCCCGGCAGTTATCTGGTCAAATCCGACCGGCCATTGGACATGGGTTTTTACCATGATTTAAGCAACGCCGGGGCGGATTTTGTTTCCTACATCCCGAATGACACCGCCCTGGTCACGGCCACATCGGATGCCGCGCAAACTCTGCGCCAAAAATATCTGGTCATGAATTATGAGCCGTATTTCAAGTTGAGTCCTGATTTGTTGCCCTCGGCCATTGCCCAACAGACCACGACCAATCTGTTAAGCATCATGGTTTCGAAGAAGGACAAGCTCGTGGCGGCGGCGGCTTTGGAAACGATGGGGGCCACCATTTTGGGCGAAGACCGTAGTCCGTTTGGCGCGACGTTGATCGCCAGCGCTTCGGGCGCTTCCTTGTCAGCCATCGCCAATCTGAAACCGGTGTTGGAAATCGAAACCACCAGCCGTCGCAAGTTGATGAACGATTTGACTCGCGCCCGGTTACAAGTATCGGCTGACACCCAAGTGACCACCAATTGGCTGGGTTTGAGCGGCGCAAATATCCTGGTCAACATCAACGATACCGGCGTGGATAATACCCATCCTGATTTAACCGGTCGTGTGACCGGCGTGACGACGGATAACGACGGTCACGGCACGCATGTCGCGGGGATAGTGGCGGGAGATGGCACGGCGTCGTCAACGGTGGTCGCTTCCACTAAAGTAACCGTGGCTTCCGGTTCCATTGTTCCGGCGGTGACCGGGCAATTTCGCGGCAAAGCGTCGGCAGCAAATCTGTTTGTCCAGTCCATTGACACGCTGACCGGGGCCTTGATCTCCGATGGTTACTTGCAGGAAACCGCCTCCAAGACTAATGCCTTTATTTCAAACAATAGCTGGGGTTACGTCGGTGGCTTTGGTTACAATTTGTCGGCGGCCAGTTATGATGCGGCCGTGCGCGACGCCCAGCCGGATACGACGGGTTCGCAGCCGATGCTCTTTGTTTTTGCCGCAGGCAACGACGGAGGCGGGAATGACGATGGAACCAGCGGATTATCCGACACGATCGGCTCTCCGGCTTCAGCCAAGAACGTGATTACGGTGGGCGCGATTGAAAGTCTGCGCAAAATCACCAATGAAGTATCGTTTGACGGGCAGACCACGAATGCGATTTTTGCGGGCATCACGGATAGCAGCACGGAAGTGGCCGGATTTTCCAGCCGGGGGAATGTGGGCATTGGCACAGAAGGGGATTTTGGCCGCTTTAAGCCCGATGTCGTGGCCCCCGGGGTTTTTATTATTTCCACCCGGGCCACCAATTTTGTGGACCCGACGGTTGAAGAATTCTATGCCTTCAATTCCTTTCCCGGTCAAAGCGTGTTGCCGGGCGCGACTAACGATTACACGATCATCATTCCCAGTAATGCGGTGGCCATAATCATTGACGTGATTCCCAACTTGCAATCTCCCGTTCCGTTTCCCACCAACATCCCGATTTTATTGGACCCGACCTCCCCGCCCAGCACGGTTCGGGGTGACAACCTGATCTTTTATACCAATAACTTGACAGCGGGCACCTGGTATTATGGCATCGTCAATCCCGGTTCCAATCAACCTCTGGCCTACGACATCCAGACGTTCATCCTCGAAACCAACAGCCTGGGTGATTACTTCCAGGTGTTGAGCAACATGAACAGCACATTGAAACCGTATTATCGTTACGAGTCAGGGACGAGCATGGCGGCCCCGGCGGTTTCTGGGGTGCTGGCGCTGATGCAGGAACGGCTTGAAAAAACCCTGGGTTTGACCAACCACAGTCCCGCGCTCATGAAAGCCATGCTGATCAATGGCTCGCGGTCATCTTCCCGAGATTATGATTTTCAGGTGGCTCGCGGTTCGGCCAATGATCAAGGTTGGGGTCTGGTCAATGTCAAAAACTCGCTCCCGGCTAATATGACCTCTCCGACAGGCGGTTCCTTGCAGTTTTTTGATCAGGATCCGACCAACGCCATGACCACCGGCCAGAGCCAGACCCGCAACATCACGGTTACTTCCACCAATTCCCCCATGCGCATCACTCTGGTCTGGACCGATCCTCCGGGCAATCCAGCCGCCAGTTTGAAACTGGTCAATGACTTGGATTTGATCGTCACCAACCTCACCACTGGCGATGTGTATATCGGCAACAACTTTGACGCGGGCAATGTCTTTACCACCGGCGACACCAATATAGCGCCCAGCGATGTGGTCAACAATGTCGAAAATGTCTATCTCGACTCCCGGTATGTCGGCCTCAGCCCCAGTTACTCTGTCACCGTCCGGGCCAAACGCGTTAACGTGAATGCCATTACGGCAGTGACCAATGGCATTGCTCAGGATTATGCCCTGGTGATTTCGAGTGATGATACCACTTCGGCCTCGCCTTTTTCCGTCAGCGCTTTTACCTCACCTCCCACTGACTTGACACCCCGGATCACGGTGGTGGACAACGGGGTGGCTTTGCTTAATCAGCGGGTCGGCGCCAACAACCCGCTCTTGACCACGACCAATGGCAACGTGGAACAATGGCATTTCTTCATCTTCACCAATACAGTCCCCAACGCGACCAACGTGGCCTTTATCACCTTCTTGCCTCCGAACCTTTCCCGCCCGCGCACGACCGAGGCCGACATTGACCTGTATTGTTCCACCAATTCCGATCTGCTGAACCTCAACTCGGCGGTCATTGCCGCCGCCGACAAATCCACCAACCGGGGCGGGACCGAAGCCATCTTCTATACGAACTCGTTCGCCGGGGAGATTTATTACGTGGGAGTTAAATCAGAAGACCAGCAAGCGGCGGAATTTGGCTTCTTCGGCATTGCCACCACCAATGCGTTCAGCAGCCAGAATCCGGATGGCAGCACGACGGCCACGGGCTTTCCGCTCGGCATCCAGCTTCCGGACGGCACGCCAGACAATCCGCAGGGCACCAATCTTTTTGTGCTGATTCCAAAGCCTGTCAAAATTAGAAAAGTGGTGGTGAACGATTTGGTGGCACACGGCTTGAGCGGTGATTTGGTTGGCGTTTTGAACCATGGCGATATCAACGTTGTTTTGAATGAACATTCCTATCCATGGAGCGGCTCGGATATCATCTATGACGATTTGCCCGAAGACCCGGCCATTGTCTCGGTTCACCCCGACGGCCCGGGCAGCTTGCGGGATTATGCCAAGGCGCAAGGTAATGGGGTCTGGCGGTTGACCATGATTGACAATGCTTTGGCTCATACCGGCGAGATTGATGATTTCTCCGTGACCGTTTCTCCGCAACCGACCAATAATGACTTTCAAGTGACCCTCGCCGCTTGCGGCAGTTTCTTTGATTACGTGGATGTGCCCGATGACGCCACCAATATGACCATCACCCTGACCTACGTCAGCGGCACCAGCCCGGTTAATATTTATCTGCGCAAAGGAGATTTCCCCGATCCGAACAATCCCGCGACTTGGGACATTTACACGACCAACGGCATCTCGCCGCCCGGCGGTTTCTTGAGTATCGGCACCAATAACGTGCCGCCGCTCACTCCCGGCTTTTGGTACTATGACATCCAAAACAGTTGCAGCGGCCCGGTGACGCTGAACGTGCATATCGCCTTCCAGGAGAGCTTCACGCCCGACCTGACTCAGGACTATTACAATACCAACACCACCGCCCTGTTGGACGATGCCCTGACCACTTCGTCCATTTTCGTCACGAACCATGCGCCGATTGTTTCCGTTCAGGTCGGCGTGCGGCTGGATCATCCGCGCGCATCGGACATGGCGTTGCGCCTGCTAAGTCCGCAGGGAACCAGCGTGCTGCTCTTTGAAGATCGCGGCGGTTTGGCGGCCACCAACCTCGGGTGGGGTTACGGCAGCAACCTTGTTTATACCACCTTCACCGAGGACACCAATCTGGCCAGTCAACTCATCAAATTCGCCGTGCCGCCTTACGCTTCGAGCAACACACTCGGTCTTAGCAATATCTTAACTTCCACCTTCGAAACCAACGGTGCTGGCCTCTATACCAACGGCATGACGGTGGCTGGTTGGCTGGTCACGACCAATCAGGTCAGTGTCGTGACCGACAGCGCGCTGGCGGCGGGCGGCAGTAATTTTCTGGCCCTGGCCGATGCCACCATCGCCAAGACCTTGTCCACCACTCCGGGCCGTTCCTACCGTGTGACGGAGGTTTATCGCGGGTCCGGGATCACCAATTGGTGGACGGCGAACGGGAATGGCGTTGATATTATCAACGGCGCCAACGGCACCACTTCCGGCGGGTTGGTTTATCTTGATGGCGAAGTGCAAAAAGGTTTCCGGTTCAACGGCGCCAGCAGTGTATTCACGCTCAATAACACCAACACGGGAAATTTTGGGACGAATGATTTCACCATCGAAGGCTGGCTAAAGACTGCCTCACAACAGCAGACGGAAGCTTTCCTGGAGAAGCGGACAGTCTGCGACGCGGGAATCACCAGCTTTGAACTGAGGGTCGGGGGAAATGCGCCCCGGCCCGCCGGGACCATTACGTTCGAAGTTTATGCAAATGGCAACGTTGACAACTGCGTTTTCAGCGGCAATAAGAAACTCAACGACGGCATCTGGCATCACATCGCGCTGGTGCGAAATGGCGTCAGTTATTCGTTCTACGTTGATGGCGTTCTGGACACGAACCGGTCTTCCTCCACTCTGATAAATATCGCCAATAATGTGCCTGTAAGGATGGGGCAAAGCGTCTGCCAGGGTTCTGATATCACCCAACCTTATAGCGGTAATGCGGACGAAATCACGATTTACAATCGCGCTTTATCCTTGGCTGAAGTCCAAGGGATTTATCAAGCGGGCAGCGTCGGCAAAGTCACCCCTGCTTCCATCCTGCCCAACTTCCAGGTCACCATCAACAATACGACCACCAACCTGACCAACACCATCGTCGCCGGAGCGTCTGGTCCGTGGTTCACCAATACCTATGTCTTTACTGCCGTCAGCAACTTCACCACGGTTAACATCCAGGGCAATCCCCTGGGCGTTTTGCTGGATAATGTCAGCTTGGATGCGCTGCCCGTGACCAATTACAACAACTATTTCTACCCGGAAGAATCCCTCAACACCTTCATCGGCGAAAACGGTTACGGCAACTGGACGCTCCAGCTCTGGGACACCCGCGCTGGCTTCGCCACCAACGCCAATCTCATCAGTTGGGACCTGCACCTCACTTTCTCCTCCACCAACGTCAACCTCATCGTCCTGACCAACGGCATCCCCGCCAGCAACAACGTGGCGGCCAATGACATCACTTGGTTCGCGGTGGATGCGCCCGCCCTGGCCACACATGCCACCAATATTCTCCGCACCCTCTCGGGCGGCCCGTTGAATCTGCTCTTCAACCAGACCCAACTGCCCACCGGCGTTCTGCCGGGGGATTACACGTTGTTGACAGCAGTCGGCACGGCGGGCAACACCAATCTGCTCGTCATCAATACCCCGCAGCCCACGTTCCTGCCGGGCCAGCGTTATTTCCTTGGCGTCCAGAACACCGCCGCCGCGATTTCCACCTTTACGATCGAGGTGGACTTTGATGCGACCACCAATATCAACGCGCTGGGCTTGACCAACGCCATTGGCTACTCCACCAACATCGCGACCGCGACGGCCTACCAGTATTATTACTTTGATGTCCCGACCAACGCGGCGGTGGCGATGTTTGAGGTCCTGAACCCAAGCACGAATGTGGATCTGCTGGCGCGTCATGCGGCCCCGCTGCCCAATATCCTGAGCTATGATTATGACAGCGCCAATTCCGGGTCGAACGACGAAGCCATCGTGGTCAGCACCAATTCCGTGCCGCAGGCTTTGACTCCGGGCCGCTGGTATCTGGCGGTCTATAATGCCGCCGGCACCAATGTCAATTATACGGTTCGGGCGACCTATGTTCTGACCAACACCATCACCATCATTCCCCTGACCAACAACATTCCTTACACCAATCTCGCGCCGCCCGGTTTCTCGACCAATTTTTATTCGTTCTTCATCACCAATTCTCCGCCCAGCGTGGAATTTGATGTGACCAATCTATTTGATGTGACCAATCTTTCTGGCGTCGGCAATGTGGATTTGATTGTCCGGCTTAATAGCTTGCCCACTCCGCAGCAATCGGACCGGGGCAATTTCAGCCCCGGCACCGCCAGCGAACGGATAGATTTCGCCACCAACAGCGCCTACCCCAATCTTAATGGCACCTGGTACCTCGCCGTTCCAAACAATACCAATGTCACCCTTGCCTATGACATCGTGGCCAAGACCAATCTGCCCGCCGGCACCACCAATTTCCCGGCCTTCTCCGGGTTTTTTGCTCCTGCGTCACCCTCGGGTAACGTGACACTGACGTGGGACTCGACCCCGGGCAAGATCTACGCCCTGGACATTACCACCAACCTGCCCGACTGGTTCAACTTGACCAACATCACGGCGACCGCCAATTCGACTTCCTTCACGGACACCGATCCGGTCAACAGTCAAAAACGGCGCTTCTATCGCTTGCGCCAGTTGCCTTGATTGACTCCGCCTGAAACATTTTTGGCGGCCTTGCGCGGACCTGATCCCGTCCTGACCCTCGCCCCGATGCAGGATGTGACCGACCTGGCCTTCTGGCGGCTCATGGCCCGTTACGGCGGGGCGGATGTTTATTGGACCGAATACTTCCGCGTTCACGGCGTATCGCGTCCGGAAAAATTCATTCTCGAATCCATCATCCACAATCCGACGGGAAAACCGGTGGTCGCACAAATGATCGGCAACGACATCCCCGCTCTCGTCCGCACCGCCAAAGAACTCCAGCAATATCCCATCGCAGCCATTGATCTCAATCTCGGCTGTCCCGCGCCGGTCGTCTATCGGAAATGCGCGGGTGGCGGACTGCTGCGCGAGCCAAACAGGATTGATTCCATTCTCGGCGCTTTGCGTGACGCTTGCTCGGTGCCTTTCACTGTCAAAACCCGGCTCGGTTTTGAATCCCCGGGTGAATTCGATGCGCTCCTTGGTATTTTTGCCAAACATGCCATTGATCTCTTGACCGTCCATGGCCGGACCGTGGTGCAGATGTACCGTCCCGGCGTCCGTTATGATCTCATCGCGCACGCCGCTCACACTTTGCGCTGCCCTGTTTTGGCGAATGGGAATGTTCACGGCCCGGTGCAGGCGCTGAAGTTGTTGGCCGAAACCAAAGCGTGCGGCCTGATGATCGGTCGCGGGGCGATTCGCAATCCCTGGCTCTTCGACCAAATCCGTCAGCACCGGCGGGGCGAAAAAATATTTCTGCCGACTGGTCGCCAGGTCCTGGCCTACATTCATGAACTCTGGGAGGCCGAAGTCACTCTGGACGTGCCTGAACTGGCCCAAGCCCAGCGCCTGAAAAAATTCATGAATTTTATCGGGGAAGGAGTCCCGCAAGCGGAACAATTTCTCCACGAAATCCGCCGGGTGGAAACTCGCGCCGATTTCTTCCGCGTCTGCACCACCCATCTGGATCACGACCAGCCGATGGACTTGGAACCAGCATTGTCCTAACCGCCCGTTCAAAAATCGCTTCAGGGTTTCAGATGTTTATCAAAAAAGCCCACGATCACGGGGCGCAAATCCTGCGGCAACGGTTTATGATTCCAAACCTGCAAATCAAAGGTGTGGCCGATACCGGGAATCAAAATCAATTGATGCTCCACCCCGGCTTCCGCCAGTTTGCGATCTAGTTCTTTTGACTGTTCGTAATCCACCGTGGCATCGGCCAGTCCATGCAGGATCAGGGTCGGCGGGCTGTGTTTGGTGAGATGATAGACCGGCGAAGCCTGTTTCCATTTCTCCGGACTTTCCTCTCTCGACTCGGGAAACAGGGCATTGCCATGGGCCGGGCCGGTCGGGTTGCCGTGCGCATCGGGTGTCCTTCGTGTCAATAAATCAGTGATGCCATACAGATCAACCACGCAATTTACCGCATCGGAGACACCGGGGTAGGGCGTTGGCGGGGCCAGAGTCGGATCATCGCCGGTATAAGCCACCATCAGGGCTAGATGCCCGCCGGCCGAGCCGCCCAGAACTCCGAAATGGTTTTTGTCCACCTGATAACGTGTCGCGTTGGCGCGGAGAAAACGCACGGCGTTTTTGCAATCCTGCAAATTCAACGGCCACCGCTCGCCCTCTTTGAGCGAGTAATTGATGCTGGCGCAGACATAACCTGCCAGGGCCAGGGTCGTGCCGACGTTGAACTCGCGGCTGGCCGCCTTGTCGCCGCCGGCCCATCCCCCGCCGTGAATCAAGATGACCGCAGGCGAAAGAGCGTTACTTGCGCGCCGGGCCGGGAGATACAGATCCAGCTTTTCGGTTCTGTTAGTCGCAAGAAAAATGACGTTCTGCCGGATGACCACGCCGTTGGGTGCGGGCGGAAGTTTTGGCACTTTGGTGACGGCGGGATTTTGCTGGGCCCAAGCCGACGAAGAAATAGCCAGCAATCCGGCCAGAAGCAGGAATGTTCGGACGGGATTGGCCGATTTGATTGAAATCATCTGGACCTAATTTTCCATTTCTCACTCAGAAAGCCACGCCCGGGCCGTTGTAGGAATAAGTCATTTCGCTGTCCTTGAATTTTTTGTAACTGACAATGTGCCAGTCGGCAAAGAGCACATTAACCCGGCTGTTATGCACGGGCGAGGGAAGGCCGAAGAGAACATCCTGGTTGTTATCATCAGGATCGGCATCTGTCGGATCAGCGTCATAATTGGCGTCGCCGGAGAGAATATACATGGAAGGGGTCATAATGCTGCGCAACCGGACGCCTGTCCCCGGCCCGCCCAGCACGGTAAATCCACGCGCGCCCATGAAGTAATTTATGCCGCTTTCGCGATATTTTTGGCACAGGGCCGGACAACGGAGAATATTGGTGTTCGCGTAATAGTCCTTCACTGGAACCGTCCACGGGATGGGGTTCGTGCTGTTCCAGGGAACCACCGGATCGTAGGCTGGTGGCAACCGGTCATCGTTGTCATCGCCGTACATCTGCATGCCCAAACCAAGCTGGCGGAGATTGCCAACGCATTTGATGGCGATGCCCTTTTCCTTGGCCTTGGCCAGGGCCGGCAACAACATGCTGGCGAGAATGCCGATGATGGCAATCACGACCAACAATTCAATCAGAGTAAATCCGGCTTGTTTTCTATTCACTTGACCTCTCAATTTACTATACCCGATGCCAGCTTTCGGAGCGAACAATATCGCGCCGCGGCCATGCCATTTATTTTTTGATGTGCGCCCTGACCCTGGCAATCGTGTCTTCCATCACCGCCCGCTGTTCCTTGGTCATCTTCATGCCATAGGCCACTTTCTGCAATGGTGGCAGGGCGGCGGCGAAATTTGTGCCGTTGATGGCGGTGATCCCTTTATCCAATTCCGCCTTGATCTCATCCGGCGCAGACTGGAACGCGCCTTGCAGCGCAGCCGTATCAACTTTGGGCGGACCACAACCCGCCAGAGCAAGTAAGGCAATGACTGCAATGAACCGGAGTTTTTTCATAATCTCTTGGTGCCTCTTACATACTCCCGATTCCCCCCAAATTCAAAGATAATAAAGCGGATCATTCCGCAACCTGCAAAAAATAAATCATTGTAAGTGTTTTATGATAAATAAGATGTGTGTGTAATCCTGATGGTTCTCCATTCCCTCCCCTTGACATAATGGAGTTCAATTTTATAGTGCCTGCGACATGCAAAGTCACATAGACTTGGACGAAGACCGGGCTGACCTCGAGGCCACCACTTTTAATTTCCTGAAGGAATTCCGTTCCGCCGGACGCGGTTATTGGTCGAACGTGAGCGACGCCGATTGGAATGACTGGCGCTGGCAGCTCAAGAATCGGATTGTTTCACTGGAACAATTGCAGCGGCTTTTGCCGACGCTGACGCCGGAGGAACATGCTGGCACAATGTTGGCCAACACCAAACTGGCCATGGCCATCACGCCATATTTTTTCAACCTGATTGATGCTTCGGACGAAAATTGCCCGATTCGCCGCCAAGTCATTCCGCGCGTTGAAGAAACTCACACCGCCAATTGGGAAATGGCCGATCCGTGCGGTGAAGATTCCCATTCGCCAGTGCCCGGCTTGGTGCATCGCTATCCTGACCGCGTTCTTTTTTTGGTGACGGACCGTTGTGCGGCGTATTGCCGGTATTGCACCCGCTCGCGCCTGGTCAGCAATGCGACTGGTTATGATTTTCATCCCGAGTTCGACCGGCAGATCGAATACATTCAACAACACCCGGAAATCCGTGACGTTCTCCTGAGCGGCGGCGACCCGTTGTTGTTCAGCGATGATAAATTGGAGACGCTTTTGCAACGGCTGCGGGCGATTCCGCACTTGGAATTTTTACGCATCGGCACGCGCATCCCGATTTTCCTGCCGCAACGCATCACGCCGGCCTTGTGCGCGATGTTGAAGAAATATCATCCGCTGTTCATCAGCATTCATTCCAATCATCCGCGCGAATTGACCACGGAAGTCCGCGAAGCTCTCGGACGTCTGGCCGACGCGGGGATTCCGCTGGGCAATCAATCGGTGTTGTTACGGCATGTGAATGACGACGCCACGATCATGCGCGCGCATTTGCAGAAGCTGCTCATGTGCCGGGTGAAGCCTTATTATCTTTATCAATGCGATTTGATCACCGGTTCGGCGCATCTGCGCGCCAGTGTGCGCAAGGGATTGGAAATCATGAACAGTCTGCGCGGCCACACCACCGGTTACGCCGTGCCGCAATATGTGATTGACGCTCCCGGCGGCGGCGGCAAGGTGCCGATCAATCCGGAATACATCCTGAGCCACAATAAAGACCGCGTGGTCATCCGCAATTTCGAGGGCAAAGTGTTCGAATACCCCGAAGCCGCCGACGGGACGCCACAAATATCGAAGCCGCTGGAAATGGAAGAGCCGGAGTTGGTTTGATTAACCGCCCATATCCGGACGATATTTTCCACCGTAATCCGGACGATAGAGGCGGATACCCAGAACTTTTTCCATCACGTCAAAGTGCTGGTCTTTGGCATAGACCCGGCAAATCCATGTAATTGACAAACTGGCGATCAACACATCGTTGAAGGGCAGGGTGTGGCCGGCATCGCGCAGCTTGTGATAGCAATGCACCGCAAAATCCCAAGAGGCATCATTCATCGACTTGTAGGGAATGATGGCAAAATAATCACTTAATCGCTTTCGTTCCTGGGCCCGTGCGCCGCCCATGACTTCGAGCTTGATCGGCCCGCACCAGGCAGCCTCGTACGCTTCCAGCAGATTTTCCAAACCCACTTTGTGTTCGAGGCTGCCGTCGCGCCGTCCGGCTTCAATCCACACGGATGAATCAACCAGGACCATCAGCTTAATTTCTCCAATTCGTCGTTGGTCATGGGAAAGTCAAACGAGCCTTCCCGCAAGAGGCGTCCGAATTCCTTGGCCTTGGCCCGCTTGATGTACTCAGTGACGGCTTTGCTGATGGCAGGGCTTTTTTTGCTTTCACCCGTAATCTTTCTTAAGTCGTCCCAATCATCATCTGGAATATCTACCGTGATTCTCATAAGGCTATTTTGCATCAAAAAGATGTTTTTACAACATGAAAATACATCATTTTGAATTATTTATATATTGAAACATCATCATTTTGATTTACTGTTTGCTTTGAATATGGCGAAAGAATCAGTCGCAGAGCAGAAAACTCGTGCCCATCGGATTATTGATGGCTTGAAAAAAGCATATCCCGACGCGCATTGTGAGTTAAATTATTCAAACCCGCTGGAATTGCTAATTGCCACGATTCTTTCGGCGCAATGCAATGACAAGCAGGTCAACATTGTCACCGGGCCGCTGTTTAAGAAACATCGCTCGGCTAATGATTTTGCCGCAGTTTCGCTAGCGGAACTGGAACAGGACATCAAACGGATCGGGCTTTATCACAACAAGGCGAAGAATATCCAGGCGGCTTGCCGGACTTTGGTGGAAAAACATGGCGGGGAAGTCCCGCGCGTCATGGCGGCGTTGGTGGAATTGGCCGGGGTCGGACGAAAGACGGCGAATGTAGTTCTTGGCAATGCTTTCGGCATCAATGAAGGTGTTGTGGTTGATACTCATGTCGCGCGGCTTTCGGAACGGCTGGATTTGAGCAGGGCAAAAACACCGGAGAAGATCGAAGCGGATCTACAAAAGCTCGTGCCGCAGGCGGAGTGGTGTCTGTTCAGCCATTTGTTGATCTGGCACGGACGCCGCCGATGTTATGCGCGGAATCCAGATTGTGCGGCTTGTGAAATCAAACCACTCTGTCCCGTCGGACGTAAACTCGCATGAATTTTTTTCTGCTCCAATCAGGCCCCGGCGCGGCGGATTACAACATGGCGCTGGATGAGGCGTTGATGCAATTGGCCCCGGAACTGGGCCGTCCGGTGCTGCGGTTTTATGGCTGGACGGAACCGGCGGCGACATTCGGATATTCGCAAAGTTATTCCGCCATCGAAAAAATCACCCGGTTGCGTCCGTTGATCCGGCGACCCACCGGCGGTGGTCTGGTGCCGCATGATGCGGATTGGACTTACAGTCTCGCCTTTCCGCCGAACGATCCGTGGTATCAACTAAAAGCCGTGCAGAGTTATCAGCGGGTCCACGAATGGATCCGCGATGCCTTCGCCAGAATTAATGTCACCACCACACTTTCTCCCTGTTGCGTGAAGGAAATTCCCGGCCAATGTTTTATCGGGGCAGAAAAATACGACGTCCTCTGGCATGGGAAGAAAATTGCCGGGGCGGCCCAACGCAGGACTAAAACGGCCCTGCTCATTCAAGGTTCGATTCAGCCTCCGCCCATTTCTCTGACGCGGGCCGATTGGGAAACGGCGATGTGCGAGGTGGCCGGAAAGCAAATGAATGCGAATTGGACATTGTTGGAGACCGCTGGCGCGTTGGAAAGTCTGGCCCGCACACTGGCCGCCACCAAATATTCTCAGGCAAGTTACAATCAGAGCCGTTAATTTCTGCGGAACCGATAGACGTGGACTTCGTAGGGGGCAAAATGATCGCTGAATTGTCCGGCTTTGACTTGAACTGCGGGCCGTGATTCAAACATCACTTCGCCGCCGGTCACCGTTGTGGGTAATCCGCTGAAGGAAACTTGTTCCGGTTCTTTCCCTCGCACACAAGCGAGGACAAAAATATCCGAACCGACTTCTCGCCCGCAAAACTCGATGTTAGCGTCGCTGCATTTTATGGGCAGTGTGGAATTGGCCTCGAGCAACGCGGGATAGAGCGGACTTTTTGCGCCGATTTCTGAAATCACCGGGCGCAAAACATTTCGCCAAAAAGTCCAGTTCCAGCCGAGTCGCGCGTCGGACGGCGTCATCGCTTTGGGAATGTTGCCGCCAAAATAAAGCAACCCGCGCGCGCCGTTGATGATTGCCTCATAAGTCATGAACCGTTCCTGGGCTAAAGTCGGCATGACAAGTTTTTTTCCCGGCCCGGTGGTTCCACTCCAGGCGATTTGTAGAACCATCCAGACAGGCATTTGACCATTGGCCACCGCCATCATCTTGCGGGTGTAATCGCCCACCAGGCTGATTTCCGAGTTGGTTCGAATATTATCGTGGATTCCGGGTGGGTAGCTGATGGGATAAATGTCCGCTCCCACGGCGTCGGCCGTTGGGTTGTAAGCGCGCAATTGATCAACGCTATCGCGCGGGGCCTGGATCAAAATGATGGGATGATGCGGATCCAGTTCGCGGATGATCTGGCTCCCGCGCATCAACGGGCCAAGAGGTTCTTTTCCCCACGCGGGTTCGTCCGCCCCTTTCCACGCGCCGAAGCCCGGATGATTTTTAAATTCATTGACCACTTTGCGCAGTAAAATTTCTTCCCGTCGTCCGGCGGCGGTGTTCTTGATGTCGGCCAGCTCATTTAAAAAAACCAGGCAATGCAATCCGCAGCGGGCGGCGGCATCCTCATATTGCTTTTCGAGGTTGATCGTTTTTTGGTTCCATTTGCCGTCCCACGTGCCGGTGCGCAAAAAAGTCGCGCCGGCACTGGATAATTCCTGCAACCCGTTGGCGCCGGCGGGTGTTCGCCCGTTGACCGGCGGCGGCATGGTAAAGCCGATGGGAAAAACTTTCTGGCCATCCAACACAAAGACATGGTCGGGATTGATGGTCATGGTGGTGCCGAAGGCGGCACGGCCAGTCAATAGCAACAGGGTCAGGAGAAACGCTTTTTTTGAATTCATGTTGACAAGTTGGTTCGCGCAATTTTTTCAGCCACCCCGGCGGCATCTTCCGTATCCAACGAAATCCAATCCAGCCGCATCTGTCGTCGGAACCAGGTAAGCTGGCGCTTGGCGAATTGGCGGGTGCGAATTTTGACCAGCTCAATCGTCTCCGGCAAAGAACGCTGCCCGCGTAAATGTTCCACCACCTGACGGTATCCCAAGGCTTGCATGGCGGTCAGATTTTTTTCGAGGCCTTGGGCTAATAACTTTTCCGTTTCCGTAACCAGTCCGAGGCGGAACATTTCATCTACTCGCTGATGAATGCGATCGTGCAGATTTTTTGGTGCGCGATGAAAACCGATGCCCGTGGTGGTGGCCGACCAGACGGCGCGTTGCGTGGAGTAGGGCTTGCCGGTGAGACGGATGACTTCCAAGGCGCGGACAACGCGGCGCGGATTTTTTTGGTCAACCTTTTGAAAAAAATCCGGGTCCTTTTGCTGGAGTTCGATCAAGAGTTGATCCAGCGGCGTGGCTTGCAGTTGCGCGCGGATTTTCGCGTCACCCGGCGGCGCATCGCCCAAGCCTTCGAGCAAGGCTTTGAAATAAAACCCGGTGCCGCCGCAGTAGATGGACACTTTTCCTCGTGCTTGAATATCGGCCTCGGCCGCCTTGGCCAGCCGGATGAAAGCCGCGACGTCAAACGGCTCGGTGAGGTCAACGATGTCAATCAAATGATGCCGGACGCGCTTTTGCTCGGCGGCGGAGGGCTTGGCTGTGCCGATGTCCATGCCGCGATAGACCTGCATTGAATCCACCGAAATGATTTCTCCGCCGATGCGCTCCGCCAGTTCAAGAGCCACGGCTGATTTGCCGACCGCTGTCGGCCCGGCGAGGTAAATGGGTTTGGCCATCTGCTAGGCTCCCTTCTCCATCTTTTTTACCTTTTGACGAGGCAGCAAAAAAAACAGCCCGACGCCCGCCACCAGAATCCCCATGCTGATCAATTGCGCCGGCGTGGCCCAGCCGCCGAGGTAGTGGATGATGTAATCGCCGCGAAAACTTTCCACGATGAAACGCAGGATGGCGTAGCCGATGAGGTAAAAGGCAAAAATCTGGCCATCGAATTTCTTGCGCCGATAAAGCCAGGCCAGGAGCACGTAAAAGCCGAGGTTCAGGATGGAATCGTAAACTTGAGTGGGATGAACCGGCAGCGCTGTTTCACCGCCCGGATGGGTTTCATGGCCGACCGGGTAGGTGATGGCCCAGGGCATGGTGCAATAGCGGCCATAACAACAACCATTCATCAAACAACCAAACCGTCCGAAAACGTAACCGAGCGCAATACTCGGCGCGAGAATGTCCGCCAGCCGCCAGAGCGCCAGTTTTTTGCGACGGGCAAATAGAATGCAGGCCAGCGAAGCCCCGATCAGTCCGCCGTAATAAACCAGTCCGCCATGCTGCACCATGAAGATTTCCCAGATCGGCTGCGGCGCGAAAACTTCGTGCCAATAAGAAATGACGTAAAGAGACCTTGCCCCGACGATCGCGCCGACCAGAAGCCATGGACCGAGATCAATGATTAGTTCCGGTTTGACTCCTTCGTGCATGGCCCGGCGGCTGGCCGTCCAGATTCCTGCGAGAAATCCAAAGGCCACAAAGACCCCGTACCAAGCAATGGTGAACGGCCCCAGTTCCAAAGCAATCTTGTGCACTGGCCTCAAAGTAAAGGCTGCGCCGCCAAAGAGCAATCACGGGAACGCGCTGTTGTCTGAAGTCGAGCGGGTGCAACCTGGCAAACGCACCAAAATCAGGTGGTGGGTGAGGATATAATGTAGTTGGGGGGTAAAAAAGCCGTCAGGCCGTAAGGTACCCTGTAAACATTGGGTTTTATTGAGGTTGGATCCGTAAGGTGACCCGTAAGGAGGCGTAAGGCAACCACCAACCTCACGTCACTCCGACTTGAAGCGCCACGAGGGAGGTCTGGGGGGTATGTGTGAAATTCATGCCTGCGCTACGGTGTAGGTAGCGAGGTGCGCCCGAGTCGCGCTGGTTTAAAAAAACTCATCTTGCCTTCATCTCTCCGCTAAGGCTTACTTTGCCCAGTTTGCGCCATGATGAATCGTGACCTTTTAGCCAAAGCCAAATCACTCGGATTTTCCGACCGCCAGATCGCCCATCTGACCGGCACGACCGAGGATGATATCCGGAGTACCCGCAAGAAGCTCGGCCTTGTCCCCAGCTATCGCCTGGTGGACACCTGCGCCGCTGAGTTCGAAGCTTACACGCCCTACTATTATTCCACTTACGACACCGGCGACGACGAAATCAAACCGAGCGACACGAAGAAAGTCATGATCCTCGGTGGCGGGCCGAACCGCATCGGTCAGGGCATCGAATTTGATTACTGCTGCGTTCACGCTGCTTTCGCGTTGAAAGAAGACGGCTTTGAAACGTTGATGGTCAATTCCAATCCGGAAACCGTCTCGACTGATTACGATACCAGCGACAAATTATTTTTCGAACCGCTCACTCTCGAAGACGTCCTGCATATTTATGAACGTGAAAAATGCTGGGGTGCCATCGCGCAATTCGGCGGTCAAACGCCGCTGAATCTCGCCCTCGCCTTGCAGAAAAACGGCGTCAACATCATTGGCACCTCGCCGCAGAGCATCGAGATCGCCGAAGATCGCAAGCTTTTCGCCGCGATGCTCAAAAAACTGAACATCCCGCAGCCGCCCAACGGCCTCGCCACGAACGAAGCCGAAGCGCTCGAAGCCGCGCAAAAACTCACCTATCCGGTGTTGGTTCGCCCGTCCTTCGTCCTCGGCGGTCGCGCCATGCAGATCGTTTTCTCCGATGCCGAGTTGCGCCACTACATGCGTTTCGCCGTCGAAGCCTCGCCCGAACGCCCCGTTCTCGTGGATAAATTTCTCGAAGACGCCACCGAAGTGGATGTGGATTGCATCGCCGACGTCGGCCACTTTGCCAATCCGAACGAAGGCACCATCGTCATCGGCGGGATGTTGGAGCACATCGAATTCGCCGGGGTCCATTCTGGCGATGCCGCAATGGTCCTGCCGCCGCACACTTTGTCGAAATCCGTTATCGAAACCATTCGCACCTACACGCACGCCATGGCCCGTGAACTAAAAGTCATCGGTCTGATGAACGTGCAATACGCCGTCAAAGGCGACACCGTTTATGTTCTCGAAGTGAACCCGCGCGCCTCGCGCACCGTGCCCTTCGTCAGCAAAGCCATCGGCGTTCCCCTCGCGAAATTGGCCGCGAAAGTCATGGCTGGGAAAAAACTGAAGGAACTTGATTTCACCGAAGAAATTTGGACGAAGTATTGGGCCGTCAAAGAATCTGTTTTCCCGTTCAACCGTTTCCACGGTCAGGATATTTTACTCTCGCCCGAAATGCGTTCCACCGGCGAAGTCATGGGCCTCGACGCCGACCTCGGCATCGCCTACGCCAAATCCCAAATGGCCGCCAACTCTCCGTTGCCCTTGAGCGGCAAGGTTTTCATCAGCGTGAGCGACGCCCACAAAAAGCAAGTCGCCGCCGTGGCCAAAGAATACGCCGACCTCGGCTTCGAACTCATTTCCACCAGCGGCACCGCCAAAGTCCTTTCCGATGCCGGCCTGAAAGTGCAACAGATCCACAAACTTGCCGAAGGCCGTCCCAACGCCATTGACCTGTTGAAAAACCGCGAGATCCAACTCGTCATCAACACTCCCGCCGGCCAGTCCCCCCGCGCCGACGAAGTAAAAATCCGCACCACCGCCGTCTATACCGGCACGCCGATCATGACCACGTTGAGTGGCGCCCGCGCCGCCGCCCTCGGCATCGCCGCCTTGAAGAAAAGCGGTTATGCGGTGAAGACGGTGCAGGAATATCACTGAGATTTATAAACGGGTTGCTCTAACGCAAAAATGAAATTGCCAAATGGAAATCGAGCAGATCTTGGCTCCAAATTGGAAGATTATTCACTCAACTACCTGCACCGTGATGGCAAACACAAAGCCCGCGTTTTTGAGTCCGCTTTGGGTATAACCCTTGGTAATTCGTATCTATTACGGGAAGCTGTTCTGGAAGCAGCCAGCTCTTCTGAAAATGCGATTTTTAAAGAGCATAACGGTTTTGGTAACGCCTACGTGTTAAAATTCCCCATGACCACCGATCACGGAACCGCCTCAGTATTAAGCGCATGGATTATTCGTGATGGAGAAGACTTTCCAAGATTGACCACATGCTTTATAGTGTAACCATGAACGGCGTGATTCAAATGCATGATGTTGTGGCGCTCCTCGAAGATGTGCCCGCCCGTCATTTTGATTCCAACCGACCGCTTCTTTTAAAGCGCGGCCAGATGGGAACCGTCGTGATGACTCATCCGGGTGGTGTATTTGAAATTGAGTTTTCCGGACAGGACGGAAAAGCCTACGCCCTTCTCCCCATCAAGTCGGAAAAATTAATCGTTCTGCGCGATTCTCCAGAGCTGGCTTCCGCTTAATTACGCCATCAAACCGGCGCAAGAATATCACTGAACCCGGAACGCCGAACTCCGATTCGGCGCGTCTTGGTTGGTGTTCAATACTTTAGACTGTCTGTGTTTTTTCCCCGTTCGCGTGGTTCGCATATTTCGCGGTTAACGCTTCATCCCTTGTAGATGTCATGCGTGCCGATGTTGAAAGAAACCGCCTCATCACCCTCCAAATAAAATACCACTCGCAAATTACCTTCAATCACGACCGCATAAACCGTGCGTCGCATGATGTTTGAGAGCCGGTGAATCTTGTGTGTTCCCAACCGGGGATCAAAGGGGTTTCCCCGCCATTGCCGTTTCCATCGTCACCAGACGCCCGTCCTCCGCGTCCTCAATGCCGCGCCAGACATCTTCTGGAATATCCGGGTTTTCCAAACGGCGCAAAAGTCGCTCCACCGTTTTCGTGCTGCCCGGGCACAGACGAACCATGGTTTTTTTCAGCACCTCCGTTTGCTTGGCCGTCGGCAGTGCTTCAATCTGCTCCATGACATCATGTGCGCTCACAACTATATTTAGCCACAAAGACCCGCTGGAATCAAGTTTCCCTAACGACACGGCCAATAATCCTTGCTGCAGACAAAATACAGAAACAAGAGGACTGAAACCCAAGCAGTCCAATCCGCGACTTTGTCCTTTTGTCGTCGGGATGAAATTAGCGCGGCGACGCCAGCTACCAAAAAGGACGCCATCATAAAAAAGTCATCCTCCCAACCCAACAAATTGGGGAACAAGTGAGAAAAATGGATTTGTCGCAGAGAATGCAGATTGTGGAAAGTCCAGTAATGCGCCGCTCGGTTAAGTGGAACGGTGATCACGGCGTGAAACAACAACGCAACGGCGTAATCTCGAATCAGGATGGTTCTCCATTCGCCTGTTTTCTCGCGACAGAAGCGTGCCTTGAGGGTGAAACCGATTGCCACCAACGCCGTTCCAAAAACGCATTCCTGCAGGAAGGCTGAATGGTAGATTAATCTTAACCACCATTCGCTTGGCTCGGCGACAACACGTTTCGTCAGGAATGAGCCGCAAAAAAATATTGGTAAAAACGCAGAAGTGAAAACGCTGATCAAGCCTCCCACGACGTACAGCCAAGGAACGATTCGGTTTTTGGATCCCTTATTGGGATATTTTATGCTGGCTGCGTGGGTCATAGCTTTCCCTGCAAATGCCAAACCGCGACGCAGACGAATGGGTTGCCAAACCAAATCCATAAATAACCCCATTTAACAAAAAGTATATCGCCTTTTGTTAAAACAGATCTTCGCAAACGAATCAGAATGACTGTCGGCCAAAACGCCACAGTAGCCACAAAGCTCATCTGCTCAAGTTGTCCTCCGTCCAATATCATGCTTGATATAATGGCCATGATGCATTGAGAGGCAATCGTTGTATAAAAGGCTTCGCGTGCCGGAGAAGCAGGTTCCGATTCTCGAAAACTTTGTTCCAAGTCTTTCTTCAAATATGCCCACAAGCGATTCATTTATTCCTTCTCTTCCTCGCCTTCCTGTTTCTTCTCCAGCAATCCCGCCAATTTCTTCACATCGGCAAAGAGCGCCACATGGCCGCAACGGGAGCACATGTAGGCTTGGGTATCAATATTGCTGGCGGTGAGGGTCCAGAATTTGGTTTTTTTCGGCTGGAAATAATTCAGACCGGTGGTGCGGTAGGCGCCTTCGATCATTTCGTCATGGTGACAGAGCGGGCAGACCTTCTTCACGTTGTCGGATTCTTTGTCGCTGTGGAAAACTTCCATCACGGCGTCGAGGTCTTCGCGCCAGAAACGGGTGGAGTCGCCGACTTTGCGGTAGGTGATCTTGCCTTCGCGCATCCAACGGTAGAGGGTGGGTTCGCCGATTTCGAGGTAGGCGGCGGCTTCCTGCACGGAATACCAACGGGGGCGGTTTTCGGATTTTGATTCGGTGTTCATAGTTTTTGAGTCGTGGAATAAAAGATTTATTTAGCGCTGCGCGGATTATTGCTCGACCTCACCCCGGCCCTCTCCTCCGAGGAGAGGGAGAATTGTATTCCGTCGCGGTTGCAGATGGTTGTCTCTTTCTTAAGAACGTCCTTGAGCGGGATTGGTGAGGGGGGATGAGAACAAACAGAAAACGAAATTGAGCCACTCCCTCTCCTCGGAGGAGAGGGTCGGGGTGAGGTCGAACTCTCTGCGCAAAGCGCTAACTTTTTCATAGCTGGGGATATTAATTACAAGTTTTTGATATTAAATGCAACTTATTTGTTGACTTTGATATTATATGATAGTAAATGATAGTCAAACAACGAAAGGATTAAACCATGACAACCAATCTGGATTCCACTTCGGTTCCGCCTCAACCGCCTGCCATCCCTGTCCCGTCCGCCCCCACGCACCCGCGCCGAATTTTCCTGCGCTGGCTTTGGCGGTTGCTGGCTTGCAACCCGTTTTACATCGTCAGCGCCATGTTGCTCCTTTACAGCATGCGCTGCCTGTCGCTGGATCAGTCGGTTTTCAAGGAAGAAGCGTCCCAGCTCTTTTTCAACGTCTCCTCGTTTCACTTTTACGAACTCCTGCTGGTCAGCACCTCGATTTTTTTGGCGCGCCGGAAAATCTGGTACGACTCCGCCCTGCTGGCCGGGTTGGAGAACATGTTTCTCTTTGTCCCATTCATTTTGGTCAGCCAGGCGTTGTTGCTGGATGACCGGTTTGCTTTTGAACTTTGCCTGGCTGGCAGTGTGTTGGCGGGAGTGAGGGTCGGGGCGTTGAAGCGGCATATCGCTTCAATAAACCTGCCGGCCAGGCTCATGATGATCGGCGCGTTTCTGTTGTGCTTGAACCTGGGGTTGCCGGTGGCGACGCGGTGGTTGCACAAGGCGGTTTCGTGGCCGATCTGGGATGGCCGCGGCATGGTGGTGAACCGGGTGGAATGGTTTCTCACCATGCCGTTGGCCGTGGTTTTGGCGTTGGTGCTGCCGCGAAAAAATTCCGGGCCGATGGAAGGTTTTTATTCGCGCCGATTTTTTCCGTTGCTGGCGCTGGGCCTGTGGATCTGCGGAACGGGCGCGCATATCTATTGCATCGGGTATGTCTATAATATCCCGTGGCGGATTTCGCTGGTGGCTCCGGCGGTTTGGATGGCGGCGTGGGTGTTGTGGAAGCGGCGTGATGATCTCGATTTTCTGCCGCGCTATTTTGCCGGGCATTTGGAACGTCTCTTATTGTTCACGCCGCCCATCGCGCTGGCCATCGTCGGATGGGACAACAATTGGCGCATGTTCGCCGCGCTGGCTGGATTGAACGTCGCCGCCTACGGAACACTGGCCGCCTTGCGTCGCGACAAAACCAGTTTTCATCTCTGCCTGGCGTCCGTGGCCTTGGTGATTTGTTCGCTGCCACGCGAATGGCTGCGCTTGTTGCACTTTGAGTTGGCGTTGCCGGGAATTTTTTGGGGCAGCCTGCTGACTTACACGGTGTTGTCCTCGCTCTTTTCGCGTGATCCGAGGCACGGGTTGCTCAGTGGTCTGGCCATTCCCATGTGGATCGGACTTTTTATTCCGACCTACACGGAAACGGTTTTCCATTTTTCCAGCCAAGCCGCCTTTGTTTTTTTCTTATTGCACAGTTTACGTTGGGAAGACCGGAAACATCCGGGAGTCAACACTGCTCGCTGGCTGGTAGGATGCACGTGGCTGCTTCATTCAACCACCTGGCTGATGTCCGACCATCTCACGGGTGCTTTGGCGACCTTCCTGGCTGGGCTGTCCGTCTTGGTGGTTTATTTCGCCGCGAGATTCTTCTTTGGATTTTGGGGGCCTCGAGCGGTGCCTTACTTGGCCCTCGCGGTCATGGCTTTGCCGGCGATCGGAGGCCTCGTGAAACTTCTCATCTCCGCGCCCGCCGGGGTTCTTTATTTGCTGGCCAGTTTTGGGTTATTCGGCGCAGGAACGGTCGCCGCTTTGATGCGATTACGCTGGCATCAAGTGCAACCTTTATCCAAAGTCGCGGTTAAACAACCAGAAGTCGCCATATGAATAAACGCGCAATGATATGAAAAAATTAACCTTTGCGATTTCCATTTTACTTTTGATTATCGCCCTCCTTTTCGTGATGGATCGGCTTCTACACGCTCAAGCGAGGAAGGCCATACCAAAGGACGTTTGCATCAATAATTTACGGTACATCGACGGAGCAAAGCAGCTATGGGCTTTGGAAAATAAAAAACCGACAAACTCGGTGCCTTCAGAAAAAGAAATCCTTCCTTACATGGGGCGGAATATCCAAAAATTTTCCTCCTGCCCATTAGGAGGAAAATATTCCCTCAATGCTGTTTGGCAGGCCCCGACTTGCACAGTCACGAACCATGTTTTGCCCTGATTTAAAATTTCAAACAGGTGGCAAGAGTTATGCTATCAAACAAATCAAGGAATCAGCGATGACCAAAACCTTAAAACTGGAGGACCAAATGAACCCGGAGAACACGCTCGATCTGCTGCCGCATCTGCCGACCATAAACGACTCTCGCCTTGCCTCGCCGGCAATGGTAAACAACGGGGTCATGCAACCTGAAAATCCGTCGCCTTACGAGGTGTACCAGCGGCTCTCGGCCAGCATCGAGTCCGTGATGCGCGGCCAAAAGGCCTCTACTCGTCTCCTTATCGCCGCCCTCGCCAGCGGGGGGCATGTGCTGCTCGAAGATTTTCCCGGCACCGGCAAAACCACCCTGGCCAAAGTCCTCGCCCGCTCGATTGATGCCGACTTCAAACGCGTGCAATTCACGCCTGATTTGCTTCCTTCTGACATCCTCGGCGTTTCCGTCTTCAATCAGCGCGATCAAAGTTTCTCGTTTCATCGCGGGCCGATTTTCACCAACGTCCTGCTGGCCGATGAAATCAACCGCGCTTCGCCCCGCACGCAATCCGCCTTGCTCGAAGCGATGGGTGAAGCCCAGGTCAGCGTGGAAGGCGAACGCCGCGAGTTGCCCAGCCTTTTCTTCGTTATCGCCACGCAAAACCCGATTGAATTTCGCGGCACCTATCCGTTGCCGGAAGCGCAGATGGACCGGTTCGCCATGCAATTCGATCTTGGCTACGTCACTTTGGAACACGAGGTCGCCGTCCTGACCGCGCAGCAGAAAAAGCATCCGGTGGAAAGCGTCACGCCCTGTGTCAATATGCACGATGTCTTGCGTCTGCGCGAAGCGGTGCAAAACATCCGTGTGAGCGAAGAATTAAAACATTACGTGGTCAAACTCGTCACCGCCACGCGCACTGCTCCCGGCGTTTTGCTCGGGGCCAGTCCGCGCGGTTCCATTGCGCTGATGAAAACCGCCCAGGCGCTGGCCTTGTTTGACCACCACGAATTCGTCCATCCCGAGCACATCCATGAAATCGTCGTGGCCACGCTGGCTCATCGTCTGGTGCTGGAACCGCAGGCGAAATTTTCCGGGGCCACGGCGCGCGGGGTGGTGGAGGAAATTTTGAAGCAAGTGCCGGTGCCAGGCTGAAATTCGAAGCACGAAGCGCGAAATTCGAAACAAACTCAAATGTTTGAATATTTGAAATTTCTGTAATTGGAATTTGTTTCGGATTTCGGGTTTCGGATTTTAAGAAGGCGTATGTTTAAGCGCTATCTCTATCGCAATTATCGGTCGTTCTCCGGGGTGAAATATATTTTCACCCGGCGCATCACTTTCACCGGTTGGCTGGTTTTGGCGGGCGGCGTCTGCATGGCTTCGGTCGGCGCGGACACCAACCAATCCCTCGGCTATCAGACCTTCGCCCTCCTCGGCGCGATCATTTTCATCAGCCTCGTGACCCTGCCCTGGCAGCGTCCGCGCATCAGCATTGATCGCGTCCTGCCCCGCTTCGGTTCTGCTGGCGAAACGTTCTCCTATCAAATGATTTTGCGCAACAATTCCCGTCGCGCCCAACGCGGCTTGAAATTCACCGAAGAATGTCCCGACCCGCGGCCGACCCTGGAAGAATTTTCCACCCGGCGCGAACACGGCGAAGAAAAACGCAATTGGTTCGACCGCACTTTCGGCTACTACCGTTGGACCTGGCTTTTGGCGCAGAACACCCGCGCTCACCTCGAAGAAAAAACAGCGCCCGACTTGGCCGCAGGTTCCGAACATACCCTGCGTGCCAGTCTGACGCCGCTTCGGCGCGGTGTTCTGCGCCTCACCGGGACCACCATCGCCTGTCCCGATCCTCTGGGCCTATTTCAATCGCTGCGGAAAATCCCGCACCCGCAAAATATTCTGATCCTGCCAAAGCGTTACCACATCCCGCCGTTCGAATTACCCGGCACCATGAAATATCAGCAAGGCGGTGTATCCATGGCTTCGTCGGTAGGGGAATCGGAAGAATTCGCCTCGTTGCGCGAATATCGCCCCGGCGATCCGATGCGCCGGATGCACTGGAAAAGCTTCGCCAAAGCCGGACGGCCCATCGTGAAGGAATTTCAGGAAGAGTTCTTCGTCCGCCACGCGCTGGTGCTTGACACGTTCAGCGTGCCGGCTCAGGCGGACATTTTTGAAGAAGCCGTTTCTGTTGCCGCCTCGCTGGCTTACACCATTCAGCGTCAGGATTCCTTGCTCGACCTCATGTTCGTCGGGCCGGAAGCCTATTGCTTCACCTCGGGCCGCGGCCTCTCCCACACCGAACAAATGCTGGAAATCCTCGCCTCCGTCCAACCCTGCCGCGAAAAAGAATTCCTCGCCCTCGAGCATCTCGTCCTCGGCCATGCCAACGATCTGAGCGGCTGCATCTGTGTTTTTGTAGAATGGACCGAGTCCCGCCAAAAATTTGTCAAAATGCTTCGCGCCCGTGGCGTGCCGCTCATCGTCTTCGTCGTCACCGATAATGGCCAGTCTCTTTCGCCCGGAGTCATGGCCGATCAACCGGATCATTTCCACCAATTAACCGTCGGTAAAATTGGAGAAACCCTGGCGGCGTTATGATCACCTTGTTCGCCAAGACCAAGCAAACGACCCACAACTGGCAATTGCGGCCCCCGCCCTTTTTGATTGGCGCAGCTCTCGTCTTCTGGGGCTGGCAAACCGACCTGATGATCTGGGCCTTGCCCATGGCGTTGCTGCTTGAGGCTCCGCAATATATCCGAGCCCGCTGGGAATTTTCCAACGCCGACCTGAATCGCGTTTTCGATCTCTGCGTCATCATCGGCATTGCCGTGGCGGTGATCCTCTACAACTCCGAAAGCCAGCTGCAATTTTTCTTCAAATGGATCCAATCCATGCCCTTTTTCTTTCTGCCGATCATTCTGGCCCAACGCTACGGCAGTCGTGATAAAATGGAGCTGAGCGTTTTTTCCTGGGTCATGCGCCGCCGCCCGGATCATCCGCTGGCCAAAACCTCCTTCAACATTTCCTGGATTTACTTTGCCTTTTGTCTGCTGGGAGCCAGTGCGGTCAACGGTGAACTTCCTTGGTTTTTTGTCGGCCTCTCGGCCCTGATCGTCCTCGCGCTCGGCGCCGTTCGGTCGCGCCGACTCCCCCTGCCGTTTTGGTTCCTGCTCGTGGGTCTGGCCGTGACCGGCGGATATTTTGCCCAGCGATTCATGCACGCCGGTCAGGCGAGCCTTGAAGTGGCCATCGGCAATTGGCTGGCCAACGCATCCAGACGACATCAGGTCAATTATCGTGAAGTCCGCACGGCCATCGGTCAGGGCGGGCGCATGCATTTGACCGGGAAAATTGTTTTGCGGGTCCAGGTCGAACCAGGTGAACAGCCGCCGGCCCTGTTGCGCGAAGCCACTTTCGAATCCTATCGCCGAGGCGTCTGGCAGGCCGGGGACGCCCAGTTTGACCGTGTTTTTGTTGATACAAATGACGTCGCTTTAGTCCGACCCGGCGTCAAACCCAAGTCCGCCGTCCGCATCGCCGGTTATCTCACCAACGGCAAAGGCGTCCTGGCGATTCCATCCGGCGTGACTGAATTGCGCGACTTTCCCGCCCTCTTGGAAACCAACCGCCTGGGTGTGGCACAGGCGGACGGCGGTCCGGGCTTTGTCAATTACTTGGTCCGCTATAACCCTGAAATGTTTCTCGACAGCCCGCCCACTGATTCCGACCGCGACCCCGATCTTGTCCCCATCCGCGACCGCGCCACGCTCGACAAAATTATCACCGAACTTGATCTTAGCTCCAAATCCATGCCCGACAAACTCAAGGCCATTGCCGCTTACTTTCAACAAAATTTTCAATACTCACTGGACAGCAAGCCCAGCCCAAGGGGGCAGTCGCCCATCGTCCAATTCCTGACCGAAACCCATTCCGGCCACTGCGAACACTTTGCCACGGCGGCCACGCTGCTTTTGCGCCGGGCCTGTGTTCCGGCCCGTTATGCCGTTGGCTATGCCGTGCCGGAATCCGGCCGTCATGGCAACACTTGGTATGTGCGCGAACGCCACGGTCATGCGTGGGTCATGGTTTATCTTGATGACAAAAAGCGCTGGGAGGAATTTGATCCCACCCCGCCGTCGCGCGAATTCATCGAAGAATCCCGCGCCTCGGCCCTGGAAGGCATTTCCGATTTCGGCTCCAACCTTTGGTTTCAATTTTCCAAGTGGCGCTGGGGCAAGACGGAATTCACCAAATACATCCCGTGGTTTCTCATTCCTTTGATCCTCTACATGCTCTGGCGCATCCTCAGCGGCAAACGCCGTCGCCAGGGCCGCGATTCCTCTCCTACGGAAAAAGAACCGATCTGGCCCGGACTTGACTCCGAACTCTACCTGATCAATCGCCACCTTGCCGCCGAACTCCAACGTCGCGCCGATGAGCCCTTGCGGGAGTGGCAGCAACGCTTGGTCGTTGATCCATCCGACCGAATCAATCAAATTTTTGCCCTGCATCGTCGTCTGCGTTTTGATCCGAAAGGCCTGTCACCGGACGACCGGAAAGAATTGAAGACGGGCGTGGAGCAATGGCTGGCCATCATTCGGAACAGAGCGGGAGTGTGATTATAAGCAGATGCAATCGAAAAGCGGCAGAGCAACTGGCCGGAGTCCAAGACGCTTCGTGCGCGGTTATCACCTCGGAAAATTCGTGGAAATTAGTGAAATTCGTGGATTCACAGAAAAATTAGCGGCTTCAACCCTGCATATTTGGCTTTTGCCCGCGTCCGGTTTCCCTTTTAATCCACTGCAATGCCTTGGGACAGAATCAGTATAATCGGCGTCGGACTGTTGGGCGGGTCGTTGGGTTTGGCCATCAAGCAACGCAAGATGGCTGGGAAAGTCCATGCCTACGTCCGGCGGGCCGAGGGCGTGGCGGAATGTAAACAATTCAGCACGGCGGATTTTGCCACGCAAAGCATCGCGCAAGCAGTGGAAGGCGCGGATTTCATTGTGATATGCACCCCGCTCGCGCAAATGCGGCAAGTGATGGAGTTAATGGGGCCGCATTTGAAGCCCGGAGCGATCATCACGGATGTCGGCAGCGTGAAAGGGAGCATCGTGCAGGAGCTGGAACCGCTGGCTTTGAAATGGAAATGTGAATTTATCGGCAGCCATCCGATGGCCGGGTCCGAGAAGCGCGGGATGAACGCCGCCAAGGCGGATTTGTTCAACAGCGCTATATGTTTGATTACACCGACGGCGCATTCTTCGGCCAGCGGATTTTCCGCCGTGCAAAATTTTTGGAAGGACCTGGGCGGGGTGCCGGTGCGGATGACGCCGGAGTTGCACGATGATCTGGTCAGCCGTTCCAGCCATTTGCCGCATGTGGTGGCGGCGGAACTGGCCAATTATGTTTTAAGCCCGGCCCACCCGAAGGAACAGGCCATGGTTTGCGCGACCGGTTTTCGCGACAGCACCCGGATCGCCGCCGGATCGCCCGAGGTTTGGCGGGACATCGCCATGGCCAATCAAAAGAATTTGGCGCGTGTCCTCGGTGTGTTCATTGAAGATATGCAGGAATTTCAACTCGCGCTGGAACGGGGTGACGCCAAAATGATCGAGGAATTCTTCAGCAAAGCCAAACAGCGCCGCGAACAATGGAGCCAGGACTCCAGCGGCGCTTCCACGGAATAAATCGGACATGCCACTTCCAGATCTTATAGAAATAGTTTCGCTGACCGAACCGGTTCAGGGTGAGATCACCGTGCCCGGGTCCAAAAGCATCACCAATCGCGCCTTGCTGCTGGCCGCACTGGCTGAAGGGGAAATTATTTTGCGCGGCGCGCTTTGGAGCGAAGACACTCAGGTGATGGTGGCCGCGCTAAAGCAATTGGGTTTCAACCTGAAAGTGGAGGCGGACCCGAAAGAATTTTGCAATCGCAACATCATCGTCATCGGGCAGGGCGGAAAAATCCCGCTCAGTGGCACAGTGGAAAAACCATTGGAACTTTCCGTCGGAAATGCTGGCACGGCGGCGCGGTTCCTCTCGGCTTTGGTTTGCTTGGGCCAGGGAGTTTATCGTTTGAGCGGTGTTCCCCGGATGCACGAACGTCCGCAGGCCGCACTATTCAAAGCCTTGCGCGAACTGGGTTATCGCGTTGATTCACCCAATGACCGGTTGCCGGCGATCATTCATGGCATCGGCCCGCGCGAAGCCGCTTGCTCGGTGGAAATCGGGGAAAGCTCCCAATTTGCCTCGGCCCTCATGCTTTGCGCCAAAGTCGGCCAATGGAAAGTCACGGTCACGGGCGAAGAATCGGAGGAATCGCCCTATGTGGTCATGACGCAGAAATTGATCGAAGCGTTTCCCGCTCGCAGTGGAAGATTTCAAATCGAGGCCGATGCTTCGAGCGCCAGTTATTTTGTCGCGGCCAATTGGTTGATTCGCCTGCAATATCGCGAGCGTCTGGAATCCCGCCGGAGCGCGGCGGGGAGCCGGGCGCATGCCTTGTCGGAACTTTACAATCGGCTGACGTTGGTGGGAGTGGCCGCTTACCCGAAATCCAACTGGCAGATTGATGCCGCCTTTCCTGATTTTCTGCCCTTGCCGGATGAAATTTCCCGGCGCGATCAACTGGGGGACAGCATCATGACGGCCGTTGTGATGGCGGCTTTTGCCGCCCAGCCCAAACGATTTACCCAACTGGAACGGTTGCGGGTGCAGGAATGCGAGCGGGTCGTGGCCTTGCGCACGGAATTGACCAAGTGCGGCGTCAAAATCGTGGAAGAAGACGAAAGCCTGACGGTTTATCCTGCGCCCAAAGTGTTGCATGGAGCGGAGATCGAGACTTATAATGATCATCGCATGGCAATGTGTTT
>CAIYOY010000248.1 GCA_903927905.1 uncultured Verrucomicrobiales bacterium | reverse complement strand
CTTGACTGTGGTATTCGACCATGATCCGGAAACTTCCTGATAGGGCGGGTTCACATTGATGGTGGTTGACGATAATTTACTTTCCACGATAACAATTGATGAGGTGTTCGTGTTCACCGTCAAAGTCACTGGACTGCTGGTGACCGAACCGGCCTGATTGGTCACGATCACCGAGTAAGTGTCCGAATCAGCCGAGGTCACCGCCGACAAAGTCAGCAGATTGCTGGTTGATCCAGAGACATTGCCGCCGTTGGACAAATTAACCCCGCCCTTCTGCCACTGATAGGCGATCGGCGCGGTCCCGGTCACAGTCACGCTAAAGGTCGCGAAGGTGCCTTGATTATTGGTGAGGCTGACGGGTTGGACGGTAATCGTTGGAGCCACCACGGCGGGGGCGTTGGTCACAGTCAAAGTGGTGTTTCCGGTCACGCCGCCCAAGCTGGCGGATATGGTGGTGCTGCCATTGGTCAAGCCAGCGGCGAGTCCGGTGGAATCAATCGTTGCAATCAAAGAATTTGAACTGCTCCACGACAATTGGTTTGACGAATTCAACACGAGGGACGAGCCATCGCTGAAATAACCGGTCGCAGTGAATTGTTGGTTACTGCCAACATTGATGGATGGATTGACCGGAGAGACGAAGAGACTGGCCAGGGTGGCGGTGACGGGCGGCGATTGTACCACGTTGTATTGCAACAGCATGATTTGATCCGCTCCAGTGCCATAACTTTTGGTTTCTCCCACCACAAAAATATTCGTTCCGTCCGTGTCCAAGCTGTTGGCAAAATCATCCTGGCTGCCACCGAACAAAGTCGTCGAAAGCAAATTGCCCGTGGCCGGGTCAATTTCCACCAGCACCGCGTCTTCGCCGCCCGCCGTCGTGCCGCCACTGGTGTAACCGGAGGCGAACAAACGGCCGTTCATATTGATCACGCCGGTCAAGACACTCTGGCCCCCCGCCCGATTAAATGTGCGCGACCAGATCTGATTGCCGCTGGTATCCCATTTCTCCACCAGGAAATCCGACGCCGCCGTGTGATCGTAATACCAGGTGGACCCGCCGGGACCGCTGCCGCCGACGACATAAAGATTCGTGCCCACACTGGTGATGCCGTTATAAATCCCGGGAGTGGTTCCGACATAATTCCAGCCAGCCGATCCGGTTGAACTGTATTGCCACAACTCGGGATATTGTTGATGAGGGGAATTCGAATTGTTCGCATAGAAGCCGCTGATATAAACACTGCCGCCCGTGGCGGTGATGGCCAGTCCGGCGCTATTATCCGCGCCGGGAGTTCCCTGCGTTTGCGTCCATAACACCGTCGAATCTTCCGCCAGTTTATCCAATTGAAATGCGCCGTTGACCCCGCCGTTGGGTTGTCCGTTGCCGGTGGTATAGATATAATTGACACCGCCTTCGTTCGCCACCGTCAGCGCGATCAGGTTTTCTCCACCGCCGTAGGAATAAGCACCGGGGGCCGCCGGGGTCTGCCGGTCCCAAATATCACCGCCAAAACCGCCGCCCGTGGGTCCCGTAAACGGAAACTTGAGGATGAGTCCCTTCTGCTCCTTGCCGCCCACGGAATCGGTCGTGTGCGTATAATCCGCGCTCGCGAGATATAAGCCGTCACCCGTCGCCGTGATCCCCCAAAACTGATCTCCTTGATAACCGTCCGGCCAATTCACATTCCAAACCGGAGTCGCTCCGTTGTTCAAAGGCGTGGCGTAACCGGCGATAATGCCGCTGGACGCCGTGCTATTGCCGCAGACATACAGACTGCCGTTGTAATATTTGACACCAGTTCCGCGCACGTCTGCGCCTGCTGTGCCGAGGAAGTTGCTGGAAACGAGTCCAGTGGGTGTTGTTGGAGCTTCGCTCGCATACAACTGTGCTACATCGTTCGAGGACAAGGCACGGTTATAAATGCGGATGTCGTCAAGCAAGCCATTAAACGAATACCTGGGATTCCCACTGATAAGAGGAGCCGCAGACGTTCCAATACGAAAATCAAAAATACTTGTCGATGCTGCTGAGAGCAAATTACTGGCGAATTGCGTTCCATTCAGGTAGCAAACCAGAATTCCGTTATCCAGCGTCATGACAACATGATTCCAATTTCCGAGTGTTGGCTTGAATAATCGGACGGCTGCGCCACCAGTATAATAAACCAATTCGTTGGTATAAATTCCATACGAGGACAAAATGGCCAAAGCCCCTTCATTGGCATCTCCGCATCTTTCCCGTCCCAAAATGGTCGTCACTGGTGTATCTTGTCCAGGTTGATTAATTGGCTCCGGAGAAAACGCGCCTATTTTCATCCAAACGCTAAATGTCACTGGGGAATATTGGAGGGAATTCAGAGTCGGGACAGTAACGCCGCTTGAATTGCCGTCAAAATCTGCCGCACCGGCTCCACTGCCAAATCTATCAGTCTGATATGTTATTGTAGTGACTGCTCCATCATTCCCATTGCCAGTCGCGTCATTCGCATTTCCGTTAAACGGATAATAAGCCACCAACCCCTGCCATAGCGCAGAATTGACATTGGAGATGCTCAAACTGGCCACGCTGCTGGTCACGCCGCCGTAGGCGTTGCTTACAACCACGACATAGTTACCGATGTTCACCGGTTGTGCATTGTTGATCGTGAGGGAAGAACTGGTAGCCCCCGGCAGATTTCCTCCGTCCTTGGACCATTGATAACTGAACGGCGTTCCTCCGCTGGCCGTTACACTGAAAGATACATTGCTCGCGACATTCACGGTCAAACTTTGCGGCTGAACTGTTATGACAGGTGAGGAATTCAATACATTAACCGTCCGCGTGGCCGAACTGCTGTGCGCGTAACCGTCGTTTGCAGAATAGCTCAAGATGTAAGTCCCCACCGTGTTCTGATCCACACTGCCGCTGACCGTGACAGATACCGTCCCAGCACAAGCATCACTCGCCGTGGCTCCCGGATCAGTGAAAGTACTGTGCTGCGCCAGAGAATACGGATTGTCGCCCAGCACCGTCACCACCGGCGGGGTTGTGTCAATCACATTAAGCGTAGCCACCGCGCTGGTCGCGCTGCCGCCGGCGTTGGTCACCACCAGCACGTAACTCCCTTGGTTGGTGATCATCGCGGCGGGCAAGGTCAGGGTCGCATTGGTGCCACTCGCGATGGCGTTGGTCGAAATCGGGTCCGTAAAATAATCAATCCAATACCATTGATAAGCGAGCGGGGCGTCGCCGCTGGCGGCAGCCACATAGGTTGCGTCGGAGTGACATTCCACTACTTGATTGCTCGGCTGGGTGGTGATGTTGGGCGCGGTTGAACCAAACGTCTGCAGGGAGAAACTCGTCCAGCCCTCTAAAGGTGGCGGAGGTCCCGGCGGGCCAGAGCCATTCCATATACCGGTGACATCGAAGGGCAAGGAGACGCCACGAGTCGCATTATTCGCCACCGCCGTGGCCCAGTCGGGAGAACCGCCGGGGCCAGCCTGATTGTCCCAAACACGCACTTGTACAGTGGCTGTACCAGATTGGGTGTTGGTCAAACCGGGATCGGGAGCCGGAGATATAAACTGAACGAAACCAGCGCCGCCATTGGTTCGCATGGTGGTCGTATATTGAGTGATCGGCACTAGGCTGCTCACCGGCTGACCAGTGCCGCCAGCGGACCAGATTTGCGCCGTATAATGCGTACCCGTGCCGTATAATCCGCTGGTGGTGCCGCCCAAGAATCCGCCATTATAGACGGTCGTTCCTGCCGGGGTCTCGCTTGATCTGTTGCCCGTGATTTCCACCGTCGGATTGTCGGTTTGCGGAGCAAAGACATGGCTGACAATTGATCCGGAAACGTTGTTGTAGAAGACAACCGTTCCCTGAGCCATGGCACCGGCAGTCGAGGCCAGCAGCAGGGCGACGACGAAGCATTTTTTTATTGCGGTGAAAAACGTGTCACCATGACCCATGGCGAGCGCGGTAGCGGACAAATTTCTGATGGTTTTCATATTTTTTGAACCAAACGTTGGACGGACTCGTGAGAACGTGAAAAGTGAACCTAAAATCCACCAAAGAGTCAAACAATAAAGGTGAGGTTTCGCCCGGCGGATGCCCCGGGACACCGCAGGCGTGGGGACGGCTCGTCCCCAGCCGGTCTAAAAAGTAGCAGCCAACGTGAGTTGGCTCCAATTTCGCCCTGGTTTCGAGATAAAGATGAGCCAACTCACGTTGGCTGCTACGATTAATCATTTTTTAAGCCTGCTAATGGCCAACCGCTTTTTTGCCTGTAGGAACGAGCCTTCCCCACTCCAAAAATTGGTTTGCTTTTTGCGAGCTTGAGACGACCGTTAGAGAAGTTAATGTTACAACGGTTTTTTCAGTTTATTACCGGTCGGGAAACAACGGTGGAATCGGACTTGATCGAGATTCTGGGCCATCCCCTGCCCCTGATTTTCAAACGCCATGCGCGGGCGCGCAATTATGTCCTGCGCTTGCACGCGAACCGGACGGTGGTGGTGACGGTGCCACGCACCGGCACGAAAAAGTTTGCGCGGGAATTTGTCGCCAGCCGCCGCGCGTGGCTGGAGAAGCAATGGAAGGTATTGGAGACCCGCCATGTCCCACCAGACATGTTGCGTCCGGGGATGGAGGTTTTGTTTCGCGGGGAGCTATTGACGCTCCAGGTGGAAAAGGGACACGAGGATTGGGTAATGTCGCTGGGCGAAGAACGGATTCATTTGGCGACCCCGGCGGGGAATTTGAAAGCGGCCTTGGAAAAACATTTTTTGCGTTTGGCCCGGTTGGAATTGCCGCCGCGCGTGCTGGAACTGGCGGCGCAACATCAGGTGTCGGTCTGCCGCGTGTCGGTGCGGAATCAGAAGAGCCGCTGGGGTTCCTGTTCCCACAACCGCACCATTTCCCTCAACTGGCGGCTCATCCAAATCCCGCCCGAAGCCCGCGATTACATCATCATCCATGAATTGATGCATCTGCGGCATTTGAACCACTCGAAAAAATTCTGGGCCGCCGTGGAAAATGCCTGTCCAGATTATCGGCGCGCGGAAAAATGGTTGAAGGAAAATTCCGGGCGCATCGGGTTTTGACCGTAAAAACCTTCACCTGGATGCGACATAAATGTCGCGCTCCTGGAAATGGTTTGGTAATCAATAGCCCGATTGAACGCAAAACCTAAATGGTTCGTGGCCGGAGACGTGAACGGTTTCTTCGGCCTGATGTTTGACAACATGACCGTGTTGTCGTTTCTCGCGGGCATCCTCATTTTCGTTTTCAAATTTCCCGCCGATATCATCTACACCAAAATGTTTCCGGGGACGGCGCTGGCGGTGTTGTTCGGGAACGTCTGTTATACCTGGATGGCGGTGAAGCTACGGGAGAAAACTGGGAACGCAGAAATCACGGCGATGCCCCTCGGATTGGATACGCCCTCGACCATCGGGATGGCGCTGACGGTTTTGGGGCCGTGTTTTTTGGCGTTGAAAGGACGGGGGATGGAAGAACATGCAGCGGCGATTTTGACGTGGCAGGTGGGGATGGCGACGATGATCATGATCGGGATCTGCAAGTTGGTGCTGTCGTTTTGCGGTGGGTGGATTCAGAAGGTCGTCCCGCAGGCGGGCTTGCTGGGATCGCTCGCGGGGATTGGTTTGGCGTTGATCGGTTTTTTGCCGTTGGTGGATATTTTCGAGATTCCGATCATCGGCATGGTGGCGCTGGGCATCATTCTTTACAACCTGGTCGCACATCGGCGGCTGCCATTCAACGCGCCCGGCGTGTTGGTTTCAGTGGTGGTCGGTTGCATTCTTTATTATGGGTTGGGTAGTCTTGATCTCCTCGGTATGAAGGTGACGGTGCCGACGATGGAACATTTGCACTTTGCCGTGCCGCTGCCGACGCTCGGTTTTATGGACGGGTTTGGCGAGGCGCTGAAATATCTGCCGATTGCGATTCCATTCGGGTTGTTGACCGTGGTCGGCGGAATCAACGTAACGGAAAGTGCGCGGGTGGCCGGAGACGATTACAAAACGCGGGACATCCTGCTCATCGAGGCGGCGGCGACAATCCTGGCCGGGCTTTTTGGCGGGGTGGCGCAAAGCACGCCCTATATTGGGCAACCGGCGTATAAGGCGATGGGGAGCCGGTTGGGTTACACGTTGTTGACCGGATTGTTTATCGGGCTCGGCGGAATGTTTGGGTATGTTTCATTTATCGTGGAACTGATTCCGCGCGCCGTGCTGGCGCCGATCTTGATTTTTGTGGCACTGGATATCATGAGCCAGGCGTTTGCGGCGTGTCCGAAGAAGCATACACCAGCGGTGGCGTTCTCTTATTTTCCGACGGTGGCGCGATTGTTGCAGATAAAATTATCCAACCCGGCGCTGGTGGCTACCGCGACGTTCGCGGCGTTATTGGTGGAACCGGGGAAATCGCTTTCGGAATTACAGGTGATTGTGGCATTGGGGAACGGTTTTATTTTAACGGGGATGTTGTGGGGCGCGTTTATTGCGTGTTTGATTGACGGGAAGTTGCGGCAGTCCACTGCCTATCTGCTGGTTTTGGCGGGACTGACGTTTTTCGGAATCATTCATTCCGCGATGCCGGATGGGAACATGTATTTGCCTTGGCAACTGGCCTCCCCTGCCCGGCTGGTGCCGTTTCAGATCACGACGGCTTATTTGGTTTTGGCGGGGATGATTTATGGCCTGTCGTTTATGCGGACGGAGGAAGGCAGAAGTTAGAGTCTCCTCACGTCGTCTCCTACAATTATTTTTTGATTTGCCGCAGCAATTTCTCCACTCGTTTCGCATCCACTTCATTTTCCCAATAGCCATCCTTCTTGAAAAAAGAGCCCATGATGAAAGCGTCGGCCTGCTTCGTGAATTTACGGATATTTTTGTCATCCACGCCGGAGCCTAGAATGAGCGGGAGTTTCGTGCCGGTGCGGGTGGATTTGATGTCCGTGCTCAACGGAGCGCGTCCGGTGGCAACGCCCGTCACGATGACCGCGTCGGCCCCCATGAACTCGGCAGCATGAGCGGTTTCGGCGAGGGAAACGTCAGCGGTGATGGCGTGGCTGGAATGTTTCTTTTTTATGTCGGCCCAAACCTGGACGCGCTCGGCCCCGATTTGTTTGCGGTAACGCAGAAGTTCCGCAGCGCAAGATTGGATGAAACCTTCGTCCGCAATATGAGCGAAGACAAAACCTTCGACACGAATCCAATCAAGATTGGCGGCTAGAGCGACGGCCAAGGCTTCCTTATTTGCGCCCGCGAGAATCTGAAGGCCGGTGACGCCACGAAATTCATTTTTTACGGCAGCACCGATCAAGGTCATGGCCGAAGTGATTTCAGGCCCGACCGTTCCGCGTAGATACGGCAAATCGTGCATATTCTCGATGGCGATGCCGTCCACGCCGGTTTCGCGGTAAATGCGAGCCTCTTTGACGGTTTGGGCAATAATTTTGGCCAAGGGCTGGGTATGGCGCGGCGTGCCGGGCAAAGCACCGACGTGGATCATGCCGATGACGGGCTTGGCGGCGGTGAAAAGCGGTTTCATTACGAGGGAAAATAAGGGAGAACGACGAGGGCTGGAAGGATGAATTTCAGCCAAAATCCTGGTAGCGGGCTATTTTGACGGAGCGCG
>CAIYOY010000247.1 GCA_903927905.1 uncultured Verrucomicrobiales bacterium | reverse complement strand
GCCATGACATGACCCCAGTCTGCCCCAGTAAAAATTTTTAAACTGTAAGCCATGTCTTGGCGCTGGCTGTAAGCGATGTCTTGGCACTGTGCCACAGACCCGCGCTCCGTCAAAATAGCCGACTACCGAAATAATCCGGTTAAGGGCCGAAGCTGAAGGCCGCATTCGTCCGATAGTAATCCACGCAGGCCCATAGATTGATCTGCGGCCCGACTGATTTCCATTGCTTGAGAAAACGGACGCTGCCGTCAAAAAAGGCGTAGTCAGAACCGTTTAAATGATGGGCTTGTTCCAGTTCCGTGTAATCATTGCCGCCGGTTTCCATCAGATCCATATAATATTGGTTGGAAGTCACCTTTTTCTCGCCAAAAACGATGGTATCAGAAGGCAACGGAATGGTGCTGTCTTTAACCGATCCTTGCCAAGTTCCGTTCATAAAATCGGTAAAATTCGTGGCGTCGAACGTCTGAACATAATCGTTCAACCCGTTGATGATATAACTGCGCGGACTGGAATCACCGATCAGATTTGTATCCGTGCTGCCGGTGGCCGGAACCACGATATTGTCGGCCGGACAACGCAAAGCAGCGATGTTTTTGTAATAAGGCAACAGATGTTGGGGCCAGCGGTTGACGGTCAACCGGGGAGGCAGAAAATCGCCATTGTCCTGGGCATACATCGTGCAGGCGAGGCCCAGTTGCTTCTCGTTGTTCACGCAATAGATGCGCTTGGCGGCGTCTTTGGCTTTGCCCAACGAAGGCAGCAACATGCTGGCCAAAATGGCGATGATGGCAATGACGACCAGCAATTCGATCAACGTAAAAGCACGGCCGCCTGATTGCCCCATCATTTTTTTATTATTAATTTTCATTGGTCTCTTTCTGATTTGTGATTATCCAAAACTAAATCGAATAATCTTCGCTCGAATTCGGTCTTTTACCCAATGATGAGCAAGAAAATCACCGTGCTTTTTTTACTGACCCTGATCGTCGGGGCGATTTTTTGGCTCAACTACTCACCTTCTGACTTGTTTGGATCAAAAAAAATTCAAATTGCTTACCGAATTTTTTCGGCCCGCGCTCCGGGCAGCGCCCAGCCGCCCAGCATCACTTTTTATCTGGATAAACCCCGGCCCATCATTTCGATCGCGGTCTTTGAGGAGTCCGATGCGAAAAAAAACAAATTCCCCCATGCGTTGTGGCATTTGGTGGCGGACTCTGCGGTCACCAACGTCACGGAATTTATCTATGGAGATAATGTGCCGGGCATGAAGCCGGAGATTCCGCAAAGCCTCCCGGAAGCATTGCAACCGGGCGGCAATTATCTACTGGCGGTGGAAACCGGGGATAAAATTAAGGGCGAAATCACTTTTCATCCGCCGGGCAATTAGGGAACATGTCCGTCGGACATTGCCGACGGCATCAAGTTTATGCGAAAAAAAGAAATTATTTTAATCGGGTTGCTCTTGGTCCTGGCGGGGTGTTATCTCTATTTTTTTAAAAATTGGGAGAAGCCGCACATTGAAATCACCCCCAGTTTTCGTCCGCCGGCGCGCAACAGCACCGCCACCCTGTTTCCGGTCGTTTTCACCCTGGATCAGGCCTACGCTTTGACCAGTTTGGAAGTCGTGCCTGCCGAAACCAACCGTCCGGGAGTCGTGCCACTGCCGTTGTGGCATCTGGTGGCCAAAAGCAATTCGTCCCCCACCAAAGTCATCCATTACGGAATCCCGATCCGTGGCATGGAACCGGCCATCGCCCGGGTTCATCCGCAGGCCCTCACTCCGGGCGTGGCTTATCGGATCATTCTTACGGCACAGAATTTGCAGGGCCAAGCCGTTTTTAAAACCAAGGCCATCCCCGCAAGAAATTAGGGTGTTTTTCCAAAAACTTCTTTTGCCGATTTTACCAACGGGATATTTGATGCGACATCATCACCCAACGGACATACGAGATAATGCTTAACCATGAACAGGCCAACAGCAAGGTGCACCATACAAGCCCATTCAATTTAAGACGCGTTCGACAGGACGGTTTAAAAAAATCCAAACAGAACAGCATCGTCCCGACAGTGGAAAGAAAAAGAAACGGCGTTACGAACGTGATCAAGAAAGGGCAACTTTGGCTGAAAAAGGAACAGACGCCGATTATAATCAAAAAAATTATCAGACCAAGCCAATCTGCCAATCTCGGCCCGCGATACATCATTTCGTCGAATTTAGACATTCGTTTCAGCACAGCCTTCACTTTCTGCCGTTTGAGCAGGCATGTCAAGTGGTCGTCCGGGAGGAGATGTATCCAAATTTATGTGAAGAAAACGGCTTATTGTCGAAGGAAAACTCAGCCGTCCCTTTGGGACTTATCTGGTTTATGATTAAGACCCGGCATTGAAATGCCGGGCTATTTTCAAAAGTCCCTACGGGACCGGGACGGAACACGAGGTTTGGAACCTTGGCGTTTGGAGTTTGTTTCGGGCTTCGAATTTCGGATTTCGAGTTTCCCTCTTACTGCGGGTTGAAGTCGCCGTTGGTCCGCCAAAAAGCAGTGGTGGCCCAAAGGTTCTCCGGGGAAATGGATCCGTGGTTTTTCAGGAAACGGGTGCTACCGTCAATAAAGGCATAAACCGAACCGCCCGCCGTAGTATTAAGACTGGTGCGGCCATGTTTGATCTGGTCGAGCTGCTCGGCGTCATCCACATCAATGTAATCCATAAAAAAGTGACCGGAGTTGGTCATTTTTTCTCCAAAAATGATGGTGTCAGAAGGCAACGGAATATCCTTTTCCGAAAGGTAAGGAGCGTTCGTTCCGCCTTGCCACTGTCCCACGCCATATTTTTCGTCATAACCATCGTTGAAACCGTTGATGATATAACTGCGGGGCGCGGTGTCGGCGGGAAAATTGGCGTCGGTGCCGAGCGTCGAGTTGGAGCTGATATTGAATTCGGTGGGACAGCGCAACAGGCTGAGAACGTGATAATATGGCCGCAATAGATTGGGCCAGCGCTGCTGGTTGCTGCGCGGGGAAAAATCACCCTTATTGTCGTCCACATACATCATGTTGGCCAAGCCCATTTGATGCAAATTGCTGGTGCAGGCGATGCGTTTGGCAGTCTCTTTGGCCTTGGCCAGCGACGGCAGCAACATACTCGCCAGAATGGCGATGATGGCGATGACCACCAACAGTTCAATCAGCGTGAAAGCCGCAAACTTTGACGCTGTATTCCTGGCCTGATTTCGATTTTTATTCATTCAACTGTTAATTAAGACGCTGTTGGTCGGCAAAACGTTACACTTTAACGACGCAGGATTGGACGGATGCAGTATCGTCAATAATCAATTTATTTTATGTCAAGTAAGGTTAAATTAAGGCTGGCCGCCGCCGTGGTCCTGTTGTTTCTCGGCCTGCACGCCTGTGCCCCGGACCGCGCCACTTGGTACGGCCGCCATCTGCGCGGGAAAAAGATGGCCAATGGCCAGCCGTTCAATCCGGATGGGATGACGGCGGCGAGTTGGGATTATCCATTGGGAACGAAACTGAGAATCACGCACGACGGAAAAAGCATCATCGTGGAAGTGACCGATCGCGGCGGGGAACCGGCTTTTTTGCAATTCGGCAAAACGATTGATTTAAGCAAAGGCGCATTTTCCCGATTGGATGATCCGGAGGAGGGATCAATCCATGTCAAAATCAAGCGGGTGAAGTAAATTTCTGTGTGCGCAAAAAGCGGCAGGGGACTGGCCGCAGTCCAAGACGTTTCGCGAATTTTGATGCCGCTTTATTTATCTAGTGGCAATTGCTTGATCTCGATGTTTCGATAAAAAACCTCCGCGCCTTCCTGTTGGAAAAGAATTTGTCCGCCGGTCAGCGGAATCCATTTGCCATCTTTGAAACGCTCAAGGTGTTGAATTCGGTTGTTGACCTTGCCGTTGACGATGTAGGTCGCGGTGTCGCCCTTGCAGATGAGCTCAACGGTGTTCCAGTCCTCCCGCAGGTCGCAATCAATGCTTCGATGAAGCCGGCGGATGCCGCCGGAGACGCCTTGGGTGTAGAGCACGCCGCCAGCGGAGGCTTCTTTGAAAAATGGCGCGGAAATATGATTGGTGCGAACGACCTTGGTATTGTCGTTGGTGACTACCAGGGTTTCCATGTTGGTGGTCGCGGGATCCACCGTTGTGGTCACGCGAGTATTAACGGTGAAGATATCCCCGGTATCACCTTCCTGCACCTGCAACTCCACGCCGTTGGGCCAGACGCCATCGGGGCCAAAGCAATGATACAGCACTCCACAATCCCGTTTCAGGCCGACTTTGCCCCCGAACTTTTTCGTGCCCCATTTGTATTGAAAGCGGAGATCATAATTGGCGTACTCCTTTTCCGTGATGATATAACCAAACGGCTGACGGCTTTTGTCGGGCGCATCTTTGTACATGTGGATCATGCCGTCGTGAACTTGGAAGAGATGATTTGGGTCATCACTCTTTTTGTTGCCGCTGACGATGTAAAAATTGCTGAAATCGTTTCCATTGAACAATGGAGTGAAGCCATCGTCCGCCCAAGCCGAACCGGCCAAGGACACGATGAGACCCAGAAGGTAAAATTTTTTCATAAGCTTGAAAGCATTATTGGCTCGTAAATCGTAAATGGTAAACCGTAAATTTCACCCATGCGCGCTGTTCGTTTAATTAAACCGGGACATCCTCTGGAAACTCAGGATATTCCCCAGCCTCCCATCGGGCCAGAGGACGTTCTGATCCGCGTCAAGGCCGCTGGTATCTGCCATTCCGATGCTCATTATCGCGCCGGAGTTTCACCGGTGAAGCCACTGCCCATGACGCTGGGCCATGAAATTTCCGGGATCGTGGCGCAAATTGGCAGCTCGGTAAAAAACGTTTCCGTTGGTGATCGGGTCTGCGTGCATTACTTGGATACCTGCGGCCATTGCCATCCGTGCTTTCAAGGCAACGAACAATTTTGTTCCACTGTCAAAATGATCGGCAAACATCGCAATGGCGGCTACGCGGAATTTGCCGCAGTTCCGGCCCGGAGTGTATTTCATCTGCCGCGCGAGATCGGCTTTGCCGAAGGCGCCATCATGATGTGTTCTTCGGCCACGTCGCTGCACGCGCTGAAGAAGGCGCGTTTGCAGGCCGGTGAGTCGGTCGCCATTTTTGGCTTCGGCGGCCTCGGTTTTTCCGCGCTGCAACTGGCCAAGGCGCTGGGCGCGGGCGAGGTTTACGTGGTGGATTTGAACGTGAAAAAATTGCGTCTGGCGGAAAAATTGGGTGCCATCCCGGTCAACGCCGCCAAAGGTGACGCAGTGAAAGCGATACAAGATCTGACCAAAGGCAAAGGCGTGGATGTATCGGTGGAATTGATCGGCTTGCCGATAACCATGGATCAATCGGTGCGCTGTCTCGGTGTCATGGGCCGCGCCGCGCTCGTCGGCCTCACCAAAAAATCATTCCCCGTTTCTCCCTACGGCAACATCATCAACAAAGAAGCCGAGATCATCGGCGTCTCCGATCATCTGGCCTCGGAAATCCCGTTGCTCCTGGAATTCGCCCGAGGTGGAAAACTGAAATTCCCGCCCGGCATCATTCGCACCATTCCGTTGGAGGCGAAGAAGATCAACACGGTTCTGGATTCCCTGCAAAAATCGAGCGACCAGATACGGACGGTGATTGTCCCATAACCACCGTTGACGGCCAAATTCACGCTTTGACCCAAACTGTGTTTACTGCTATAAATAACATTATGCAGAACAATTTGCGTGAACGACTGGACCCATGCTGGCACAAAGCCCGCATCGCCGCGCGCATTTTGTTGCGCGAGGAACAGGGTCGCCTGACCGAGCGCGATGTCCGCATCGGCCACCAACTGGCGCAGGATGTAGGGGTAACCGCACGACTGATTGATCAGGCTATTTATGGAATTCTCGGCCGACAAGCTCGACTGGAACGGGAAAGCTGCACAGCGGCTTGATGCCCTGTCCCGCGCCCTGCCTTCATCGCCACGGCTGGAGATAACCATCTTCGGCTCCGCGCCCCTTCAGCTTTTTATTGAACGATCATTCCTGAGCGAAGACATTGACATTTTCGGCGAGGAAGAAACCACCGCCCTGCTCGATGACGTTGTCAATAAAAACAAATGGAATAAAGGTGAGACCGATGTGTATATTCAGGTCTGCCAGCCGCTCGCCTTCAGAAGCGCCAACAATTGGCGGGGTCGCGCCATTAAAGTCGAACGCTATGGGCACTTGCTCGTCTTCGTCCATCCCTGGGACATTCTTGTCAGCAAACTTCAGCGACTTGAAGAAAAAGATCTAAATGCCTTCCGCTTGGTCCTCGAAAAAACCGGCCACCCCAGCGAGGAAGAATTTGCGCGACATCTGCAACTCGCTGTGGAGCTTTACCGCCCAAAATTTGATGAGGAATCCGCGCGCGGCGACATGCTGATGAACACGCGCATTCTATGGCAAAAACTTTGGGGTAAAGAAATTGACGTGCGCGCCCGCATCATTCGCCCGGCTTTGGAAAAGATCGAGCGCGAATATCGCTTACAGGACCCGAACTTGAAAACACGATTGGCGAATCTGCGGTTGCCGGAGAAACCATAATATCTCCATGCCATATTTTTTTATTTGCCCAATATACGCGCTGCTCTTTGCCGGACTTGTATTCGTTTCCCTTGCTCTCTTGTTCATTAAACCGCTTCGGCGCTTCAGTTCCTACATTGCGGTTGGCGCTTTAGGCACTTTCCCGGGTTTTGTCATTGGCAATCTCGTTTTTTGGCTCATTGCAATTGGTTTGCTTGCCTTAATACATAAGCCAATAGAACAAGTTACTTCGAACATGGCTAAAGGGATTGCGGGTGGATTCCTTATTATTTTTTTCATAGTGGGTTTAGCTATTGCTAACATCATTGGTTGCACAATCGGATTTTTTGGCGGCCTTTGGATTTGCTCCAGGTTCAAAAGGAATAAAAAGTGATTTAAGTATATGCCCATCGTCGCCGGAATAGATTTTGGAACCCTTAGCGTCCGTGTTTCTCTTTTTGACAGCGAAAAGGGACGGCTTGGCTTCGCCACGGCCAGTTATCCGCTCACGCGCAAAGTGGAAGATCCTGATCACGTCACTCAGCGCCACAAAGACCATCTGACCGCACTTGTTTCCGCAATGCACGAGGCGCTCAAGGTCGCCGGAGTCAATGGCCAAGACGTTGCCGCCATTGCAGTGGCCACGACCGGCTCGACTGTTGTTCCTGTGGATGCGCAACTGCAACCAATTGATGACTATTATCTCTGGTGCGATCATCGCGCCAAAAAGGAAGCGGATGAAATCACTCTGGCAGCACAACGGGAAAAACTGCCCGCGCTGGCCTGGTCCGGCGGCGTTTGTAATTCAGAATACGGCATCGCCAAACTCCTGCACTGGCTTCGACACAATCCCGGCAAACGCGAAAAGTTCGCCAACATGCTGGAACATTGCGATTTGACAGTGGCCTTGTTGACCGGTGTCAAACACGCAACAGAAGCGCGCCGCAGTATTTGCGCCCTGGGCCATAAATGGATCTGGAATGCCGCGCTCGGCGGTGTTCTGCCGGAGAAATTTCTCCTTGGGGTGGACCCTCTGTTCGCCGGCATCCGGGAAAAGCTAAATAATCCCGTGGCCACGTCCGACAAAATCGCTGGGCATCTCTGCGCAGAATGGGCGGAGAAACTTGGTTTGCGCGCGGGTATTCCGATCCCGGTCGGCGCGCTGGATGCGCATTGGGATTCAATCGGCGCGGGCCTAGCGGAAGGCGACATCGTCAACGTCGTCGGCACCTCCACCTGTGTCATGGCCATCATCAAAAATACCGTGCCCATTCCGGGCGTGACTGGCGTGGTTCCTGGCTCCATCCATCCGCAATTCACCGGTATCGAAGCCGGCCTCTCCGCCGTCGGCGATATTTTTGAAGCCATCGCGCGCCGCGCTGGAACCACCGTGGCAGAACTATCGCGTGGCCTGGAAAATTACCGCGCTGGCCAAACCGGACTCCTCCGCATGTCTTGGGACAACGGTGATCGCAATGTCCTCGCCAACCCAAATCTTGGTGGAGTCACTCTCGGCTGGAACCTCCTCCACACCGCGCAAGATGAATTGTTTGCATCCATCGAAGGAACCGCTTTCCACACGCGCATCGTGCTCGAACGACTGGCCGAACATGGCGTTCCGGTCAACCGTGTGATTAACGGCGGCGGCATTCCGCAAAAGAACGAAGTCCTGAACCAAATCTACGCCAACGTCTTCAACAAACCCGTCCTCGTCCCTGCGCAGGAAGTCACCAGCCTCGGCTCCGCCATTTTCGCCTTTCTCGCCGCCGGAACTTTCCAAACGGTGGAAGAAGCACAGAAAAAACTTTGCCCGAAATACCGCACGATAAATCCGCAACCGGAAGCAGTGGCCGTTTATGAAAAGCTGTTTCCGCTCTATCGAAAATTATATTTTGCCCTTGGGGAGTCTGATTCCAAGCCTATCCCCATAGGCGATGTCTTACCGACGCTTCGCCTTTTCGGAAAATAACCCGGAATAAATATGGCCACCCAAAAAGAAACCATCGAATTCATCCTGAAAAAACTCGGTGATCCCAAACGTTTTTCGGCCAAGGCCATGTTTGGGGAATACGCGCTCTATGCCGAAGGCAAAGTAGTCGCGCTGGTCTGCGATGATTTGTTGTACGTGAAAATCCTTCCCGCCAGTCAGGAGCTCGAGCCTCTTTGCGAGAAAGGCAATCCATATCCGGGAGCCAAACTTCATTATCTGGTCGAAGAAGTGCAGCTTTCCACCATGAGAAATCTTCCTGCCATTTTATTTGCCGTCGCTGCGGCCATTCCGGCAAAGAAAAAGAAAGCCGTGCGGAAGAGGTAACATTAGAGCTGCGCGTCAATTTGGGTATGAACAAAAGTGATGGTCGGTTCTGACGGAGCGCG
>CAIYOY010000246.1 GCA_903927905.1 uncultured Verrucomicrobiales bacterium | reverse complement strand
CCATTTTTTAAACGCCAACACCAGAGCGCCTGGAGCGCCGCTCCATAGGCCGCGCCTTCGCTGACTTTGATCGTGACCACTTCCGTGTTGAAAATATCGGCCATGATCTGCCGCCAGATTCTTGATTTGGCTCCGCCGCCGGTGGCGCGGATCTGTTTGGGTTTGAGGCCGAGTTGGCGGAGGCGTTGCAGCCCGTAGTTCATGCCCAGGGTGACGCCTTCCATCGCGGCGCGCGCGAAGTGTGGTGCGGTAAAAGTTTTTGGAGTCGCGCCAAACCAGACGCCGGTGCCGTTCGGGACATTCGGAGTGCGTTCGCCTTCGAGATACGGCAGGAGAAGGAGGCCATCGGAACCAGCCGGGGCTTTGGCGGCGGCGGCGGCGAATTCGGCGTGGGACATCTTAAAATCTTCCCGCACCATTTCAGTGGCTACGGTGACGTTCATCGTGCAAAGCAGGGGCAGCCATTGGTTGGTGGAATCACAAAACGCCGCGATTTCTCCTTGCGGATCAACGATCGGTTTTCCGGCGCACGCATAAATGGTGCCGCTGGTGCCAAAGCTGGCCGTGACCACGCCGGGCTGGGTGTTCCCAGTGCCGATCGCCCCCATCATGTTGTCCCCGCCACCCGCGCTGACCAATACATCGGTATTTAAACCCAATTCCCGCGCCGTGGCCGCCTGCAAAAAACCCGCCGGTTGATCACTCCCGATCAACGGCGGTAATTTCTCGGCCAAATTGGAATCAATCGCCTTCCACGCCGCTGCCGACCATTTCTTCGTGCGCACATTGAGCAGTGCCGTCCCGCTGGCATCGCCAAATTCCATCACACGGTTTCCAGTCAACCAAAAATTCAAGTAATCGTGCGGCAACAAAACCGTCGCGAGCTGGGCAAAGTTTTTCGGCTCATGGCGTTTCAGCCAGAGAATTTTCCCCGCCGTAAATCCCGGCAAAACCGCGTTGCCCAATTCCTTGATCGTCGCCTTCAATCCGCCGAGCTTCCGCGTGATCTCCTCGCACTCGGCCGCAGTGGAAGTATCACACCAAAGTTTCGCCGGACGAATCACCTTGCCGTTTTTATCCAGCGGGACAAATCCGTGTTGCTGTCCGCTGACCCCGATCGCCTTCACTTCCGCCGCCGAAGCCTTCGCCTGCTTCAGTGCGCCACGAATGGCTTTGGCCGTCGCCGCCCGCCAAGTTTCCGGGTGTTGTTCCTTCGCCCCCGACGGCAAGCCGGCGATCAAGCCATACGCTTCCGCCGCCGCGCCCAAAACTTTTCCCGTGCGCGCCTCCACCGCCAAAACTTTTGTTGACTGCGTGCCGCTGTCCACTCCAAGCAAAATGGTTCTCATAAGAATGGACAAATTATTACCAGTAATTCGTCCCGAAGGGACAGATGAAAATAGCCCGGCAATTTATTGCCGGGTTGGCCCGGCCAACGGCCAAAGTCCCGAAAGGGACGGCTGAATGCCCAGGCACAACAACAATCGCTCTTTCTTTAAAACTCATCCGCTGCTAATTTCCCGCCGAATGAATTCAGATCAGGAGAAAGTCTCATCCCTTTCCGCCCGCCTCCAGGACGCTGCCGCGCTCCTCGAAGCCATCGCGGAAAATCGCGCCTTGCTGGCGGATATGCCGGAAGAGGAACGGGTGAGGTTTTTGCAGGCGGCCGGTCAGGTCTCGCGGCCCGATACGGTGGACCGACGACGGTTGCGCAAAGCCCAGATCAAAAAGCGCAACTCGGAGAAATTGCACCGCGACCAAAGCGTCCTGAACCAAACCGGCATCCGCAAACTGCGCAAAGAAACCGTCTTCACTACGCCAAACGTTTATCCCCCGCTCGGCTTCGAGCAAAAGGAAATTGCGGACGATCCCGATTTTCGCGAAGTGGTCGAACCGCAGAATTGTTACATCTGCAAAAAAGATTACTCCCAGATCCACTCTTTCTACGATCAACTCTGCCCGCCGTGCGCCGAATTGAATTTCCGCAAACGCACCGAATCCGCTGACTTGCGCGGACGCGTCGCGCTCCTGACCGGCGGACGCGTGAAGATCGGTTACCAGGCCGGCATCAAACTCTTGCGTGCCGGAGCGCAGCTCATCGTCACCACTCGTTTTCCCCGTGATTCCGCCGCGCGTTACGCCAAGGAACCCGACTTCGATCAATGGGGCCATCGCCTCGAAATCTTCGGCCTCGATCTGCGCCACACCCCGAGCGTCGAAGCCTTCTGCCGCCATTTGTTGACCACCCGCGACCGGCTCGATTTCATTGTCAACAACGCCTGTCAAACTGTGCGTCGCCCGCCGGATTTTTATGAGCACATGATGGCCGGAGAACGGGCCGCCTTCAATGCCATGCCGGAGAAGACGCGGCATTTGCTCGGAGCCTACGAAGGATTGCGCGGTTACAACATGCTGCCGGAGGGCAGGGGAACGTCGGCGTCCATCGCCGGATTGGCGCGGGCGGCGGAGTTGTCGCAAGTGCCGCTGTTGCCGGATGAATTGGCTGCGCAGAAAGATTTATTCCCCGAAGGCCGGCTCGATCAGGATCTGCAACAAGTGGATTTGCGTGAACGCAATTCCTGGCGCTTGCTGATGGACGAAGTTCCCTCCGTGGAACTTTTGGAAGTCCACCTCATCAACGCCGTTGCGCCCTTCATCTTGAACGCGCGCCTCAAACCCCTGATGATGCGCACCCCGGAGCGTGACAAACACATCGTCAACGTCTCCGCCGTCGAAGGCCAATTCTATCGCCCGT
>CAIYOY010000245.1 GCA_903927905.1 uncultured Verrucomicrobiales bacterium | reverse complement strand
GCTGCGCCTCACAGAGGCGCGCTCCGTTCGCTGCTCATCAGTCCAAACAATATTGACCATCACTCTGAATCGCATCCCTGACTTGGCGATGGACAATTGGCCGCGCCCCCGGCACATTGACTCATGCTGTTTACAAAATTAGGCCTCTCTCAGGCCATGGTTGATGGGGTCAAAGCGATGGGTTATGTGGATCCAACTCCCATTCAACTCCGCGCCATTCCGCTTATCCTTGCCGGACAGGATGTCATCGGCAGCGCCCAGACCGGCACCGGCAAAACCGCCGCATTCGCCCTGCCAATCCTTTCCAAACTGAATGCCCATAGTCGCGCGACCCGCGTTTTGATCCTGGAGCCGACCCGCGAATTGGCCGCGCAGGTGGAAACCGCCCTGCGCGATTTTGCGCGGTTCACCGATATCCGCGTCGCGGTGCTTTTTGGCGGAGTTGGTTACGGCAAACAATTGGATGCGCTTCGGCAGGGCGTGGATATCGTCGTGGCCACGCCGGGACGATTGCTGGATCATTTGCAACGCGGCACCTGCCGCCTCGATCAGGTGCAACATCTGGTTTTGGACGAAGCAGACCGGATGCTGGACATGGGTTTTTTGCCTGACGTCAAACGCATCGTGGAACGCTGCCCCAAGCAGAGACAGACGCTGCTCTTTTCCGCCACCATCCCGCCGCAGATTGATGCCTTGATCCGTTGGGCCATGAAAACGCCTCAGACGATCGAGATCGGCGCGCGCCGTTCGCCGGCGGAAACAGTCAAGCATGTCATTTATCCCGTGGCGGAAGATCAGAAATCGGACTTGCTTCGCGCCTTGCTCGACCAGGTGAATTATCAATCGGTCATCATTTTCTGCCGGACCAAACATCGGGCGGATCGCATCGGTCAATTGTTAAAGAAAAACAATCATTCGGTCGCAGTGCTGCATTCCAATCGCACCCAGAGCCAGCGCGAAATGGCGCTGAAAGGTTTTCGCGGCGGTCAATATGAAGTGCTGGTCGCCACCGACATCGCAGCGCGCGGGTTGGATATCGCCGATGTCAGTCACGTCATCAATTACGATGTGCCGCAGCATCCGGAAGATTACATCCATCGCATCGGCCGGACCGGTCGCGCGGAAGCGAGCGGCGATGCCTTTACCCTGATGGTGCCGGACGAGGCCAAACACGTTGTCGCCATCGAACGCTTCATCAACCAGCGCATTGAACGGACGAAGCTGGAGAATTTTAATTACCGCGCCACCGCCGCCTTCCACGAACCGCGTCCTGGTCAACAGGGCCAGCACCCGCAACAACAGCAACGTCCCCAGCAGCAGCGCCAGCACCAACAACAGAAGAATAAAGTGCGTTTGACGGGGGAATCGTATTTTGCGCGAAGCCGGCGGCGGCGTTAGAATCAGATTAAAGGTGGATGATTTAACCGTCTGCGCAGGAAAAAAGCGGCAGAGGACTAGCCGCAGTCCAAGACGCAAGCGTTGTTGAGGGCGTAAATAATGGCGAAGCTTTTGGACTGCGGCTAGTCCTCTGCCGCTTTTTTTCGGTTGCACCACTTGTAATCGCACCTGAGCAAAAGTGTTTTCTTGACCCAAAGCCCGTTTCATCGGCAAATAGGCGGATGCAAAATTTATTTTCCAGCTTCCAACGGAATTTTATCACCGGTCTCTGCGCTTTGACGGCGGCCTCTTTCTTCACCGGTTGCGCCAGTCCTTCGGGCAAATTGGCCAAACGCAAGGGCGATGAGATCATCGTCGCCGGACACCTTTTTCACACTGGCACTAAAGTGGTCACCTGGATGGACCCGGGTGGTTACGATGCTTACCGCGTCGAACGCCGGTTCACACCCTATGAAGAATCAGATTGGGAACATTCCAAAACCAAAGTCACTACGCCGAATCGTTACAGCCTTCGCTCCAAAGGCTTGACCGATGAACAGATCGAAAAATTCCGCGGCGGCGGCTGGGACCTGCCTTCCCTCCAGGATAAGGTCGATCAATTTGTCCTGCACTTCGATGTGGCGGGGATTTCCCGTTCTTGTTTTAAAACGCTGCATGATGCGCGGACTTTAAGCGTCCATTTCATGCTCGATGTGGATGGAACGCTTTATCAAACGCTGGACTTGAAGGAACGGGCCTGGCACGCGACCACTTCCAACGACCGTTCCATCGGCATCGAAATCGCCAACATGGGCTGTTACAGCAGCAAGGAAAAAGATCCGCTTTCGGAATGGTACAAGAGCGATAATGGCCACACCGTGATGACGATTCCCGAGCGTTACGGTAAAAACCCGGTGCGCACGCCCCATTGGTGCAGCGGCCCGGTTCGTCATGCGTTGGTGGAAGGCGAAGTGCAGGGCAAAAAATTGCATCAATACGATTACACGCCCGAACAGTACAAAGCCTTGGTTCGTTTGACTGCGACGCTGTGCAGCGTATTTCCGAAAATCACCTGCGATTATCCGCGCGATGAAGCCGGCAAACTGATCACCCACAAACTCTCCGATGAACAACTGCATGAATATCATGGCGTGATGGGCCATTATCATGTGCAGACCAACAAAGTGGATCCCGGCCCCGCGTTGCAATGGGATTACCTGATCAGCAATGCCCGCAAGCGGATGCAAAAGCCGAACGTGCCCGCGGCGGTGGACGCCAAGGAAAAGATGTGCACGAAGCTGATTTCGGATAACTGAGTATTGATTCCATGATGATCAATGGTTAGGCCATATTCGCGCATCACATGGACAGACGCACACAACTTGAGTCGCTGGTCGGGAATCTTGAGCAACTAATTAGCTTGTTACGCCTCGACACGAGCTGTCAGTGGCGGACACATTTTGAGTCGAGCTTGCAGATGGCATGCAAGTTTCTTGAGTCAGGATTTTCGCAGGATGATTTGAGCAACTTCTCGGCATCAGTAATGAGCGTTTATGGTGGTGCTGGTAGTTTCGGCGATTACGCACCCACACTCTATGACCGCAGCACCGGTCGCTGTTCCGTCATTCCTGGCACAGAGAGCTTTGAGCAGTTAGCGAGTCGAGTTTACGATGAGGCACTTTCTCTGCGAGTTGTTGAGCATGTGGCTTAACAAATCGCCGGAGCCAACCCCGAACGGTATTAATTGAACCGTTCGACCCATTGCCGGTTATTGTTCATCCAACAAAAAACCCGCGAGGTTAGCCTCGCGGGTTTTTGTTTTTTGAAAATATTTTTATTTGGAAACTTTGCCCGTCAGACCGGCTTTGTTCAATTCCGCGAAAACATCCTTGGGACTGAAATCGCCGGTGACATCAAAGGTGGCGGAGTCTTTGCTGGCGGTATCTTCTTTGACTCCGGGAACTTTCTGGAGCGCAGCGTGAACGGCTTTGACACATTTGCCGCAGCAAAGATGCACGCCGGTGACGGTCATGGATTGGACTTTGGCATCGCTCGCGCCGGTGTCGGCGGCAACCTTGACGGCGGCATCGCTGGATTCGCCGTAGTAACCGGCGGCGACCAGGGCATCAACGGCTTTTTGCGCGGTGGCGGAGTCGGCGGCGGTGAGGGAGACGGTGCCGGCGGCTTTGTCGCATTGAGCGGTGACGCCGGTGCCGGAGACGGCTTTATCCACGCCTTTGACGCATTTATCGCAGCAGAGGTGGACGTTGCTTAGTTTGACAGTGGTATCTGCCGCCTGAACAGCCAGGGCAGCCACGAGGGAGGCAAGTAGAAGTAATTTTTTCATAGTTTTGTTTAATCAATCATATCAGTCGCGTCGGTAATATAACGACGATTGGACAGAAAGAAAGGGACTATGTTCAAAGGGGTGCGATCAAAAGTGATGGTCAATTCTGGGCGGAGTGCGACCGTCCCGGTCGCAGAAACGTGGTGTGGGCGACACGCGTGG
>CAIYOY010000244.1 GCA_903927905.1 uncultured Verrucomicrobiales bacterium | reverse complement strand
TGCTTCCGCCGCAGTGATTGCGCTGAACAATTCAGCTCCTTTGACCATCGGCTCAAGTGTGTGTGCCGGGTTGGATGGGACGCAGAATTACAGCGGAGCGATGGATGAGTTGAGCTTGTACAATCGCGCGCTGGCGAGCAACGAGATCGCGGCCATTTACAATGCCGGGAGTGCCGGCAAATGCACGAGCTTTGCGCCGACAATCACGTTGCAGCCAGTGAGTCAATCTGTGCTCTCCGGTGGCAATGTGATCTTCAACGTTGCCGTGTCCGGTTCGACCCCTTTGAGTTACCAATGGAATTTAAATGGTTCGCCCTTAAGCAATGCAACGAACACTTCACTCTTGCTGACCAATGTGCAGTTGAGCCAAGCTGGCAGCTATTCTGTGGTGGTGACTAATGTCGCTGGTTCCGCCACCAGTAGCAATGCTGTCCTGGCGGTTACGTTCCCACCCGCTACCATCAAGGTAATCAGTACCAACGGTGTTGGCGGTGGAATTATTTCTGTCCCCGTCCTTTTTATCGCCAATGGGAACGAGAACGTCGTGGGCTTCACCCTGAATTTTAACCCTGCGCTTTTGACCTATGTGACCAATACCATCGGCAGTCCCGCCTCCACCGGCTTCGTCATTGTCAATACCGGCGGCGTTTCCACCGGAAAGCTAGTGGTGGCCATTGCTTTGCCCGCTGCTGCCACCTTCCCTTCTGGAACCAACACATTGATGGAAGTCGAGTTTTCTCTGAATCTGCTGGCCAGCGCCACCAACGCTGCCATTACTTTTAGCAACCAGCAGCTTTCTGACCCTCAAGCCGTCCCTCTTTCCGCCACTTATGTTCCCGGCTCTGTGGCCATTGCTTTGACTGATTTTGAGGGCGACGTTTCGCCCCGGCCTTCCGGTGATCGCACCAACACCATTACCGATTTGATTTTATTGGGTCATTATGCCGCCCAAGTGGATTTCCCGACCAATGCCAGCGAATTTCAGCGAGCCGATTGCGCTCCTCGATCCACTCTGGGAGATGGCTATATTACTGTTATTGACTGTGTTCAAGCCGGTCGTTATGCCGCTGGTTACGATCCGGCAACTCCCGTCGGCGGCCCGACCGGTCCTCCTGCGTCTGGTTTGGCCAAAGCGAATTCGGCTCCGAGTTCCAATTTGTCCGGCCGCCAAATTTGGGTGGCCAATGCCACCTCCTTGCCCGGTCAAACCTTTAGTACCGTTGTCACCCTGGAAGCCCAGGGAAATGAAAACGCCATGGGATTCAGTCTCTTATTTGATCCCGCTAAATTCGCTTTTGTGTCCGCAGCGGCGGGTGCTGGCGGGTCGGGTGGTTTATTAACTGTCAATTCAAATTCGGCCAGTTCGGGCCGCCTTGGTTTTGTTCTTTTTCTCGTTCCGAACAGCACCTTCCCCGCTGGCAGCCAGCAAGTGGTCAATGTCTCCTTGCGCAGTCTGGGCAGCGCTGGCACTTACGCGATCAGTCTCGCAGACCAGCCGGTGTTGCGTCAGGTTTCCGATGCCGCCGCCAATCCACTCACGGATACCACCTACTTGAACGGCAGCATTTTGGTCAGCGCGCCGCCCGCTAATCCGTCTTTGTCGATGACGCATGATGGTAACACCATCACGGTGTCCTGGCCGTTAACGGCCACGAATTTCTCCCTGCAATCCATCATCAACACGGTTCTTTCGACTGGCTGGAGTAATCTTCCCGGTCCATTTGATACCAATAGCGGAGTCAATAGCGTGACCGTTCCCATTTCGGGCACGAACCAGTTCTTCCGTCTCCAGTCGCATTGAGCGGTGCTATAACAGTGGTAGTCAAGAGTGAGAACGGAGCGCGGTTTTTAAGCCGCTTTCGCGTGACATGAGCGAGCATCGCAGAAAAGAATAGGTCACTTGGCTTGCCACGGTGAAGCGGCATAAATGCCGCGCTCCTGGCGGATTCTGCGATTGCTTCAACCTCGATTCCCGACCAAGATTCTCCCTTGATGCGCGCTGCGCCTGACAAAAAATCTTGGATCATCGGGCTGGTTTTGGCCTTGGCGGTCATTGCGGTGTACTGGCCCGTGCGGCATTTCGAATTCCTCATCTACGACGACACCATTTACGTCAGTATGAATCCCCATGTCCAGCAGGGCCTGAATTGGGCCACGTTTGGCTGGGCTTTTCATACGACCGATTGCAGCAATTGGCATCCGCTGACCTGGCTGACCCATTTGTTTGATTGGCAAATGTTCAAATCCGACGCCGGCAAACATCATCTCACCAACCTGTTTTTTCACGCTGCCAGCAGCGTTCTTCTCTTTTTCGTTTGGCGTCGGATGACTGGCGCGGTTTGGCGCAGCGCATTCCTTGCTGCGTTGTTTGCCCTTCATCCTTTACGGGTCGAATCCGTCGCGTGGGTTTCCGAGCGAAAAGATGTCTTAAGCACTTTTTTCTTCATGCTAACGCTGTGGGCCTATGCCTGCTTCGCGAAAAAATCCGAAGTCCCGGTTGTCGAAATTAAAACTGGGAAAAAAAAGCCGTCCGCGCGTCAGAAAGCAAACCAAGCTACGCCAAAAACCGAAGCTGTGCTTCCACCCGTCGCGCTTCACCCGCTGTCTTCGCCGAGTTATTATCTTTGTCTCCTCTTTTTCATTCTGGGCCTGATGTCCAAACCGATGCTCGTCACTGTTCCCTTTGTTCTCCTGTTGCTGGATTATTGGCCGTTGGGGAGAGTGAGAGTGAAGAGTGAGAGTGGAAACACTCCTCACTCTCCACCCTCACTTTCACTTTTCTCTCTGGTGTTGGAAAAAATTCCGTTCTTCGTCCTGACTGTGGTCGGTTGCATCGTGACCGTCTGGTCGCAAAAGACCGGCGGGGCCGTGACATCGTTGGCTCAACTTCCCTGGGGTGCGCGGATTTCAAATGCGTTCCTTTCGTATATCCATTACCTGAAAACATTTTTCTACACGGTGGATTTGGCCGCGCCTTATCCGCATCCGGGATTTTCTCCGTGGTGGGTCACAACTTTGGCTGCGGTGTTTTTATTGGGTGTGACGGTGGGCGCGTGGTTTGTGCGGAGCCGTCAGCCTTGGTTTTTGTCCGGCTGGCTGTGGTTTCTTGGCATGATGGTGCCGGTGATTGGACTGTTGCAGGTCGGGGCGCAAGCTTACGCCGATCGCTACACTTATATTTCCATGATCGGTTTTACGGCCGCACTGATTTGGACCGTGGCTGATTTGGCGGGGCAGGGGACTGGTCGCTTCATTGCGGGAGCATTGGGCGTGGGGTCGTTGATCATCTGCATCGTGCTGACCAGCAAACAAGTTGAGATCTGGCGCAACACCGAAACTCTCTTTACCCATGCCATCGCCGTGACCAAAGACAATGCTCTGGCCCATAATAATCTCGGCGCTTACCTGCTCGAACACCAACGCTACGATGAAGCCATTGAACACTGTGAGGAAGCTTTGCGCATTGTTCCGACTTATCCCGATCCTCATGCCACGCTCGCTTTTGCTTATACCCAATCGGGCCATCTGCCCGAAGCCGCCAAAGAATATCCCTTGGCGCTGAAATACGATCCCGACAACGCCAACTTGCACAACGGCTACGGCAGCGTCCTTGCTCAACTGAAAAGATTTTCCGAGGCCAGCGAAGAATTTGGCGCGGCCGCGCGTCACTCGACTTGGCCGGAGGCTCCGGCTAATTGGGCTTTGGCCTGTGTGCAATCGGGAAAGTTCGAGGAAGCGATCACACATTATCAGGAAGCGATCCGAATGCGGCCCAGTTTCTCTTCCGCTTACAGTGGCATGGGCACCGCCTGGGTGCGTTTGAACAAACCGGATGAAGCGATTAAAAGTTTTCAGGAATGTCTCCGCCTCGCTCCCAACGATTTCAACACCGTCTCCAAACTTGGTGACATCTATCTCCAAACCGGTCACGCCTCCGAAGCCGTCTCCCTTTTCCGCGAAGCGGTGCGGGCTCAACCGCAGAATTATCAATGGCACTTTGATCTTGGCGCTTCTCTGGCCAGCGCTGGCAAAAACGGTGAGGCACTGGCCGAATTTCAGGAAGCTCTTCGCCTCAACCCTGACTCCGCCGATACCAAAGCGGCCATTGCTCGATTAAGCGCCAAGCCGTCCCCACTCCTCCCCGCACAAAGTCCTTGAGTCAAACGCCTCATCCCTCTACCGTAATTCCAATGAAAGTTGTCATTTTATGCGGCGGTAAAGGCACTCGTTTGCGCGAGGAAACGGAATATCGCCCCAAACCGATGGTGCCCATCGGCAATCGTCCCATCCTCTGGCACATCATGAAAACTTACGCCAGCCATGGCCACAAGGAATTCATCCTTTGCCTCGGCTACAAGGGCGACATGATCAAAGATTATTTTCGCAATTATCTCTGGATGACCGGCGATATCACCATGCAACTCGGCCGCAAACCCGCCGTCAAATTTCACAATCACCACGACGAAGAAGATTGGTCCGTCACCCTCGCGGAAACCGGCGAAAATTCCATGACCGCTTATCGCATCCGCCAGATTGAAAAACATCTTGGTGACGATAAAACCTTCCTGTTGACCTATGGCGACGGTCTGAGCGACGTCAACATCCGCGACTTGGTTGAGTTCCACAAGAGTCACGGAAAGATCGCGACGGTCACTACGGTGCCGCCGATTTCGCGCTTCGGTGTGCTCGATCTGGACCGGGACAACCGCGTG
>CAIYOY010000243.1 GCA_903927905.1 uncultured Verrucomicrobiales bacterium | reverse complement strand
TGCGGATGTGGTTGCGGGATGAAATCGTCGCGTTGTCCGAGGAAGTGTGGAACTTGCAAAAAGCGCTGGTGACTCTGGCGGAGAAAAATCAGGATATTATCATCCCGGGCTACACTCACTTGCAACGCGCTCAACCTGTGTACGTGGCGCATCATTTACTGGCCTATGTGGAAATGTTGGAACGGGATTCCGGGCGGTTGGCCGATTGTTTTCATCGGACCAACGTTTGTCCGCTCGGGAACGGTGCCATCGCCGGTTCGACTCTGCCGCTGGATCGCGCCATGGTCGCGAAGCTGCTCGGGTTCGTGGATACAAAAGGCGCGCCGCAGATCACGCAAAATTCCATGGACGGAATCAGCGACCGCGATTTCGTGGTTGAGTTCTGCGCCGCCGCCGCCTTGATCGCGGTTCATCTTTCGCGCTTGTCCGAAGACCTGATTCTCTGGGCCAGTTCGGAATTTCATTTCATCACCATCGCCGATGCCTACACCACCGGTTCGTCGTTGATGCCGCAAAAGAAAAATCCTGATGTGGCGGAATTGACCCGAGGCAAATCCGGTCGGGTCATCGGAAATCTCATGGCTGTCCTGACTCTGCTCAAAGGTTTGCCTATGACCTACAACCGCGACCTGCAGGAGGACAAAGAACGGTTGTTTGATTCTGCTGATACAGTGCGTGCTTCGGTCCGCTTGATGGGCGCAATGGCTGAAAATATCCGATTCAACAAAAATGAATGTGGTGCGGCCAGCGCCGATCCCGGCCTGCTGGCCACCGATCTGGCCGATTACCTCGTGCGCAAAAAAATGCCTTTCCGCCAAGCCCATCATGTCGTCGGTGCGGTCGTGGCTTTTGCGGAAAAATCCGGACGGGCCTTGAATAAATTGACGGTGGCGGAATTGCAAAAAATTGATTCCACCTTCGGCAAGGATGCGTTGGACGTTTTTGATCTGAAGAAGGCGATGGCGCAGCGCAATCTCACCGGCGCGCCCGGCGACAGGGAAGTAAAAAAACAACTGGCCCGCTGGCGGAAAATTTTGTCCTAAGGACGACGCGCCAAAATGAGCCAGCCGGCCAAATCTCCTTTGCTGACCTCGCTCTTGAAAGAGGTTTCCCGTTTATTTTATTTGACGATGCGGATGCTCCCGCTCGAAGTTCGCCCCCAAATCAGCCTGGCCTATCTGCTGGCCCGTACGACCGACACCATCGCCGATACGCCGATCATCGCGGTGGATTTGCGGCTCGAAGCTTTGGGCGCGTTGCGGGAAAGAATCATGGGCACGAATCAGGTCAGACTGGAGTTCCGTTCGCTGGCCGAGAACCAGGGTTTGCCGGCGGAGCGCGTTTTGCTGGAACGGGTGGAAGAAGCGTTGACCATCTTGGAAAGTTTTTCGGAAGCGGATCAAAAACTGATCCGCGAAGTTCTGAGCATCATCATCAGCGGCCAGGAATTAGATCTGAAACGATTTGGCGCGGGCGGAAAAAAAATCGTCGCTTTGGAAACTGCGGAAGAGCTGGACGATTACACTTACAAAGTAGCCGGATGCGTTGGCGAATTCTGGACCAAAATCTGCATCGCACACATTTCGGCCATTCCCAGTTATGACCACCAATTCTTGATGCGCAACTCGGTTCGATTTGGGAAAGGATTGCAACTGGTGAACATTTTGCGCGATCTGCCTCGCGATTTGCGGAACGGAAGATGTTATCTGCCACGAACAGAATTGGCGGCGGTGGGGTTGGCTCCCGACGATCTTTTGGAAACGGCGAACGAGCGGAAGTTGCGAGCCGTTTATGATAAATATCTGGAGAAAGCCGAGGAACATCTTGGTTCGGGATGGGATTACACCAATGTTTTACCGCGCGGCGAACGACGTTTGCGGCTGGCGTGCGCGTGGCCGATTTTGTCCGGCGCGAGGACTTTGCGCAAGTTGCGCGACGGAAAAATCCTGGACCATAATACGCGGATAAAAGCCTCGCGCGGGGAGGTTTGGAGCATATTAATCAGGTCGGTCTTGTTTTATCCATTGATTCGCCGATGGAAAGGCTTGTTTTGGAAGGAGTTGAAGGGGTGAAAAATAGGTGGAAATGGTGTTGATTCCTGTGGGGATTTACTTTAAAAACGTGGGAATGAGATTTAACAAGCTTGTGATTATTTGGGTAAGCACGGCCTTGACCCTTGGTTTGGCTTACGGCCAGACAGCTCGCTACTCCAGCCGCGCTTACGAATCAGTCTATCAGAAGCAAATGGAATCGAAGGCCGAAGAGGCCGAAGCCCGCGCCCTGGCGGCCGATGCCAAAGCGCACGATCTCAAAGCGCAGGGCGGCAAAGCGGTTGATCGCAAACAAAAATCTTCCGATCAAGTTTCCCGGGAACAAAACGAGCAAAAAGTCCAGATCCTCAAACTCGAAGCCGAAGCCGCCCAAGCCCGCGCTGAAGCCGCCAAAATTCGTTCCGATGTAGCCAAGGAACGGACCGAATCAGCCCGGGCCCAGGCAGCCACTCCCAGCAATCGCCGTGCGCAAGCCAGCCATTACGATGCCGTGTGGTTTCAACAGGTCCAACAAAGATCCGATGAAGCTTATAAAAAAGCCCAGGCCGATGCGACGGCTAAAACCCGATTAGCCGAAGAAGCATCGCATAAATTGGAAACTCAGTCCGTCGCCGGCAAAACCCCGGCCGGAAAGGAAGCGGTCAAACGCGAAGCCGCCGAACGCTCGAAAGCCGAATCCGCCGCTCGTTTGACCAAGGGCCGCAAGATGGCCTCGGAATCTTCCAAGAAGCCCGGCGCGACGACCACTTCCGTCGCCACCACACCCGAAGCAACCGAACAGGCCAAAGAGGTTGCGGAAACCGACCCGGATGCCGCCCGCAAAGTTAAAGCCGAACAGGAAGCCGCTTTGAAAGAATCCGCCCGTAAGATGCGCATCGCTGAAGATCAAGCCAAGCGGGCCAAAGCTGCTGCGATTGAAGATGAGAAACGAAACAAATTAGCTGCTCAAGCGGAAGCCAAACGAAATAAAATAGCTGCCGCCGAACGGGAAAAGAAAGACAAGGCGGCCCAAGTTGAAGCCCGCCGGTTGGAAGCGGAAAAATTGGCCGCGCAGAAAAAAGCCCTGAAGATGGAGGAGGATCGGAAGCTGGCGATCGTGGCGGAAGAAAAGAAAGCTGCCAAAGCCGCCGCTGATAAAAAAGCGGCGCAAATCGCGGCCGACAAGAAAGCAGCCAAAGCCGAGGAAGCGCGCAAGGCCGCAATCCTTGCCGAGGAAAAGAAAGCTGCGAAAAAGTCCAAAGAAAAAACGGTTGTGAAATCCGATGATGAAAAGAAAGCGGCCAAACTTGCGGCAGAGCAAAAGGCCGCGCAAATGGCGGCGGACAAAAAAGCGGCAAAAATTGCCGCCGACCAGAAAGCGGCGGAGTTGGCGGTGGAAAAGAAAGCAGCAAAAGCCGAGGAGGCGAGGAAGGCCGCACAAATCGCGGAAGAAAAGAAAGCCGCCAAAATCGCCGAGGAACAAAAGGCGGCTCAATTGGCGGCTGAACGCAAGGCCCAGCCAGTAAAAACGGAAAAGAAAGTTGCAAAATACACCGAAGATAAGAAGGCCGGACAGATAGCGCTGGAAAATCACAACCGCGAAAACAGCCTGCCCAAAGCCGAAGTTGTTTCCCAGCCTGTCACGCAAACGGCTCCGATCGCAGTGCCGGCCTTGCCGGTGACGCTTTCACCCGACGAGGCCAATGATCCTGTGATTGTGGCCCTGCGTCAAAAGGAAGCGGAAGTTCAGGCTTCCAGACCGCATTTGACTCCCGCTCAAGCCCGTCAAGAGGCCAAGCTGGCCAAGAAGCGCGAAGCCGCCCGCAAACGCGAAGCCGCCAAAGCTGAAGCCCAGGCCAAGGCTGACGCCAAAGCCAAAGCGCGTGAGGAAGCCAAAGCTGCCGCCCTCGCCAAAAAGAATGAAAAAGCTTCGGGCAAAACTTCCGGCAAAGTTGCTTTCCAACCCGCCGGACAAATGGTGCCGCCGCCCGCGCTGACGCCGGAAGAAGCCAGTGACCCGGTGATTGTGGCCTTGCGCCAACGCGAGGCCGAAGCTCAAGCCGCCAGAGGAATCAAGCCGGCACCCACGAAATCCACCACCGCAGAAGATCGCAAAGCCGCCAAGCTGGAAGCGAAACGCGAAGCGGCCCGGAAAAAGGCGGAAGAAGCCGCCGCCCGCAAGAAAGCTTCCGATGAAGCCGCCGCGAAGAAAAAAGCGGACGATGAAGCCAAGCGCATGGCCCGCACCAGCGCGGTATCAACCAAAACCAAGGTCGAGCCCAAGAAAGTTTCAACCAAGGTTGACAAAAAAGACAAACCGGCCACCAAGGAAATTTCCCAGCTTTCGGCCAAGGAACAAAAACTGGCTGAGCTGCTCCGCCGTTATAAGAGCGACGAAATTTCGCCCTCGGAATATCACATGGAACGGGCGAAGATCATCGCTGAGCCTTGAGCGAGGCCTGTTTTACCGCCCGCCAGCCAGTGCCTGGCGGGCTTTTGTTTTACTGGACGCACTGGCAGTTTCTGAACTATTAATCCTTAATAACTAATGCATTCATTTCACTATCGTAACGGAAAATTATTTTGCGAAGGCGTTTCCATCGAAGCGCTGGTCAAAGAACACGGCACCCCTCTCTACATCTACTCCCACCAGACCCTGGCGGATCATTATTCGAAACTCGATCAGGCGCTGGCGCCGCTCGACCATCATATTTGTTTCGCGATGAAGTCGAATTCCAACCTCGCCGTCATGCGCACCCTGGCCAATCTCGGTTCCGGTTTCGACCTGGTCAGCGGCGGCGAATTGCGTCGCGTCATCGCCGCCGGCGGCGACCCGAAGAAATGCGTCTTTGCCGGCGTGGGCAAGACCGAGGCGGAGATCGAATATGCGTTGCGCAAGAAGATCTACAGTTTCAACGTCGAGAGCGAGCCCGAGTTGATCCGCATCAATAAAGTCGCCGCTCGCCTGAAGGTGGTCGCGCCCATCGCCGTACGGGTGAATCCGAACGTGGACGCCCATACCCACGCCAAGATCACCACCGGTACCTACGAGAATAAATTCGGCATTCAATTCGAGCACGTGGAAGCAGTCTATGCCCGGGCGAGCAAATTGAAAAATCTTTGGCTGCGCGGGATCCAGATGCACATCGGCTCGCAATTGACCAACGTCGCGCCTTATGAAGAGGCCGTTAATAAAATGCTCGGCCTGGTGAAGAAGCTCTCGGCCAAATATAAATTTGAATTTTTCAGCATCGGCGGCGGCATCGGCATCGTTTACAACCCGGCGCTGGCCAGTGGATCGAAAGAATGGTGGTCCACACCGCAGGGCAAGAAAATCATGACCCCGGCGACCTACGCGGCCAAACTGATTCCGCTGCTCAAGCCGCTCGGTTTGAAGATTTTGATCGAGCCGGGCCGTTTTATTGTCGGCAATGCCGGCATTCTGGTCACGCGCGTTGAGTTCGTGAAAAAAACCGGGAAGAAAAATTTCGTCGTCGTAGATGCCGGGATGAACGATCTGATCCGTCCGACCTTGTATGAGTCCTATCATGAGATCGTCCCCTTGCGCGAAGCGCGCAAAGGTGCGGCGTTGATCTCATCGGATGTCGTCGGTCCAGTGTGCGAATCTTCGGATTATTTCTGCAAAGACCGGCCCTTGCCCAAAGTCGGCGAGGGCGATTATCTGGCTTTGCTCAGCGCCGGGGCTTACGGTTTTGTCATGGCCACCACTTACAATGCGCGCCAGTTGGCGGCGGAAGTGATGGTCAATGGCAAGACAGCTTCGGTGGTGCGCGAGCGCCAGCCGTATCCCGAAATTTGGGCCGGAGAGAAAATCCCGGCCTGGTTGAAAAAATGAAAACATCCGCCATTTTGGTTGTGCTTTTAGCCGGATTAACGTCCGGCCTCGGAGCTAATTTTGATATTCGCAACGAAACTGAATTCAAAAAACTGCTGCCGGCCGAAGCGCAACTAAAACAGATCGGCACCAATTTCGGCTTTGTCGAAGGCCCGGTCTGGTTGAAACAGGATGGCGGCATGTTGATCTTCAGCGATATTCCCAATAACGCGCTCAAGAAATGGACCGAGTCCGGCGGAATCATCAACTTTCGCAAGCCCAGCCATAACTCCAACGGCAACACGGTGGATCGCCAGGGCCATTTGATCACCTGCGAGCACACCGGACGCCGCGTGGCCATCCGCGACGATGAAGGAAAGTTAAAGACGCTGGTTTCGGATTATCGCGGCAAAAAACTCAATTCCCCAAACGACGTCGTGGTGAAATCCGACGGCACCGTTTGGTTCACCGACCCGCCTTACGGCATCAAACCCGAGGAAAAAGAGCAGGATGCCAATTACCTCTTCCGGTTTGATCCCAAGTCCGGCCAGTTGGCCGCGATGGCCCGCGATTTTTATATGCCTAACGGCCTCTGCTTTTCCCCGGATGAATCCAAGTTGTACGTGGCCGATTCCGGGAAACCGCATCATATCCGGACCTTCACCTTTTCTCGCCGCGATGGTTTCAAGCCCACGGGCGTTTTTTGTGTGATTGACAACGGCGTGCCGGATGGCATCCGCTGTGATGCCGCCGGCCGGATCTGGGTCGCGGCCGGGGATGGCGTGCAGATCTTCGCCCCCACCGGCGAGTTGATCGGTAAAATTTTGATGACCGAAACCCCGGCCAACCTGTGCTTCGGCGGCGCCGATGGCCAGACCCTTTTTATCACCGCCCGGACATCACTTTATGCCATCAATGTCTCCACCCGCAGTGCCATCCGCTGATGGTCTGATTTCTCAACCTCAACGGGGTTGCATCCCTCAGCCCAGGGTTGCGCGTTTCGCGCTACCCCGGGTATCCGATGCCTTGGTTTCCCAATCCCAACGGGATTGTATAATTCAGCCCAGGGTTGCGCGTTTCGCGCTACCCTGGGTATCACGCACCAAAATATCTCAACCCCAACGGGGTTGCATCCACCCCCGTTTCACGAAGGGGGCCTTCGCGGCCATCTTCCTCCTAGTCGTTTGCTGCTTTGGCTCGATTGCATTCGCAGCGGAAACCAACACCGCTCCCTCGGCGAAAGTCAAAAAAGCCCACGACCCCAAGGTCTTTGAAAAGGAGATCAAAGCCTTTGAAGCCATGGACCAAACCAATCCACCGCCGAAGGACGTCACCGTTTTTGTCGGCAGTTCCAGCATCCGCAAATGGACTTCGTTGGCCCAGGATTTTCCCGATGTTCCGGTCATTAATCGCGGTTTCGGCGGCTCGCATCTGATTGATTCAGTCTATTATGCCGACCGAATCGTTCTGCCGTATCATCCGAAACGGATCGTTTTATTCGCCGGCTCCAATGACATCAGCTTTGGCGACATGCCGGAAAAGGTGGCGCGCGACTTCAAAGCGTTTGTCAAAAAAATCCATAAGGCCCAACCGGAAGTTCCCATCGCCTATATATCCATTTCCACCAGTCCCAGCCGTTTCACCCAATTGGAAAAAGTGCGAAAGGCCAACCAGTTGATTTCCAAAATCATCGCCAAAGACAAGACCCTGACGTTCATCAATGTGATTGATTCGATGATTGGAGAAGATGGAAAGCCCAAGCCGGATATTTTTGGTCCGGACAAGCTGCACATGAATCCGAAGGGGTATGCCATCTGGACTGAGATCGTGAAGCCTTACTTGAAGTGAGGTGTGGCAGGGGAATAAGCTGGATCCGTTGGCCATTTCAGGGGAAGGAAAAGTGTAAATAGTGAAAGCTGACACCTGAACCTGAATGATTAATATTGAAGGCGAATGAAGCAAAATTTTCTTTTTTCGGAGAAGGTGACAATCAGATGCTGTTTGCTGTTTTTGGCAATTTTGCTTGGATTAATTGCTGGAATTTACTGGTATGTTAACTTGCGTGATTTGCCGTTTGTTCAACGAACTTGGCTAAATACAGGGTGGAGTGGGGCGGGTCCAGATACTCGCAAAAGGATGCTGAATGACTTAATGCAAACATACAAAATTCAGGAAATGCGGACCAACCAGATTGAGGGTCTTCTTGGCACGCCGGATAGCGTTTTTACAAACATCACATTGCTTGGCAAATCTGTAGCGACCAATGCAGAGGCCGATGGTTTGATTTATTGGAAATATTACCTGCACTGCGACTGGACCGGTGATGAATTGTATTTAAACTTTAAGATTAATACGAATGGGAATGTCATTGCGGTATATAGTGATGATTGAGGAATTGAGGCAAAAGTGAACTTCACAAGAGATGAACGCTTCGCGGGCCGGTATCAGTTCTTACTATTGACACTTTTATTTCGCGTGCATGATTTCTTTGTGGTCGGCACCGGTGACGCTGGTGCGTTTGACGCTTTCGTTTAAATCTTTGGCGGCGCCTTCCGGTTTGGGGGCGGCGTTGGTGGGGTTCAGGTAAAGGTGGAACCAGTTTTCAATGTACATCGGGATGATGTCCCTCGGCAGATTGTGACCGTAACCTTCATAGACGACGAAACGCAAACGCTCGGGGTCGTTGGCGTAATAGGGGCGGGCGGCATTGACGAAAGAGCGGGCGGTCGCAGGATCAACGATCTTGTCATCGCCGCCACTGACCATGAGCACGGCGCAGGGAAACATTTTGGCCACTCGCAAAATCGGATCGGCTTTCGGCAACAGCGCTTCGGTCTCCGGCCAAAGGTGATCGGTCTTGCCGTGCCAGAGTTTATTGGTGTGCCATGAATCCAGCCATTGCCGGTAAGCACCGGTGCTGACGAAGGCGACGATGGCATCCAGGCGGGGTTCGTTGACGGCGACGGAGAGGCCGGGGATGCCGGTAGAAGAACTGCCCACCCAGCCGATTTTTTTGACATCGCCGCGAGCGAGCAGATAGTCAATCACTTTGCCGGCATCGCGTGGCGCGTTGTAGCCGCCCTCGACATAGCTGTGGGCAAAACGTTCGTCGAAATTAAGCCATTGCGGTCGCCGCGCGGGATCGGGGTCAAGCGGGTGCGCTGCGCTGTAAGCGGCGAGCATATAACCTTCGTTCAGCAGATTCGTGCTCCAGGTCGGAATTTGCCCGGCTTTGACCGAGCCGAGCATGAGAATGGCCGGGTGATTGGACACGGTGCCAGTGCTATAAGCCAGTTCCAAGTTGATGGGGGCGTCGCCGTTTTGGATTTTGACGGTTTCAAATTTGATCTGGCTTCCGTGAATGTCGATGGTTAGGAAAAATATTAGGAAGAAAAAAGTTAGCGCTGCGCGGAGAGAGTTCGACCTCACCCCAGCCCTCTCCTCCGAGGAGAGGGAGTGGCGCATGATCGTCTTCTTAAAATTCTTATCTCTTCTCGGCCATCCAGCGCCACAATGTTCGAACGGAAGAAAAGGCCATCTGCAACCGAGACTGGATGACCGTTCTCCCTCTCCTCGGAGGAGAGGGTTGGGGCGAGGACGAGCTTCATCTAATATTCCCTTCTTTCCCTTTCTTTGCTCAATCAAACTACAAACCCAACTCATTCAGCGCCTCCAAATAAATCCAATGACCGAAATCGTTCGGGTGATTGATGTTGTTGCCGAGCAGGTCTTCCGGTTTTTTGCGTTCGGCGATGCTTTGCCAGCGGTGATAGACATCGGCAAAAGCACAGCCTTTTTCCTGGGCGACCTTGGCGGTGGCGTCGGCGTAAACCTCCATGCGATGCGAGCCGAAATGCCATTTGGGATTCGGGGGGAAGGTGGAATAAAGAACGACTTCCGCACTGGTGGAAGCGCGAATACGGTCAATCATGGTGCGAAGGTTCTCAGCGAAGGTTTCCAGCGGAACGCCGAAGCCTTCGCGATTGTGATCGTTCATGCCAAAACCGATGAGAACGACATCCGGTTTTTGGTCGAGGACTTTGGCTTGCAGTCGTTGCAATCCGTTGGCCGTGGTATCGCCGCCGGTCGCGCCATTGATCGCTTCGATTTTGGCGGTGGGATATTTCGCCTTCAATTCGTCAGCCCAGCGTTGCCAGAAAATCAGGGACGGATCAGTCGCTTCACCGCCAGCGGTTATGCTGTCACCGAAGGCGACGATTTTCAGAGATTGGCCGGATTGGAGTTTTTGGCGAGTTTTCTCAAGGCGAGTAGTTATGAGCTTTGTGCGGGGATGACGAGCTTGAAAAGAATAATCAATGAAGGCGAAGAATTTGCCATTGCCATAGCCGGGAAAATTGCCATGGTTAAAATCCTCTTTGCCATAAAGAATATTGGTCGAAAAATCAGGAATGCGCGATTGTGGTGTGCGCTGGATTTCTCCCGCAGCAGGATCAATCAAATAATCCCGGCCTGCTTCGTAATGAACCGTAGTCGGCAAATGGTCGCGGTAAGTGCTGCGGACGGACGAAACCGAAATATGCTCATAAGCTAGGCGGCCTTTTTCCTGGCCGATTAAAACCACCGATTCGCCGGTCATACGGACAGAACTACAGCCGACGCAGAAAGCCAAGCCAAGAGCGGGCAGATAAATTGGGCGTAACATGCGGGCAGATTAAAAGGACTCCATTCAATTTTCGACAAGTTTCTTTGGCCAAGTGACGCGCGGTCTGGCAAAAAGAGAGGATGCACCTGTGCCGATCTATTGTCCTTTTTGTCGTGTTAACCGTTGCGCAGACGTTTTGCCTGCATGGCGCAACCCGTTCGCACTATCTGGTTTTGAGCGGCAATGTTAATTTGGGCGCGCCGTTTGCCTCGGTTGATTTCATTTCTGGACCGGTCGAGAAAGTGGGCAAGAAAAATTGTCATTGGTGGGAATTGTCGGTGCCCAATGAAGCCGGGCCGCTCTTTCGTGTTAGGGTATTAAGCGCCAACGAACCATTCGATAAACAAGGGGCAGGGGAGATTGAGCGGTATCAATTACAAATTCCGGCCACCGGCGAAGTGCTGGAATATCGCGAAATAAATTCCGGCAAAGCCTTGCTACCAGCCTGGGATGATTTTCAGCGGTACTTTTTTCCGCATCCCGCCATTCCGGGCGTGGCGCAAACCTGTAGCTACCTTGGCCAGACCCTGGCTTTGCAAAAAACAGAACCCGACCAACCCTGGCAGCCGTGGAGCAGCGTGAAAATACTGAATCTAAACCGCGAAATGCTGGTTGGAACCAGCCGTCCATTCAAAGACACGGAAGGCCACCGCTTGCCGGACAAGAAGGAATATACTTACACCAATTTCGTGGCGGAAGATTATCGCACGATGATTGACGCGGGCATCAATCTTTACACGATCGAACCCTACCAGGAGCAATGGGTCCGGTCGGAACCGGTTTTTTATCTGCGTGCCGCCAAAGGAACACCCGCTCTGCAATATCCGGCTGACCTGTATCGCGCAAATTACCTGGGTGAAATGATGTTCGTGGATGAACCGGCCATCCAAACCATTTACGGTGTGGAACCGAGGAAATTGGCCCAGAATTTGACTGATGTCTCGGGCCTGATCGAGCAACGGACTCGCACTGGATATTTTTCCCCCGCCTATTATGGCATTTGGCATGTGGAGGAGGAATTACGCGAACAACATGTGAACTTTGGGGACATGCGACTGGCCCAAACAGATTATCCGGTTTGGGAAACGTTGATTGAGGCGGGTTATTACGAAGTGAAAGCAGGTGGTAATGGCTTGGTGCATGAAGGGCGCTACCAATTGACGAAGTTCGATGAATCCGTGGAAAAGATCACCGGTGTAAAATACAAACATAATACGGCCGAAGTTTTGCAGTTCTACAACGCGCTCCTGCGCGGGGCGGTGCGGCCCTTTGGGAAATTTTGGGGGACGGCGATTTATGGCCAATGCGATCCGGCGATTGCGCCGCTGGCCTTCGACAAGGCCTATGACATGGGGGCGCGATATTTTTGGTTTTGGAGTTCCGATCACGACCATCATTTGCCGTGGCCGGAACAATTGGCCTTGGCCCGATCGCTCAAGGAATATGCCGCGCAACATCCGCGCCGGTCCATCTATCTTCCCGCGCCAAAGCGCGACACGGTGATCACCATTCCGAACGGGTATCAATTGGCGTTTGAAGACATGTCGTGGATTAAAGCGCTTTCGGATCCAAAAGGAAAAGCGACGGGACAGTATAAGAATGTTTTAAAGCGGGCCTTCGCCGCGATCCAGCAATGTTCCGCCCGTGGCGAAGATTACGACATCACGGTGGACGACGGCCACCGGATCGAGGGGTATCGCCGGGTGATTAGAATCAAGGAACAATAGCCTCCAAACATCCTGTAAAAAACCCTAGACAAACGGCCTCCTTCACCCTAGATTTTCCTAAAGAGTTAAACAATTTATGCACAAAACAGTTACCGCCCTTCTTTCTTTAGCTGCCGTTTCCCTGCTTGTTTCCGGTTGCGCCGGCCCTGAACAAAAACTCGGTCGCGGCCTGACCAACATGGGCGAAATCGTCCGGGGCGGCTCCTTCCGCCGTTCCTTTGAACAGACCACCGTCTTTGGCAATTCCGATGCCGCCTATACCACTGGCGCCATCAAAGGCTTTGACCGTGGCATCGCCCGCACCTTTAGCGGCCTATATGAAGTGGTCACTTTCCCGATTCCCAATCACGCGCACGGCGATTACGGTCCGATTTATCACCCGCACACTTCGAATTTTGCCGACTCCATCAACCCAGTATATCCCGACAGCTATAAGCCCAACTGGATTGCTGACCAGGTCATTTCCCCGGACGCTTCTCTCGGTTTCGGTGGCGGTGACATTGCGCCTTTCGTTCCTGGCAGCCGTTTTCGCATCTTCGACAACTAACCCGAATGGGTGCGCGGACGAGCGGGATAATGAAAAAGTTCAGAGGTTGTTGGCTGGTGTGACGCCTGCTTGATTTAAATTTGTTCCCTGCATGTTGCATAAAACCTCCCCCTGCAAAGTTAATTTATTGCTCAACATTTTGGGCAAACGTCCCGATGGCTTCCATGAATTGGAAACCATCATGCACCCGGTCAACCTCAACGACCGTCTCAGCTTCGAACGCACCGCTTCCGGCATCCATCTGAGTTGCAACGATCCCTTGCTGCCGACAAATTCCAAAAACCTCGTCTTTCGTGCCGCTGCCCTTTTTCAAAAATCCTCCGGAATATCCGAGGGAATTCGCATTCGCCTCAACAAAGAAATCCCCGTGGCCGCAGGTCTCGGCGGCGGCAGCGGAAATGCCGCGACGACTTTGCTCGCGTTGAACGAGCTTTTTGGCCAGCCGGTTTCGTTGGATTCGTTAACACAAATGGCGGCTGCTCTCGGCTCCGATATTCCCTTCTTTCTGCAAACCAAGCCCGCGCTGGCCACGGGGCGCGGCGAAAAAATAACTTCACTGGAGAATTTTCCCGCATTGCGCGGAGTTTCCATCATTCTGGCTCATCCCGGTTTCGGCATTTCAACGCCGTGGGCTTATGAACAACTGGCCCATTTTCCCGAGGCATTAAACGGCCAGCCCGGCCGCGCGCAAAAACTGATTTCACTTTTGCAAGAAACGGACGCCGTTGCCGCTGGCAAGGAATTTTATAATTCCCTCGAAGCTCCAGCGCTAAAAAAATATACGCTGCTAACGATGTTTCAGGAATTTTTCCGGGAGAACGGCGCGATTGCCACTCTGATGTCGGGCAGCGGTTCGGCGACTTTCGCCTTGGTAAAATCGCAGGCTGACGGGGAGAAAATTTTAGAATCCTTCAAAGCCAAATTCGGCCCCAAAATCTGGACCACAGTTGTCCCGTTGGTGGCACCGGCTTAACTCTTTTTCCGTTTGCTCAGAAAATCTTCGTAGGCCAGACGGATACCCGTTTCTAAATCTATCTTCGGTTTCCAACCCAAGGCGAACATTCTCGAACTATCCATGAGTTTGCGCGGCGTACCGTCCGGTTTCGTTTTATCCCAGACGACTTCACCCTTGAAACCGATGATTTTTTTGATCAATTCGGACAGGTCTTTGATGGTGATTT
>CAIYOY010000242.1 GCA_903927905.1 uncultured Verrucomicrobiales bacterium | reverse complement strand
TTGCCCCGGCGCGCTGGGACAGACGCGCCCTACCCACGTTGCTTCAAAGCAGGGTTTTTAGTTTGGCGAGGTCGGTTTTGAAAGCGTTGGCGAAGAGTTCGCGATCCTTTTTCCCATCCAGATATTCCACATGCACCGAGACCGGGCCGGTGTAGCCGCTTTGCTTGAGCAGTGTGAAATATTTTGAATCCACCTGGCCGTGACCCAGCGGTTGGCCGGTGACTTTGCCTTCGACCCATTTGAAATCTTTCATGTAAACGGCGCCGAGGTGGGATTGGATGAGTTTGAATTGGATGGGCCAGGAATGGCCGCCTTCGATGGTGGCGTGCATGATGTCGAAGGCAAAGCTGATGTCCGTTGGATTGTATCCCTTGATTAATTGGTAGAAATCCCAGATGGGCGCGCCGACCATGTTCGGGCCGTTGTGGTTTTGGTAGAGCGCAGTCATTCCGAGGCTGTGGGTCAAGTCCACGAGGGCCGGGAGTTTTTTGGCGATAGCGTCGAGTTGCGGGAGGATGGGCTGCTTCGTATCATACTTGTACCACATCATGCGGTAACGTTTGATGCCGTGCTTGGCGGCGGTGCGCAGAACTTTTTCCGTGAGCGGTTGTTCGACGCTGGTGATGTCGGAAGTGAGGATGGTGAGATCGAGGTTGCGCTTCTGCAAGGCCTCGATCATGCGCGGCAAATCTTCTTCGATCTTTTCCGGCAGGACGTGGCCACCATTGCGCACCGTGGCTTCGATGCCATTGTAGCCGGCGTCGGCGAGGAGCTGGGCCATATCCTCGTAGCTGAGGAATTGGAGCGGTTTTTCAAAGGCGCAGAAGTGGTATTTGGGTGCGGCGGGTGCGGCGCGGAGGGAGGCGCAGGCGAGTGCGGCGGCGGTGGTCGTGAGGAAATGGCGGCGCGTTATCATGGCCTAAAGTTCAAGGTTTAAGGTTGAAAGTTCAAGGTTTTAAAGATTGGGGCTTCAAATCCCAGGCGGATTGTCGCACGCTGGCCGGATGATTGATTTCATGGGCGCTTATTTTGAAACGGTTTCTGAACAACTGGCCGTGATCTATGCCGAGCAGGGAGCGGCCATGCGACGGGCGGCGGATTGGACGGCAGAAGCGCTGATGAAGGAACGGTTGATTTATGCGTTTGGGTCGGGACATTCGCACACGTTATCGGAGGAAATTTTTTATCGGGCGGGTGGATTGGCGCGGGTGGTGCCGATTCTGGACGAGAACCTGATGGTGCATAAAAGCGCGGTGGAAAGCACGGCGTGGGAACGAAAGGAAGGCTATGCGGCGCAGGTCATGGCGCGCTATGCGCTGGCGGCGGGGGACATTTTGTTCGTGATCTCGAATTCGGGCCGGAACGCGGTGCCGATTGAGATGGCGATGGAAGCGAAAAAGCGCGGAGCAAAAGTCGTGGCGATCTCGTGTGTGAGAAACGGAGCGGATTATTCGTCACGCCATTCTTCGGGCAAAAAATTGTCGGACGTGGCCGATCTGGCGATTGACAATGGTGGAGTAGCGGGCGATGCGGTGATTGAAATACCAGGCGTGGCCCAGAAGGTCGGCCCGACTTCGACGATCACCAGCGCGTTCATTTTAAATTCCATCCTGATTGAAGCAACGGCGCGAGTAACGGCGTTGGATGGAACGGCGGAAGTCTGGGGCAGCGCGAACAGCGACACGACAAATAATGACGTGTTATTGAAGAAATATCGCGGTAAAATCCCGCACTTGTGATGATTATGAAAAAACTTATTTTTGCTAGTTTGCTTATTTACAGTGTTTTGGCGCAAGCCAAAGACGCGACGCGGATCGCGCTGTTGTCGGATCCTCATGTGAGTTTGAAGACGAGCGGTGCGGTGACTAATTATGGGCCGCACTTTGAGCAGGCCATCGCGGCGGTGAACGCGGCGAAGGTGGATGTGGTCTTGGTCGCGGGCGACCTCGGCAACGAAGGCAAATCGGACGAGTGGCAGCAGTTCAAGAATTACATCAAGAAGTTCGATGCGCCGGTCTTTTACGTGCCGGGCAATCACGACGTGGGCAACAAGCTTAACTCTGGCAAGACCAACAATCCGATGTCAGTCGAGCGCGTGGCGACCTACGAGAAAGAAATGGGCAAATCGTTTTATGCCGTGAAGAAGGCCGGAGTCAGGATCATCGGCGTGAACGCGTCGCTCTTGGGCAGCAATTTCGAACGGGAGCGCGAGCAATGGGAATTTTTGGAAAAACAATTGTCCAAACCATCAAAGGAGCCGACGATTTTATTCATGCACTACCCGCTGTTCCAGAAATCGGCGGACGAGGGTGGGGGAACGTATTTCGATGTTGAACCAGAACCGCGCAAGAGATTGATCGCGTTATTGCATCAAGGTGGAGTGAAAACAGTCTTGACCGGGCATCTTCATGAGAATCTGGTGAACCGGCTGGACGGCATTCTCTATGTTTCGACCGAGCCGATCTCGTTCGGCATGCCTAGAGGAAAACAACCGGAGGGTTGGACGCTGGTGACGGTTGCCGAGAACGGCGAGGCGACCTTTGAAGTTAAAAATCTGGAGCAGCCTTAATAAGATTTTCCCTGTTCCAACTGCGTTGCCGCCCCGGTGTCCGTTTGATATTGCACCGGCATGGTGATCCTCGTCTTGCCATCAACATTGCGAAACACCGACATGTGCAAATGCGGCGCGCTGGAAAAACCGGTGTCACCCGATTGCCCGATCTGTTCGCCGACTGCCACCGGCTGGCCCAGCCGCACCGTCACACTGTTTTTCTTGAGATGATAATATTCGGCAAAGGTTCCATCATCATGTTTGACAATGACATAATTGGCGCAGGGCACGAACTTCATATCCGGGCCGCCTGAATCCGAATCCTGTCGGAAAGCGGCCACAATTCCCGCGCGTGAAGCGCAGACCGGCGTGCCGACGGGCATGCCAAAATCCAAGGCGTATTCATTGGCCGATCCGCGTTGATGACTGTAACTGCCCTGATAACCCTGGTGCACGCCATGTTTGCCGTCCCGATAGGGCAGGGCGTAAATGTAGTCGGAGCCAGTCGCGCCGCTCCTGCCGCCCGGTCTCCAATCAAAATGATAATGATAATGCCAGCTTTGGTGCGGTTTATCCTGTTGCAAGGAGACAAGAGTTAGCGAATTTGTCCCGTTCAGATCCACGATCAAGGGAAAGCGCTGCGAAGCTGTCATATTATCCAACGTGACCGTCAGGGTAATTGTCGCATACATACAATTATCTCCCTTGGCCACCAATTTGCGCGTCGGCCCGTCCATCACTTCGACGATGCGGATATTGTTGTCCTCACATTCACCCGCACGGAGCGTTGCGGACGACAAAACCAGCGTCAACAACCAGATCGCCGATTTCATTTTTGATAGAGCGCGATGATTTTGGCGCCCAGTTCTTTCACGCCGGCTTCGTCGCGATTGGTAAGGATGATGAAGGAGAATTTCTTGGCCGGAAAACGTTCGAGGCGATTATTGAAACCGCAAGTGCTGCCATAATGCCAGACATGTTGGGTGCCGCCTTCCTTGCCGATATACCAGCCGTAACCATAACCGCTCCCGGCAAAATCAGAGCCGGCGGAATGTGCAGTATAAGCATCGGCCAACATCTTCTTGCTGACCAACTTTTCCGTGTAGAGAGCCTGATCCCATTTGACCAGATCCAAAACCGAGGAATAGATGCCGCCGTCACCGAGCACCGCGCTGGTAATGCTCTGGTCACGTGGTTCAAAGCCCTGCGCTGTTTTCGCATACCCAAAGACGCGATTCGGGACGACCGAAAGGCCTTCTTCATAGGCGACCGAATTAGTCATGCCGAGCGGATTGAAAATATTTGCCTTTAAAAAATCCGGGTAGGTCTGGCCAGAAACCTTCTCAACGATCAACGCGAGGAAGGCGTAACCAGTGTTGCTGTAAGTAAATTTTGAACCGACCGGGAACAGTGTTTTGTCCTGCTTCTTCAATATCGCAAGCACGTCCTTGTCTTTTAACTGTTTGGTCGTGCCAGCGGGAATCAATTCCTCGTAATCCAGCAAGCCCGAGGTGTGGATCAGCAGATGCCGCACCGTGATGGCTTTCCCGTAAGCGGGGAAGTCCGGGAAAAATTTGGTGATGGAATCATCCAGGGATAACTTGCCGCGCTCGGCCAGAATCATGATGGACATTGCCGTGAACTGCTTTGTCACTGAGGCGAGTCGAAAATTGGACGCAGTGGTGCAGGGGATTTTATGGGCGATATCGGCCATGCCATAGGCCTTGGCGAAAATGGGTTGCCCGTCTTGGATGACGATGACCGCCGCGCCGGGGGTGTTGGTGCCGGTGAAACCCGCAAAAATTTTATCCATCTCGTGTTCGTTGTTCATGGCAAATAAGTTGAAGGAAAACAGCGCGATTAAACTGGCCAGAAATTTCATTCGCGTGCATCGAAGCGGATTTGCGCCGGGAGCGCAATGTTGAAGTGGCAAAGAAGGAGGGGAAAAGCGGGATATTTATACCTGAGAGTTAGTGAATACCACAGCCGGTTTGGAAGTCTGATCTTGTATAGGCGCAATCGGGGTTTGAGTGGGTTTGCGATTCTGTCAGAAAATGCTACATTAAAAACAGTCATGAAAATGTTACTTCAAAAGAATTTCAGTATCGGGACGGGGTTCAAGAGTTCTTCGGCAAGGTTTCTGATCATCGCGGGTGTTTGCCTTGGCTTGGCGCATGGCGTTATGGCCCAAGACAGCACCAATCAACCAGTGGCAGCGGTGAAATCGGTGCGCCCGGAAAATTTGTCCTTTGCCGCTGATGAAGTGGTCAAGCTGTTTAACGGTGGCGTGGAGCAGAAGGTGATCGCCTCCTATGTGGCGAGTTCCACGCATCCTTTTCAATTGGACGCGCCGGACATTGTTTATTTGCATGACACGGGAATTTCCTCGGAATTGCTCAGTGCGATGATGCGGCATGATCAGGAACACCCTCAGCCGACTGCTGCCGCGACGCCTGCTCCAGCGCAATCCGCCCCCGTGCCGGTGAGGACTTATGCGCAACCGACGGCATCAGCTCCGACAGTGGTTTACACGAGTCCGCCGGTTTATCAGAGCGCTCCAATATATGTGGACGGTGATTATTATCCCTATTCATATCCTTACTATGGTTACGGTTACGGGGTGCCGTTCGGTGTGGGCATAGGCTTTGGTTTCGGCCGCGGAGGTTATGGGCATGGCTATGGCGGGTATCACGGCGGCGGAGGGTTTCATGGTGGCGGTGGTGGCTTTCATCACCATTAAAAGATTTAGCTAAAGCCTCGTCAATTTCTCTGCTGCGAGGAAGTTGAGTTCACCGGCTCGTTTGTCCAAAAGACCGCCTCGCCCAAGATTAAAATCTATATCTACGGCGAAGCCGGCGCGCCGAAGACCGCCGGGTTGGCCGTTTTATTGGTGCCCATGAATTTTTTGGCCATTTCGATCCCCATCTTTTGCATGGCCATTTGGTTGGTTTGAAATTCACCCAGGGCCTGGATTTGTTCGGAGCTAAGGAAGGTCGCCTTGGCCAATATTTGCCGGTCAGCTTCCGTTGCTTTATCCATCAGCTTGCTCAAGGCCTCGTCAGAATTCAGCAGGCTCAAGCCTTCTGCTCCATCCGGAGCAAAAGCCCCGGCATTTTTGCGTTCCGCGATCATCAATTGCAGTAATTGCTGGCTTTGCTCCTCGGTCAAAGGGTGGTCTCCCAATTCCCCCTTGAACTGGTCCACTGCCATGCGGTCAGCGAGAGATTGCTGGTAATTGGTGTATTGTCCATAACGATCGTCGCCGAGGAATTGCTTCATCGAGCTTTCGAACTCTTTGCTTACTTCCTGGATTTTTTTGGTCGCTTCGGCCTTGTCACCATCGCCTCCCATCAAAGCCGAGCCAGCTTCCATATTGGCCAGTTGATGGTCGGCCAGCAGGGTATTAAATTTTTCCGTTTCCTCGGGAGAGAGGTTCATGTTTTTGAGCAACGGGGAATACATCTTTTTGATCATCAGGCCTTGTTGCGCCGCCAGAGCTTTTTTCATTTCGGGGTCTTTCATCATTTTGGCCATCATCCCGCCCAAGCCGCCTTTCTCATCTCCTGCGGCTGAATCATCTGCTGCTGCCCCACCATTTTTTTCCTGTTTGGCGGCAGTTGAATTTTCCGTGGTCGAAGGAGCTGCCGCCATCTCGGTCTTTTCCTCTTCCAATTTCTTGATCAGCAACTTTTGGGTTTCGCTGCGTTCAGTTTGTTTTTTTAGCTCAGCCTGGGTCGTCGCGAGGTTGGTTTTTTGCGTGGTAAGCTCACTGGCCTGCCAGAAGCATACCGCGGCCAGAAGCAACACCAGGAAAGCCAGGGCGAGAGTGAGAAATTTTTGCATAATTCAACCAAGGATGTTCGCCGACGTTGACCAGTTATTCGATGCTATTTTGTTTTGAACTCCGGCGTCTATCACGGCTGAATTATGGCGATAAGCATTTTGCAGTCAATACGTGCGTTGCTGGCGGTTTATTTGTTGGAAACCTTTGGCGGGCATTGAGCGTCTGCCTTTTCACGATAATATGTTCGAAATCAAAATATCTCAAATGATGAGGGTTATGCGGGTTTTTAAAGGGTGCCGGGCGGGCCTGTTCATCGTCGGGCTGGCAATCACCACCGCCGCCCTGGCCGAGCCGCCGACCGTCGAATCGCACGCGGCCAAACCGTCCACGCTCATTGACCCGCAATTGGCCATCAAACAATTCCAGACGCCTCCCGGTTTCAAGGTGGACCTGTTCGCGTCCGAACCGCAATTGCTCAATCCCGTCGCCTTTTCTTTGGATGAACAAGGCCGCGTTTTCGTGGCTGAGACCTACCGGTATCGCAAGGGCGTCTATGATATTCGCGCCCACATGAACATGTATTCCGCCGACATGGCTTGTCGGACGGTGGAAGACCGGGCGGCGATGATCCACAAATTTGTCGGGAATCAACTCGGCGTCATCACCAACGATTCGGAGCAGATCCGCCTGCTGGAAGATCGCGATGGCGATGGGAAAGCCGATCACTCCAACGTTTTTGCCAGCGGTTTCAACGGCGTTCTGGACGGTCTCGGCGCGGGCATATTGGCGCGCAAAGGCAAAATTTATTACACCGACATCCCGAACTTCTGGATGTTGGAGGACGCCAAACATACCGGCCACGCCGACAAGCGCACTTCCATTGGCTACGGTTTCGGCGTTCACTTCAGCCTGACCGGCCATGATCTGCACGGTTTGTGTCTCGGCCCGGATGGCAAAATTTATTTCACCATTGGCGATCGCGGTCTTCACGTTAAAACCCGCGAAGGTAAAATACTTGACTATCCCGATATGGGAACCGTTTTGCGCTGCGATCTTGATGGCTCCGAATTGGAAGTGTTCGCCACCGGTGTGCGCAATCCCCAAAAACTCGCCTTTGATGATTGCGGCAACCTTTTTTCAGGCGATAACAACTGCGACTACGGCGACGCTGCGCGTTTGATTTACATCGTCGAAGGCGGCGACAGCGGCTGGCGCATTGGCAATCAATCCAGCGAAACCACGCCTGCGGGCGAATGGAATTCGGAAAAACTTTGGCACCTGCAATTTCCCGGTCAGGCGGCCTATATTGTCCCGCCGATCGCGCACATTGCGCAGGGGCCCGCAGGCTTTACCCATTATCCCGGCACGGGATTTCCAGCAAGCCTCAAAGACCACTTTTTTCTCTGCGATTATAAATCCGCCAGCCCGAATAGCGGCATACATTCCTTCGCCGTCCAACCCAAAGGCGCCGGATTTGAAATGGTGGATCACACCGAATTTTTCTGGCACATCCTCGCCACCGACGTGAATTTCAGTCCCGATGGCCGCATGTTCGTCTCCGATTGGGTGGCGCATTGGCCGGTCACCAGCAAAGGGCGGCTCTATCGCCTTTACGATCCATCCCTGGTCAAGTCCCCTTTGGTTTTGGAAACTAAAAAACTGATTGGCGAAGGAATGGAAAACCGTTCGCTTGACGAATTGGCCGCTCTTCTTGGCCATGCCGACCAGCGGGTTCGCCTGGAAGCGCAAATTGAAATGACTGACCGCCCCGGTGGTCCAGAAGCGATGCTCACGGTCGCACTTAAAGACAATCTACAATTTGCTCGCATCCACGCTATCTGGGGCTTGGGCCAAGCCGCTCAACATCACCATCAAAATCTTACCGCGGTCCTCCCGTTACTGGACGACAAGGACGCCGAAATCCGCGCACAAACCGCCAAAATTCTTGGCGATGCGCATGTGACCGCCGCTGCCGATGCCTTGATAAAATCTTTGACTGACCCAAATCTGCGCGTTCGTTTCTTCGCCGCGCAAGGCCTTGGAAAATTAGGCGATAAAAATGCAGTCGAGCCATTGCTCGCCATGCTCCGTGAAAACGCTGATAAAGACCCTTTTCTCCGTCACGCCGGTGTGATGGGGTTGATCGGTGCCGCAGGTCCCTCGGGGCTGATCGCCGCTGCGCATGACCAATCTCCCTCCGTCCGGCTCGCCATTGTTGTCGCCATGCGTCGCTTGCAAATGCCCGAGATCACCATGTTTCTGCAAGACAGCGAGCCACTCGTCGCCCAGGAAGCCGCCCGTGCCATCAACGATGCGCCGATTCCCGCCGCCATGCCCGCTATGGCCGCGCTCATCAACCATCCCACCAAGGATGAGATGTTCAACTGGCGCGTCATCAACGCCAATTTCCGCGTTGGCACCAAAGAAAACGCGCAAGCCCTGGCCGATTACGCCGTTCGCGCCGATGTCTCCGAAAATAGCCGCATCGAAGCCCTGCACGCCCTCGCCACTTGGCCACATCCTGCTGAGCGAGACCGCATTTCCGGTCAATATCAGCCGTTGCCTGCCCGCAATGGCCAAGTCGCTGTCACCGCACTGACGCCTGTCATGGCAACACTTTTACGCGATCCGCCTGCGAGTGTTCGCGCTGCCGCCATTGATGCCGCCGTGAAATTGAATTTTACCAATGCCAGTCCATTGCTCTTTGATTTGGCGACCAACACCAACGTCTCGGCTATCATCCGCCTTGCCGCGCTGAAAGGGTTGGATGGCTTCCATTCTTCGCGCCTGAACGAAGCCGTGAAAATCGCCATGGCTGGCGGCGACCGGATTGTCCGCAATGAATGCAATCGTTTGTTGGCTAAAATTTCTCCCGATGAAGCTGCCGATTCGCTCGCAACAGTTTTGGCAAGTGGCACCATCGCCGAACAACAAGGCGCCTTCGCCGTGCTCGGTTCCTTCAAAGGTCGCGGCGCAGATAAAATCCTCCGCGAATGGCTCGACAAACTGATCGCTGGCCAGGTTCCGAAAGAAATCCAGTTTGATCTAATCGAAGCCGCTTCCTCGCGCAAAGCCAAACCCCTCAAACAAAAGCTCCAACAATACCGCGCCAAGCAGGACAAGGATGATGAATTCGCCGGCTACCGCGAAACTCTTTATGGTGGCGACGTTGCGGTCGGTAAAAAAATATTCATGGAACGGCCAACCGCAGGCTGCTTCACCTGTCACAAGATCAACGGGGTGGGTGGCAATGTCGGCCCCGATTTGGCCGGAGTCCTTGGCCGCCACAATCGCGAATATATTCTCGAGTCCATCCTGTTTCCCAACAAGCAAATCGCGCCCGGATTCGAAAACGTCATCGTCAAAACCAAAGACGGCCAAATTTACGCAGGCATTGTCAAAAGCGAAGATGCCAACGAATTAAAAATCAGCGTCACCGAAGACGGCGCTGTTACACTCCTGACCGTAAAGAAAACGGATATTCAATCCCGTCAGCGCGGTCTGTCCGGCATGCCCGAAGGATTGGGTAAAGCGCTTTCCAAACAGGATATTCGCGATTTAGTGGCCTACGTGGCCAGTCTGCCTTGATTGTAAAATGCGTTGATAGAGCCCAGTGTAAGCTTGCGCCATCTTGCGCCGGTCATAAACCGTTTCGGCCCGATTCCGGGCATTGCTCCTGAGCGCGGCGTGGCTGGGGAAATTTTCTTCTTTGGGAATCGAAGGATCCATTTCCGCGAGTCGTGACATTAATATGCGACGAATTCCTTCCGCCAAATCAGCCGGCTCAAAAGCTTTGGCGAGATAACCGGTTTCATTAGGGATCACAACTTCATTGACCCCAAAAGTGTCGAAGCCGGCCACCGGCGTTCCGCAGGCGATGGCCTCGATGGCCGTGGTCGGAAGGTTCTCGAAGCGTGAAGGCACGATGGCCACATCCGCGGCGGCAAAAGCCAGCGCAATGGTCGGATTATCGTGCAGATGCCCGAGATATTTGGCCGGGAAACCAAGATCAGGCGCATTATGCGGTTCCGATGCCCCGAAAACCAGGAGCGAAACCCGTTCGCGCAAAGTCACATTTTCCCTTAACCTTTGCAAAGCTGCCTGCAACAGATGGAACCCTTTGTTCTGATGTCTGATGGGGTCGATTGCTCCGAACACAATCCAGAGTCTGTCGGGTGAAAGCTCCAGAATTTCTCGCGCCATCGCTTTGGGCCATGGCTTGAATTGATCCAAGTTCAAACCGTTCGGTATCACCGACACCGGGTAACGACTGGTGATGGCGCTTTTCCTGGCCGCCTCGGCCAGCCAACGCGACGGAGAAACCACGTGCACATTTATATTTTTCCACGAGTGCAGCTTGCGCAGGAATGTGCGGCGCGAAAGATCATTCTCTTTGTCCGAACCGAGCACGGGACATTGGCCGCATTGTTTCTCATAGGCCAGGCAGCCCTCATTCCATTGACAGCCACCGGTCAAGGCCCACATGTCGTGCATCGTCCAGACCAGCGGGGCGGTTAATTTGGCGACCGAATCAATATGGAAAAAACCATTCGCGATCCAATGAAGATTAAAGATGTCCGGGGCAAGCGCATTGGCTTTCGGCGCGGCAAAATCAGGCAGCAGGCAGGCCCAAAAGCGATCCGTCTTGCGGTTTTTATAACGATTCACCCGGCGCTGATCAATCATCCCTCGAACCATGGCAACGCCGATGCGAAAATGGCCTTTTGGACTGATGGTATATTTGTCATCAAACATCCGGTTTTGCACAAACATCCACGAATCCACTCCGTCCTGTCGCAGCGCTTCGTGCAAAGAACGAGCCATCCGGGAACCCCCGGCCAGGCTGTCGTGTTCATTGATCTGAATTACTTTCATTCGTGCTGCCAGCATAGGCGAGCCGGGTTCATAATAGCAAATTCCAACCTCGTGACGGGTGCGATCAGTGCACATCTTGCCATTGCTACGTAACGCCGATTGTTAATCGGCAGGCGGCGCTCTTCTGACGGGTGAAAATTTACCTGAGCCCTCTGTTCGGAACTCTTGATCAGCTCTTTAAATCGCACCGCGCTGGCGAAAGCCGAAGCTTGAACTCCATTTTTAATGCGGTATTTCTGGGCCATGACATTCCGGCCCCTTGCCATGCTGCTGCTTTTGGGTTTTGCCTTGGTTGGGCATGGCGAATCAATGGAGGTGTCGAATGTGGTGAATCAGGCTTTGGGTGGCGGCATTTGGAAATTGGAGGGAAAAGATTTCACACTGTCACCGGAACAATCTCATTCCACAACCAGAAGCGAATGGACTCTTACCTTTGGCGAATGGGGAAAGCATTGGCGCACTTTTACCTGGAGCGGATTTGGCTTGGCCGCTGCGCCGGATTTGAAAGTGGTGGTGACCGTCAAAATCAAAGGGGATTCGAGCCGCTGGAATTTGCGGCTGGAAAATTTGGGCTCACTGGATTTGCAAAGGGTGCATTTTCCACGGCTGCTGGATCTTCCGCCACAAACCAACGAATTCCTCGCCGTGCCGGAATGGATGGGCCAATTGGCTGCGAATCCCCGCGCCATGATGACGAATGGCGCCCGCTGGGAATGGGATTACCCCGGCCTGCTTTCCCTGCAATGCCTCGCGCTTTATCAGCAGGAGGGTCCCGGTTTTTATTTTTCGTGCGATGACACCAAGGCGTATCGCAAAGGCTTTGCCTTTTGGAAAAATGACGGTGGAGAATTTAATTATGAGATGGTGCATTTTCCGGAGCGCGGCGCGACTGCCGCGCAACGTTATGAAGTTCCTTACACGGCGATTGTCGGAACCTTCCACGGAGATTGGTTCACGGCGGCGGAACGGTATCGCGCCTGGGGCACAAAACAAACTTGGGCCAAAGAAAGCCGTTTGCGCAAAGAACTTGTGCCCGATTGGGTTTTGCAAACCGGCCTGTGGGTCTGGAATCGCGGTCGTTCAGAAAATGTGTTGGCCCCGGCGGAGGCGCTGGAGCGGCAATTGGGGCTGCCGGTTTCAGTGTTCTGGCATTGGTGGCATGGCTGTGCTTATGACACCGGCTTCCCGGAATATCTGCCGCCGCGAGAAGGAGCCGAATCGTTTGCCAATGCCCTGGCCCCGGCGCACCAACAAGGCCTTCATGCCTTGGTCTATATGAACCAACGCCTCTGGGGCATGACGACCGGAAGTTGGACCAATGAAAACGCCGCGCCTTTCGCCGTGAAAGGTCAAGACGGGAAAATTCGTCCCGAAGTCTATAACACCTTCACCAAACTTCCGTGCGCGTCCATGTGCATGGGCACCGGATTTTGGCGGAACAAGTACGCCACCCTGGCTGAAAGTGCGGTGAAAGATTTGGGCGTGGATGGAATTTACATGGATCAGGCCTGCAGCAGCCTGAGTTGTTACGATCCGAACCACGGCCATCCGTTGGGTGGGGGACGATATTGGATGCAGGGATTTCAAAAACTTTCCAGCGACATTCGTAAACGAGTTGATCATCCATTGACCCTGGGTGGTGAAGGTTGTGGTGAAGCCTGGTTGCCTTATCTGGATGTCATGTTGACTTTGCAAGTGAGCAAGGAGCGCTACGCGGGTAACAATGGTTGGGAACCGATCCCATTTTTCCAGGCGGTGTATCATCCTTGCGCTGTTTTTTACGGAAACTATTCCTCCCTGACCATGCCGCCTTATGACGATTTGTGGCCAAAAGAATTTGCTCCAAAAGTTCCCCTCGAATTGCTTGATCAAAAATATTCGCACCAATTCCGCCTGGAACAAGCGCGGGCCTTTGTCTGGGGCCTGGAGCCGACCATCGCGAATTTCATGCCGTCACATTTGCAGGAACGAAAAGACGAAACGGATTTTATGATGCGATTGGCGAAGCTGAGGATGCTGGGCTTGAAATATTTTTTACATGGAACGCTCTTGCGCCCCCCGGAATTAAATGTCAGAAAAGAAACCATTGATATGTCACGGCTCTCGATTTATGCCGGTCAACGCAGCGGCTTGAAAACCTTTCAACACGACTATGCCAACGCGCTGGCCGCAGCTTGGCGCGCGCCAGACGGCGATGTCGCGGTCGCAATGGTAAACTTGGCGAATACGGCCCAATCATTTCCCCTGAACCTTGATCATAAGAAATATCAATTACCCAATGGAAAGGTTTATCGAATTGACGAAAACGGGCGACGAGAGAATAAAGATTTGAGCGTAGTGGTATTGACCGCTGGTGAAGCATGTGTGATTGAGTTTACAAGGAAATGACTATGTTAAAAATTATTGTCGGCCCAGGGCAGACGCACCTAAATTTTCGTGCGGCGTGTTCCGCCCTTGTCCCGAAGGGACTTATGAAAATAGCCCGGCATTTCAATGCCGGGTCTTGGCAACAAAAGACCAGAGTCCCGGAGGGACGGCTGAGTTTTTTAATCGGAAACCTCCCAGTCTTTCTTCTCTCTAATTTAGATGCGTCTGCCCTGATTGTTGGCCTAGCTTTGGTCTTCGCGAACGTTACATTCGCGGAAAACGCGAAGACCTACACCTTTGGCATGATCGCCAAATCCCAAGGCAACCCATTTTTTGAAGCCGCCCGTTCCGGAGCCAATGATGCCGCGCGGGAATTGGGTGCCAAATATCATGTCCAGATAAAAATTGATTGGCGCACTCCGAACGAAGAAGATGCGCAAAAACAGGCCGATATTATCGAGCAACTGGTGCTGGGCGGCGTGGACGGGATTATCATCAGCGCCTCAGATGCCAACAAGGTGACCGGCGCGATCAACAAAGCCGTGGCCGAAAATATTCCAGTCCTGACCTTTTCCGGCGATGCGCCCAACAGCAAACGATTCGTGTCGCTGGGGATTGATGATTTCAAGTGCGGCGAGCAAACATTCGAAGAATTGGCCAAATTATTGGGCGGCAAAGGCGTGGTCGCGGCGATTGACGGCAATCCCAACGCTGCCAACCTGCAACAACGCGCCGCCGGTTTTCGTTCAGCGGCCAAGCAGTTTCCGGGCATCAAAATGTTGGATATATTTTATCACAAAGAAACTCCGCAAGACGCCGTGGCCAAAATCGAACAAGTCATGCAAGCCAACCCCGACATCGCCGGTTGGGGTTTGCTTGGTGGATGGCCGCTGTTCACCGACAATGCCTTGAAGTGGTCACCAGGAACGATCAAATGCGTCTCAGTAGATGCGTTGCCACCAGAACTGAAATATGTCCGCAGCGGCCATGTGCAATTGTTGTTGTCTCAGGACGTCTATGGCTACGGTTACCATGCAGTGGAACTGCTGATCAACAAGCTCCACTTCAAAAAGGAACCTGCCGGAGCAATTGATAATTCAGTCCTGACGCCGATCACGCAGGAAAATGTCGAAGCCTTCGCCAAAAATTGGGAAAAGTGGTTGCCGAAGAAATAAATGGACGCATCTCATCACGGCCTTCTCGTTCTAGCCCATTGTCAAACCAAGGGCTTAAATCAAGCCAACCCGCTGGATACGATTCTCCCTCTCCGCTCCATCGGATGGAGGGGACAGGGCCGGGGTGAGGTGAGGTCCTCCCTTTCCGACAATTAAGGCCAGCGTGCGCCCGAAATAAATCAGGCCACAAATTTCGGCTCGTAAACCGGCCCCAAATTATGTTTGCGCAAAAGCTCGATGAATTTGGCGATGCCCCGGCGTTCATCTGTCCCCAGATGATAATGAATGTTCCAGCCCAGATAATCCTTGCGGAAGTCATAGTCATACTCCGTCCGGTTGGAAATGATCGAGTCAAGCGTATCCATGCCGAAGGCTTTGGCTTCGTGCAACCGGCGGCGCAAGGCGGCATTTGGGATGCGGCGCAAAGCCCACACCGCATAGACAAACGGAAGAGCCGTCATGTCATACCACGCGGCGCCGAGGTCCCAGATTTCGTGTTCGTGCGGTGCGCGCAAAAAATCAATGGCACGATCACCGATCATAAAAACATTGGGCAGGGTTGGCGCGGTGGAATAATCCAGGAGCGGTTTCAATTCCGGCGTTAACCCTCGTTCCGCGAGCAACACTTTCAGCAGATTCAACCTGGCCAG